>RFRK01000001.1 GCA_009924525.1 Betaproteobacteria bacterium
CTTGGAAATTCTGATTTCAAATCTTCTGCGACCCGTTTAATCAAAAAGTTGCCCAGATGAATGCCTTTTAGTCCGGGCTGACAATTCGAGATTGAATAAAACGCGGCCACCTTATAGTGTTTTGCGTCAACATTGGGCGGCTTGCTGCGATCCAGTAGTGGCGCCACTGCGCTTGGTATGTCGTTCAGAAGAGCAACCTCAACGAAGATCAGCGGCTCATTGGGCAGCGCTGGATGAAAATAGGCATAGAGTCTGCGATCCGGCTCAAGCCGTCGCCTCAGATCACCCCAGCCATCGATCTCGTGGACTGCCTCGTGTTGAATGACTTTTTCCAGCAGGTGCGCTGGGGTCATCCAGTCAAGCCGCTTGAGTTCTAAAAACCCTGGGTTAAACCAAGAGGACAGCAAGTGCTCAAAATCGGCATCGACTGCCGCAAGCGCCGGGGCCGAGCGCAGGCTTTTGAGGATCTCCTCGCGCATTTGAACAATGACTGCGGTGCCTGAGGCGACCCGATTAAGCCGCCGCAAGAGCTCCTGCCGCGGCGGTTCGACTGCCCGCACAAGTTCGATCAAGCTCTCAGGTGATCGTTTTTCCTTGTGGGCATCAAGCGCCCGGGTCATGCTTTCGATGCTGGGCTCATAGCGTGTCGCCAGTAGTTCATAGAACTCACCTCGCGAGCTCGTATCAAGTTTCTGATAGCGGCTTAAGGCACGGGCAGCAATTCCAACACTGACTGATTGGCCCGGTTCTTTGATGAGCTCGTCGCAATCTGCGATCAGCCGTTTTAGCTCGGTTTTTTGGTTGGCAACTTCACGGGCTGCTTTTAGGCGCTCGAACATAATGATCGCAGTCTAGCTAAATCCTAAAAATAGGTGCAGCTTGGTCTGCCTACAGCGGCTCCACGACGCCTGGATCTGGCCGTAACAGCCACTCGCTAAATTCATCTGCCAGCCGTTGACTTTCGGCGATCGCTGCCTTCCAGATGCGAATTCGAGATTGAAGGTCGTTGCTGTAGCTGACAAAGTCAGTACGATCGGGCAGCTTCCGATTGGGCAGACGCTCTACCCAGGAGGGGTCCGGTGCCAGTACGACCGTATTATGAAGAAACGCAGTGGGCCGATGTCGGGCTTTAAGCTGCTTGTCCAGCCAGCCAGGAATTACTGCTCGCTGAAAGTGCGGGTATAAGACCAAGCCGTTGTAGTTCAGATGCAGGTGATAGTCGGTGATACCGCCATCCCAGTAGGCGCCAGCAGGGGCACCTGTAATCGCGGGGACTGCCTGCAGCGCAAAAGGAATACTGCAGCTTGCCTGGAGTGCTTGCAGAAAATTTTCCTCGGTGAGCGTAAGTTCGCAAGTGGCAAAGTCATCGGTTGCAAAAGGTTTGCTGCTCAGTCCGGCGGCACCCGATGACGAGAAGACTGTGCGTTCGAGCCAAAGGCCCATCCAGCGCCTCTTGGCAGCATTACTTAAGTAGGCCAAAGCGTAACCAAGCGGGGTTAGAACTGGGTGCTCTTGGCGCAATAAATGCTTCCCTCGAGAACACAGCACATGAAGTCGATAACGGGGATGACGCAAAACTTCAGGAATTTTTTCCGAATAAAAAGACTGAAGATTGTCCCGAAAACTCTCGCTGACCTGTTGCGCAGTGGGGCGCTTTTGCCCGGGTTCAAGCGCGTAATCCTGATAGACATAGTCGCGCTCCAGGCGTGCAAATCCACTAATTGGCGATGAAAGGCATGCGGTGGCCATTCTCCAGGCGCCGATCGATGCCCCGATCAGATGAATGGGCTGCTTACTTTGGGGGAGCCAGTTACCGAAAAGAAAACGATCAATTGGACCCAGGATGAGGCCTTTCGGACCCCCGGCAGCGCCGGGGATCACCTGGATATGGTCCGGCAAAAGACCATTTTCTCGGATGTGCGCCAGGGCAGTTGGTCCGGCGTAGATGCGAAGCGCTGGTCGAGTCGATCGGGTCATTGAATCGGAGTTTTGAGACAATTCGGCGGTTGACCCATCATTTTAGGGCGGTTACTGCGTATGACCCGATTTCGGCGAGAGGTGATTTTTGGGATCGCCATCCCATTTATATATCTTGTTTTCGAGCTTGGCTTTACGCATCAGCTCGTGAGCGTTTTGTCGGGCACTGCAAGCGATGAGATCTTAAAAGGCCTTGAATTCTGGGCGAGGGTGATTTCTGGGGTCGGTTTGGGCCTGGTGTGCTTTCGATTAAAGCTTTTTGGGCGATTTAGCGATCTGGTCAGACTGATCGCGTTTGTCTCGCTTGGTATTGTCGTAATGTGGAATGCCCAGAGGGAATTGACTGAATATCTTGTTCGTTCTGCAAAGCCTGAAGACAAGCAGGCCGCGGTTGCGCTGTCCTTGGTTGCGAAATACGCGGGGGAGGGTCGGCTGCGCTTATCGACTGGGGAGCCCGTGATCTGGGGTCCGCTGGATCGCGCTGAGAAAGACATTGTGATGGCATTGTTTCCGGCCGCTGCTTTGCACACGACAGGACGAGAGGCGCAGTTCACCCAATGGGTTTTTGAACATGGCAACTTTAGCGCTGGACTGACGATGACCACGGATATGGAGTACAACGCTTACAAGAATCTAATTATTCCTCCGATCGTAATCGGAATATCGTTGTTCTTTGCGTTATTAAATATTTCCTTTCTGGTGGGCACGCTTGCTAACTTGATTCGGCCGGGAATGCGCTGGCCGCTGATGGTGATGAGTTTGCTGACGCTAATTCTGGTGTCATTTGTCCCGCGCAATGCGCTGGTTGATTCACCCGGGTACCTCAACGCTATGCGGGCTGGCCTATGGAAGGAAAAACCGGTGCTCGGCGCCTTGGTCGAATGGTCCTCGCAGACGGCGCCTGCATGGAGCTTTCCTTCTTACGTCGCTCATGAGTTTCTGATGGGCGGCTATTCGTTTAAGCAGCCCCGCCTGCCTTGGCCTTCGGGCTAAATAGGCTGCGGCAGCTAAACTTTCGGCCTATGTCGACGCCTGTTTTAAAGCCTGTTCGAACACGGTTTGCGCCAAGCCCAACGGGCTATCTTCATGTTGGCGGCGCCCGCACCGCACTGTACTGCTGGGCCTTTGCGCGCCGCTACGGTGGCAAATTCATTCTTCGTATCGAAGATACGGATGTCGAGCGCTCCACGCCGGAGGCTGTGCAGGCTATCTTAGATGGTATGCAATGGCTGGGCCTGACTCCAGATGAGGGCCCGTTTTATCAGATGCGGCGCATGGACCGTTATCGAGAGGTGATTGCCGCAATGCTTCAATCAGGCACCGCCTATCACTGTTACTGCACCCCGCAGCAGTTAGATGCTATGCGCGAGGAGCAGCGGGCTCGGGGGGCTAAGCCCCGCTATGACGGCCGCTGGCGGCCGGAAAATGTGAAGGCCACTGGTTTGGAGCCACCACCGGGACTTCAGCCTGTGGTGCGGTTTCGTAATCCGGACTCTGGCTTTGTGACCTGGGACGATGGTGTGAAGGGCCGTATCTCAATTTCCAACGAAGAGCTCGACGACCTCATCATCGCCCGCACAGACGGGACACCGACCTATAACTTTTGTGTCGTAGTGGATGACATGGACATGCAAATCAGCAATGTCATTCGCGGCGATGATCACATCAATAACACCCCGCGGCAGATCAATATTCTGAAGGCCCTTGGCGCAGAGGTGCCGGCCTATGCACATCTGCCGATGATTCATGGCCCAGATGGCGAGAAGCTATCCAAGCGTCACGGCGCTGTATCGGTTATGCAGTACCACAGCGATGGCTATCTGCCACAGGCCTTGCTGAACTATCTCGCGCGGCTGGGCTGGAGCCACGGTAATGACGAGATTTTCTCTATGCAGCAGTTGCAAGAGTGGTTTTCTTTAGAGCATTGCAGTAAGTCGGCTGCACAGTTTGATTTTGAAAAATTAAAGTGGCTCAACAACCATTACCTTCGGCAGCTTACTGCGCAAGAGCTTGCAAATATGGTGGCGCCCCGCGTTCGAGAGGAAGGATTTTCGGTTGCTCAAGGGCCTGAGCTCGCGACTGTCTGTGAGCTTCTAAAAGATCGGGCGCAGACATTAAATGAACTTGCCGAATCGATTGCCATGTTTTACATGGATCCGCCCGATGCGTCCGAAGCCTTAAAAGAGCAGCTCAGCCCGCCGGTACGCGCGGCACTGACTGCGTTGATGACAAGCCTGCCCGCAGATTGGAGTGCGGCCGCACTGGCGTTGGCGCTGAAAGGGGTGTTATCGGCATCGGGCTTGAAAATGCCGCAGATTGCGATGCCGCTTCGGCTGATGCTGATGGGCCGCACTGATACACCATCGATCGACAAGGTCATGGCAGTGCTGGGCCGGGAATGCGTGACGCGACGGCTTGCTTCACACCTTACGGCTCGTTAATCAGACCCTGATCGCTTAAACTGCGGGTATGTCAGGAAATACCTTCGGCCATCTGTTTGCGGTGACGTCTTTTGGGGAATCTCATGGCCCCGCGATTGGCTGTGTGGTGGATGGCTGCCCGCCCGGAATGACCCTATCCGAGTCCGATATTCAGCCAGAGCTGGACCGTCGTCGGCCGGGCACCTCGCGGCACGTTACTCAGCGGCAGGAGTCCGATACCGTTGAGATTCTCTCGGGCGTGTTTGAAGGGGTCACCACCGGGGCGCCGATTGCGCTTCTGATTCGAAATCAGGATCAGCGCAGTAAGGATTACAACGATATCAAAGACACCTTTCGCCCCGGTCACGCCGATTACACCTACTGGCAAAAATACGGTGTGCGTGACTACCGCGGTGGCGGCCGATCTTCGGCGCGCGAGACGGCTGTCCGGGTGGCTGCCGCCGCGATTGCGAAGAAGTGGCTACGTGAGAAGTTTGGTGTGACGATCCGTGGCCACATGACGCAGCTCGGTGAGATCGAGGTTCGATTTGAAGATTGGGCAGAGGTGAGCTGCAATCCATTTTTTGCCGCAAATAAAAGCCAGATTTCCGAGCTAGAGGCCTATATGGATGCCTTGCGCAAAGCGGGCGACTCCTGTGGTGCGCGCATCAATGTTGAAGCGACCCATGTTCCAGTAGGCTGGGGCGAGCCGGTATTTGATCGGCTGGATGCCGAGATCGCCTACGCCATGATGGGCATCAATGCAGTCAAGGGCGTAGAAATTGGCGCAGGATTTCAGTCCGTAGCACAGCGTGGATCGACCCATGGCGATGAGCTCACTCCACAGGGTTTTACGACCAATAATGCTGGCGGTGTTCTGGGCGGAATCTCAACCGGTCAGCCGATTACGGTCTCCATTGCGATTAAGCCCACCTCGAGTATTCGCACGCCGCGGCGCTCGATCGATTTGCAGGGCCAGCCCACTGTGGTGGAGACCCATGGCCGGCATGATCCCTGTGTGGGCATTCGTGCAACGCCAATTGCTGAGGCCATGCTCGCTTTGGTGCTCATGGACCACGCCCTGCGTCATCGGGCCCAAAACGCCGACGTTCGCGTGCCCACACCACCGATCGCAGGGTGAGTGCCACCGCCCGACTCGGGGCATTTTTTGGCGCTTACTTTGCTTATGTCGGGCTGTTTTCGCCCTACCTTCCGCTCTGGCTAAACGCGCGCGGCTTTAGCCCCGCTGAGATTGGTGTGCTCATCTCGCCCATGCAGTGGGCCCGCGTCATCGGTCCGCCCGCCTGGGGCTGGCTTGCCGATCATGTGCGCGGGCCGCAGGGTGTAGCCCGTGTAATTCAAATTGCTGCGGTGGCCGCGCTGCTTGTTAGTCTGGGGCTGCTGACATCGCTGCCGTTTTGGCCACTGTTTGCGCTCTTTTGTGTCTTGAGTTTCTTCTTAAGCGGTCAAGTGCCGATTGCAGAGTCACTTGCGATGCAGGCCAGTCGCGGAAGTTTGAAGCGTTACGGCCGAATGCGGGTCTGGGGCTCCATTGGTTTTATCGTGGCAGTGCTCAGCGCTGGCCCATGGTTTGATCGGGTCGGCATTGATTGGCTGCCCGCATCACTGATCGGGGTGCTACTTATTCTGGCAGTGGTCTCCGCCTTACTGCCTGGCCGTGAGGTGCAGGCCGCGGCCCCTCGGCATCGACTTATTGGTCAGGTGCTGCGTGATGGCCGATTGCGATCATTTCTGCTTGCTTCATTTCTCATGCTGATTGCCCATGCGCCGCTTTACACCTTATTTTCGCTCTGGCTGCATCAGCAGGGCTACAGCACTACTGAGATCGGTCTGCTCTGGGCGCTCGGAGTGGTTGCCGAAATCGTGATGTTTCAGTTTCAACATCGACTGTTTGATCGTTTTTCGGTCGGCCAGTGTTGGGTTGCGTCTTATGGCGTGACAGCGATTCGATTTCTGATGATTGCTTTCTCCGGGGGGTCGCTGGTCGTAATCATTCTGGCCCAGGTGCTGCATGCGGTGACATTTGGCATCCATCACAGCGCCTCAATGGCGCTCATCCGGCAATGGTTTCCCGCCCAGGCCCAGGCCCGCGGCCAAGCGTTGTACACCATGGCCTCCTATGGCCTTGGCGGATCAATTGGTGGCATTGCTGCTGGCTGGCTCTGGGAGGCTGTTTTTCCTGAGTTTGTGTTTGTGGTTTCGGCGGGGGCAGCCATCGCTGGAGCCATCGCTGCGGTGATGGGTCTTCGGGCCGCAGGGCAGCCGACTAAAACAGTGGCCTAGCACGGGCATAATTCAGGGCTTAAGAAAAAACTTTCCGAATTCTTAGTGAGATTTGCGATGCCGGGACGCACCCTTTACGACAAATTATGGGATGAGCACGTCGTCCACCAGGAGACTGATGGCACCTGCCTGATCTATATCGATCGCCACCTGGTCCATGAGGTCACCAGCCCCCAGGCCTTTGAGGGGCTTGAGCTCTCTGGCCGCCAGCCGTGGCGTAATGCCGCCAATCTTGCGGTGGTGGATCACAACGTGCCAACCACGGACCGCTCTCATGGCATCAGTGATCCCGTCTCGCGTCTGCAGGTAGAGACGCTGGATGCCAATACTAAAAAATTCAACATTACTTATTTCAATATCAACGATCACCGTCAGGGCATCGTGCACGTCATCGGCCCTGAGCAGGGCGCAACCCTGCCGGGCATGACGGTTGTCTGCGGCGATTCTCACACCAGCACCCATGGCGCTTTCGCATGTCTTGCCATGGGGATCGGTACTTCGGAAGTGGAGCATGTATTGGCAACCCAATGCCTGCTGATGAAAAAAGCGAAGCGGATGTTAGTGAAGATCGAGGGCATGCTCGGGCCGGGTGTCACACCGAAAGATGTCGTGCTTGCCGTGATCGGGAAAATCGGCACCGCGGGCGGCACTGGATTTGCGATCGAGTTTGGCGGTTCGGTGATGCAGTCGATGTCGATGGAAGGCCGCATGACGGTCTGCAATATGGCGATAGAGGCAGGTGCCCGCGCGGGAATGGTCGCGGTCGATCAAAAGACAATTGACTATGTTCGCGATAGACCGATGGCACCGAAGGGTACCGATTGGGAGCGGGCGGTTGCTTACTGGAATACGCTGCATTCCGATTCGGATGCCCGTTTTGATTCGGTTGTGGAGCTGAATGCCGCAGATATCGCCCCCCAGATTACTTGGGGCACTTCGCCCGAGATGGTCTTGCCGGTTGGTGCACAGGTTCCTGATCCTGCTCGCGAGTCTGACGCCTCTCGGCGCGAGGGCATGGAACGCGCGCTTGCTTACATGGGTCTTGCGCCTAACACGCCCTTGACCGAGATTGCAGTCGATAAGGTCTTTATCGGCTCGTGCACGAATTCGCGAATCGAAGATTTGCGTGCTGCCGCAGCGGTAATTAAGGGCCGCAAAAAAGCCGACAGTGTGAAGCTTGCTTTGGTGGTGCCCGGCTCGGGGCTCGTGAAGGCCCAGGCGGAGCAGGAGGGCCTGGATCAGGTATTTCGACAGGCTGGCTTTGAATGGCGCGAACCAGGCTGCTCAATGTGTCTTGCAATGAATGCCGATCGGCTTGAGCCTGGTGAGCGCAGCGCTTCGACATCGAATCGTAATTTCGAGGGCCGGCAGGGCGCAGGGGGCCGTACCCATCTGGTCTCACCCGCGATGGCGGCTGCCGCAGCGCTGGCAGGCCATTTTGTCGATGTTCGAAATTTCTAACTGCGGGGACTTCTCTCGATGAAACCTCTTGACCAGCATCAGGGACTTGTAGCACCGATGGATCGGGCCAATGTTGATACGGATGCGATCATCCCAAAGCAATTTTTAAAGTCGATTAAGCGTAGCGGCTTTGGCCCGAATCTTTTCGATGCCTGGCGTTATGAGGATGAAGGCCAGCCGGGCGTGGACTGCAGCCGCAGGCCGCTGAAAAAAGATTTTGTATTGAATCAGGCCCGTTATCGGGGGGCGAGCGTATTGCTGGCTCGGCGTAATTTCGGCTGCGGATCAAGCCGCGAGCATGCGCCCTGGGCTCTGGAGGACTACGGGTTTCGCGTGCTGATTGCGCCGTCTTATGCCGATATATTTTTTAACAACTGTTTTAAAAATGGCCTGCTGCCGATTGTGCTTGCCGAAAGCGATGTGGAAATTCTTTTTCAGCGCGTCTTTAGCGAAGAAGGCTTTCAGCTCAAGATCAATCTTTCAGCACAAAAGGTTGAAAGCCTAGATGGAAGTTTTTCGCGGTCTTTCGAGATTGAGCCCTTCCGCAAACACTGCTTGATTCATGGACTTGATGACATTGGGCTTACGTTGCAGCATGCGGAGAAAATTCGAGCCTTTGAATCGCGGCGGCTTGCCGATCAGCCATGGCTGGCCGTTGATCCGCATCGGGCGCTGGGCTGACCAGGGGCGGAAGATGTCGAAGCATTTGAATCTCGCTATCCTGCCTGGAGACGGTATCGGACCTGAGATCACGCAACAGGCAGTGCGAGTGCTGGAGCGTCTTGCTGCCCAGGGCCACTTTTCGCTTACTCTGGAGCAGGCACCGGTGGGTGGCGCCGGTTATCGCGCCAGTGGCCATCCTCTGCCGGAGGCAACGCTGCGATTGGCAAAGTCAGCTGATGCGATTTTGTTCGGTGCCGTTGGGGATTTCACTTTAGATTCATTAGCCCGCGAGCTTCGCCCTGAGCAAGCGATTCTTGGCCTGCGCAAAGAGCTGCAGCTATTTGCAAATCTGCGGCCCGCAATCATCTATCCGGAGCTTGCTGGGGCGTCGACCTTAAAGCCCGAAGTGGTCTCAGGCCTGGACATTATGATCATCCGAGAGCTTACCGGAGATATCTACTTTGGTCAGCCCCGTGGCATTCGCGTGCTGGAAAATGGCGAGCGCGAAGGCTTTGACACGATGGTCTATCGCGAAAGCGAAATCGTGAGAATAGGGCGTCTGGCCTTCGAAGCAGCAAGAAAGCGCGACCGTAGGGTCTGCTCGGTCGATAAGGCCAACGTGCTTGAGACCACACAGCTGTGGCGTGATGTCATGACTAACTTGGGTAAAGAATACCCGGATGTTGCGTTATCACATATGTATGTGGATAACGCTGCCATGCAGCTTTTAAAAGACCCAAAGCAATTCGATGTGCTGGTGACTGGCAATATGTTTGGCGACATCCTCTCAGACGAGGCCTCGATGCTCACGGGTTCGATTGGCATGCTGCCTTCGGCCTCACTTGATGCCAATAACAAAGGCCTATACGAGCCGATTCATGGATCGGCTCCAGATATTGCAGGAAAGAATCTCGCCAATCCCTTGGCCACAATTCTGTCGGCCGCCATGCTGCTGCGTTACTCCTGTGGCCTGTCGCAGGCGGCTGACCAGATTGAGTTGGCCGTCCGTAAAACGCTATCCAGCGGGATTGCCACGCCGGATATTTATCGCGAGGGCTGCAGGCGGGCGGGAACCGTTGAGATGGGAGATGCGGTGATTGCCGCTTTAGCTTAGTTTAAAGAAGAGAAACTGCGATGAAGAAAGTTGGTTTGGTCGGATGGCGAGGGATGGTGGGATCAGTCCTGATGCAGCGTATGCAGCAAGAAAATGATTTTACGCTGATTGATCCTGTGTTTTTCAGCACTTCAAATGCGGGAGGCGCAGCCCCTTCATTTGCCAAGACCCATCAGCCGCTGCAGTCAGCCTCTGACATTTCGGCGCTCAAGGCTATGGATATCGTGATCACCTGTCAGGGTGGTGATTACACCAAAGAGATCTATCCCGGATTGCGGGCAAGCGGCTGGTCAGGCCATTGGATTGACGCAGCCTCGGCACTCAGGATGGAAAACGATTGCGTGATCATTCTGGATCCCGTGAACCGCCCAGTCATTGATCGGGCGCTGGCAGCGGGTGGCAGAAATTGGATTGGTGGTAACTGCACCGTGAGCCTGATGCTCATGGCCATGGGCGGGCTTTTTCGCGAGGGTCTAGTGGAGTGGGTGAGCGCCATGACCTATCAGGCTGCATCGGGCGCAGGCGCGCAGAACATGCGCGAGCTGCTTGCGCAAATGGGCAAGCTGCATCAGTCAGTTTCTCGGGAGCTTGATGATCCCTCATCGGCGATTCTTGAAATTGATAAAAAGATCAGCGAACTTTTGCGTGGCGGTGCGGCATCAGGATTGCCGGTGGAGAATTTTCGTGGTGTGCCGCTAGCTGGCAGCCTTATTCCTTGGATTGATGTTCCCGTGGAGCATGGCCAGAGCAAAGAAGAGTGGAAGGGCGGCGCTGAGGCCAACAAAATTCTGGGTAAACCCGCCTTCCGTTCACCGGGATCCATCCCGATTGATGGGCTCTGTGTTCGCGTGGGGGCGATGCGATGCCATTCGCAGGCGCTTACCGTCAAGCTCACAAAGGATGTTTCTGTGCAAGACATCGAAACTATTATTGCCAGTGCGAATGACTGGGTGCGTGTGATCCCAAATGATCGGGAGCGCACCGAGCGTGAATTAAGTCCGGCAGCAGTGAGCGGCACCATGAATATTCCTGTGGGTCGGCTTCACAAGATGGCGATGGGCCCGCAATATCTCGCCGCCTTTACGGTGGGAGATCAGCTGCTCTGGGGTGCTGCCGAGCCGTTACGACGCATGTTGCGTATTTTGCTTGAGCGCTGATGCGGCTTGCCCTAGGGCTGGAGTACGACGGCACGGACTGGAGTGGCTGGCAGACACAGCCTGGCGGCAACACGATTCAGGATCAGCTTGAGGCGGCACTTTTAAAATTCACCGGCAGCCCGCATCCGACCATTTGTGCGGGCCGAACCGATGCCGGAGTGCACGCCCGGGGCCAAGTGGTGCATCTTGATACCGAGCTCGACCGGCCCGAGTGGAGCTGGGTCCGCGGACTGAATGCGCTTTTGCCGCAGAGTATTGCTGTGCGCTGGGCCTGCCGTGTTGACGCGGAGTTCCACGCTAGATTCTCGGCCCGCTCTCGCACGTATATCTATCGACTGCTGTGTGCTCCTACGCGCTCACCGCTCGCGCAGCGGTATTCAGCCTGGTGGTATCGTCCCCTTGATCGTGAGTTACTGCGACAAGCCTGTGCGCTTTATGTAGGCAAGCATGATTTCAGCGCCTTTCGGTCGTCTGAATGCCAGGCCAGCTCCCCGGTTCGAGAGCTGTATCAGTTTGATGTGATCGAATCCGATGCAGTGATTGAGTTTCATCTCACTGCCAACGCATTTTTGCATCATATGGTGCGTAATCTTGTGGGAACAGTGGTTGAGGTCGGCCGGGGCGCGGCGTCATTGCAGTGGGCCCAAGAGGTCTTGGTCAGCCGGGATCGGACCCAGGCTGCCCGCACTTTTCCCGCTCAGGGCCTCTGCCTTGCGCATGTCGAGTACGATTCCCAATTGTTATGCGTACCCGAATCAAAGTTTGTGGACTGACCCGCGAGGCAGATGTCGAGGCTGCTGTTCAGGCTGGGGTGGATGCCTTGGGTTTTGTGTTTTACGAGCTAAGCCCCCGTTCGGTCTCCGTTCAGCAGGCGCAGCGGCTAGTACGTCGTGTCCCCGCATGGGTGGCCATCGTTGGCCTTTTTGTGAATGCGCCGCGCAGCATGGTGATGTCGGTAGCCGATGAAGTTGGTCTGTCTCATTTACAGCTCCATGGTGATGAGTCACCCGAGGATTGCCGTGGCTTGGGCCGGCCGGTGATTAAGGCGATTCGGCTTGCAGCCAAGGGAGAAAAGGCTGCGGGTGTATCCGAGCCCGGACTCGCAGACTGGGTCGCCGCTTATTCGGATTGCCATGCGGTCTTATTTGATGCTGACAGTGCCGGCTTTGGCGGCAGCGGCCAGGCCTTTGACTGGGCCAGGCTTACCGGCGCCTTTACCAAAGCCCCCCGCCATGAGGCCTCCTGGGTCTTGTCGGGGGGGCTAGAATCGGGGTCCGTGGGTAAGGCCATCGCCCAGCTGGCGCCACCCTGTGTGGATGTCAGCAGTGGGGTAGAGGCCTTAGAAAACGGAAAACAGCTCAAAGGATTGAAGGACGCAATCAGAATTCGGGAGTTTGTGGCTGCCGTGCAGGCCGCCGATGCAAGCCGAAACTCAAAGATCAATACATGAAACCTAATGATCTTCCTCAGCAGCCACCCGGTTCAGGGCAGCAGGCCTATGCATTTCCGGATGCCCGGGGCCACTTCGGACCTTACGGGGGGAGCTTTGTTTCCGAGACACTGACGCATGTGCTGGAGGAATTACGCAAGGCCTATGATCGCTATCGTCAGGATCCCGAGTTCATCGAAGAATTTCATCGCGAACTAAAACACTTTGTTGGCCGGCCAAGTCCGGTTTATCACGCCCGCCGTTGGTCTGAGATGTGTGGCGGTGCGCAGATTTACTTTAAGCGCGAAGATCTCAATCACACTGGGGCACATAAGGTCAACAACACCATCGGGCAAGCGCTGCTGGCCCGCCGAATGGGTAAGCCGCGCGTGATTGCGGAGACCGGCGCTGGTCAGCACGGGGTTGCAACCGCCACCGTTGCTGCCCGGTTCGGCATGGAGTGCGTGGTGTATATGGGCGCAACTGATGTGGTTCGTCAGGCGGCCAATGTGTATCGCATGAAGCTTTTGGGTGCGACTGTAGTCCCGGTGGAAAGCGGCTCAAAGACGCTTAAGGATGCGTTAAACGAAGCCATGCGTGACTGGGTCACGAATGTTGAAAATACTTACTACATCATTGGTACGGTGGCAGGTCCCCATCCTTATCCGATGATGGTGCGTGACTTTAATTCGGTGGTGGGTAAGGAATGCCTGTGGCAGATGCCCGAGATGGTGGGCCGTCAGCCCGATATGGTGGTGGCCTGTGTGGGCGGAGGCAGTAATGCCATGGGAATCTTTTATGACTATCTGAATATTCCGGGTGTTCAACTTGTGGGAGTCGAGGCTGCAGGCGAAGGAATCGCTTCGGGCCGGCATGCGGCTCCGCTGTCCGCAGGAACGCCGGGAGTGCTGCATGGCAATCGCACCTATCTAATGCAGGATGCTTCTGGCCAGATCGCCGAGACTCATTCAGTGTCCGCCGGCCTTGATTACCCCGGGGTCGGGCCCGAGCATGCATGGTTAAAAGATTCAGGCCGCGCCCGCTATGTCGCAATCACAGATCAGGAAAGCCTAGAGGCTTTTCATACCTGTTGTCGTATTGAAGGAATCATTCCGGCGCTGGAATCCAGCCACGCCTTGGCCTATGCCGCAAAAATCGCCCCCACGCTACCGAAAGATCAGATCATTTTGGTAAATCTCTCGGGCCGCGGTGATAAGGATATGCATACCGTAGCCGAGCGCTCGGGAATGCATCTCTGAATAACGGAAATCGCCTTGTCGCGTATTCAGCAGAAATTTGATTGGCTCGCCCGTGAGGGCCGTACCGGATTGATTCCGTATGTCACAGCGGGCGATCCCGCCCGCGAATCTGTGGTGCGCCTCATGCACACCCTAGTGAAACATGGCGCTGATGTTATTGAGCTGGGCGTACCGTTTTCCGATCCCATGGCCGATGGGCCCGTTATTCAGCGTTCAAGCGAGCGGGCCCTTGCTCGGCATGTCTCGCTTGCTGATTGCCTGGCCTGGGTGCGTGAGTTTCGATCCTCTGATGCGGCCACGCCGGTTGTGCTGATGGGCTATGCCAATCCGGTGGAGCGCTTTGGCATTGATCGATTTGTTGCTCAGGCAAAAGAATCCGGTGTTGATGGCACCATCGTGGTGGACTACCCGCCCGAGGAGTGCGAAGAATTCAGTAACGCTTTGAAATCCCGCGGCATGGATCCCATCTTTCTTTTGGCACCGACTTCAACTGAGTCGCGCATGCGGGATGTGGCCCGGCTTGGCGCAGGCTACCTGTATTACGTATCACTGAAAGGGGTCACCGGTGCGGGCCACCTGGACCCTGCCGCAGTTGGCGATCGCGTGAATCAAATTCGGCGCTTTACCTCGATGCCGATTGGAGTGGGCTTCGGAATCAGTGATGCAGATTCGGCTGTGGCCGTGGCCCAGCACGCGGATGCAGTTGTGATTGGCAGCGCGCTGATTCGTATTATGGAAGATGCGGTGAAGACGGGGTCTGATGCGCTATTGGCGGCAGCGGGCTTTATTTCAGGCATTCGGCAGGCGCTGGACTGCATGCCGAAGAAACTGCATTCGGAGGCCGCATGAGTTGGATTGACAAGATTCTTCCCCCAAAAATACAGCGCTCTGAGGGTCCGCGTCGCAGCGTACCCGAGGGCCTGTGGCTAAAGTGCCCCTCTTGCGAGTCAGTGCTTTATCGCACCGATCTGGAGAATAACCAGCAGGTGTGCCCTAAGTGTGATCACCATCTGCGGATTCGTGCCCGTGATCGGCTTGATCAGCTACTCGATCCTGAGGGCCGCTTTGAGATTGGCCAGGAAGTCCTGCCAATCGATTCCCTGAAATTCAAAGACAGTCGCAAGTACCCCGAGCGGCTTACCGAAGCGATGGAGCAAACAGGTGAGACCGACGCCTTGATTGCCATCAGCGGGGCAATCAAGTCGGTGCCGGTTGTGGTGGCCTGTTTTGAGTTTGAGTTTATGGGCGGCTCAATGGGCTCGGTAGTGGGTGAGCGGTTTGTGCGCGCGGTTGAGGTGGCGCTTGAAAATAAGGTGCCTTTTGTGAGCATTGCCGCAAGCGGTGGTGCTCGCATGCAAGAAGGCCTGCTGTCGCTCATGCAGATGGCCCGCACTACGGCGGTCTTACAACAGTTAAGCCACGCACGGCTACCGTACATCTCTATCCTGACTGATCCCACGATGGGCGGCGTATCCGCAAGCTTTGCCTTTTTGGGCGATGTCGTAATAGCCGAGCCCAAAGCCTTGGTGGGCTTTGCAGGACCGCGGGTAATTGAGCAGACTGTACGCGAGAAGCTGCCAGCCGGATTTCAGCGGGCTGAGTTTCTGCTGGAGAAAGGTGCCGTCGACCGCATCGTCGATCGACGAAAAATGCGCGATGAACTGGCTGATTTGCTGACACTGCTTCTGCGGCAGCCTGCTGATGCGATCCGCTAAAGTTGACGCTGTCTGACTGGCTAGAAAAAATTACCACCCAGCATGTCCGGCCGATTGATCTCGGCCTGGACCGGGTGGTTCGCGTCGCGCAGGCGATGGGGTTTCCCGAGGGACGACCCCTTGGCGATCCAAGTATCCGACTGGGCTGCCCATCCATTCTTGTCGGCGGAACCAATGGCAAGGGCTCCACATGCGCCATGCTTGAGTCAATCCTCCTTCAATCGGGATATCGAGTCGCCGTCTACACCTCGCCGCATTTGCTGCGATTTAATGAGCGGCTCCGCATTAATGGTCAAGAAGCGAGCGATGCAGAGTTGATTGCTGCGTTTGAGCGTGTCGAGCAGGCCCGGGCAGAGACGTCGCTGACCTATTTCGAATTCACAACACTGGCGATCTTTGACATCGTCTGGAGATGCGGTGTTGATGTTGCTGTACTGGAAATCGGATTGGGCGGCCGGCTTGATGCTGTCAATATTATCGATGCGGATTGTTCAATTCTTGTATCAGTAGATTTAGATCACCAGGAGTTTCTTGGTGAGACCCGAGAGCAGATTGGCTGGGAGAAGGCCCATATTGCCAAGGCCGAGCGGCCTTTTATCTGTGCGGACCCGGAGCCTCCGGGCTCGGTAGCAGAAGTGGTGAAAGCGCGGGGCGCTGATCTATGGCAGTTTGGCCATGATTTTAATTTTCAGGGGGATCGACAGCAGTGGAGCTGGGCAGGGCGGGGCCAGCGCCGAAATGCAATGGCATATCCAGCCTTGCGTGGTGCCAATCAGTTGCTGAATGCGTCGGCGGCGCTCGCGGCACTGTCTTCTTTAAAAGATCAGTTGCCTGTTACGCAGGGTGCCGTGCGCCAGGGATTTGCGCTGGTGGAGTTGGCCGCCCGATTTCAGGTGCTGCCAGGTCAGCCGGCCGTCGTGTTAGATGTTGCCCACAATCCGCATGCAGCTGGGGTGCTTGCGGTTAATCTCGACCAGATGGGATTTTTTCCGAAGACCGTCGCGGTGGTGGGTATCGTGGCGGGCAAGGATGCAACTGCAATCTTTATGCGGCTAGCCGATCGCGTGGACCACTGGTGCCTGTGTTCGTTAACCGGCCCGGATGCGGGGCCGCGTGCGCGCAATGCTGAGGAGCTCGCGCTGGCACTGAAAACAGCAATTCCAAATGCGGCGTTGAGTTGCCATGATGATGTCGAGCAGGCTTTTACTTCTGCAAAGTCAATGGTGCAGTCAAATGATAGAATTGTGGTCTTCGGATCCTTCTTGACAATCGCTGCACTCTCTCACTTGCGCCATGTCCGCTGATCGTGAATCCCGTTCCCACCAGCGCGACGAACAGGCGTCAGATCCGATGGCTGATCACAAGCGTCGGGCCCGCTGGAGACTTCTTGGCGCGGTCATTATTGTTGCTGCGGTTGCCGGCTTAGCGCCCCTGTTACTCGAAGATCAGGCCAGACCCCTGTCGCAGGATTTGTTAATCGAGATTCCCTCGCGCAATTCTGTTTTCTCAAAAATTGAATCCCTGCGGCCGGTAAGCCCACCATCCGATGCCCCCGCAGAGGAGAAAACGCGGGCAGTCGAGCCAAAGCTCGAGGCTAAGTCTGAGGTGAAGGCCGAGTCGAAGCCGGAATCAAAACTGAAGCCCGAAGTAAAGGCAGAGCCCAAAACAGAACCGAAATCAGAGCCCAAGGCAGAGCCAAAGTCGCCCCCTAAACAGGAACCGAAATCAGAGCCTAAAACAGAGCCCAAGAAATCCTCGGCCTCATCAGGATTTCTTGTGCAGGTCGGTGCCTATTCAAAGCTTGAGGCTGCCAATACCGTGAAAGCGCGGCTTGCTTCGGGCGGGCACCGTGTCATCCTTGAGACCATCAAGCTCGACGATGGATCCGAGCGGCATCGTGTACGCATTGGGCCCTTCGAGACGCGTGAGCTTGCAAATCAGGTCCGAGACCGCGCGAAGTCTCAGGGCTACGATGCCATTGTGGTGACTCCCTGATGCAGTGGATCGAGACGCTGACCTGGGTTGACTTGCTGGTCATCGGAATCATCCTGCTGTCAACGCTGTTATCGCTATTTCGTGGATTGATTAAAGAGATTGCCTCGTTGGCCATTTGGGTGCTGGCGATTGTTGGCGCAAGCAGACTCGCAGCGCCTACGGCAGGCCTATTGCCGCAGTGGCTTGCGCCACCGCTACAGCAGACCGCCGCCTTTGTCATTATTTTGCTAGTGATTCTGCTGCTCGGAAGGCTGTTGACGATGCTGCTCAGAGAAGTGGTGAGTGCGGCCGGTATCAGCGGCCTGGATCGGCTGCTGGGCCTTGGCTTTGGGCTGGCGCGTGGGGCGTTGCTGGTCATTGTGTTGGCCATTCTCGCGGCAATGACTGCGCTGCCCACCCAGCCGGCCTGGCAGAAGGCCCAGAGCCGGCCTTTTCTTGAGCTCGGAATCCGTACTGCGGCACCCTGGCTTCCCCCGACACTGGGAGATCGGCTTAGACTTCCGGTTTCACCAACATCCAAGACCCATCCCTCGGGGAGCCCAGTATGTGTGGCGTGATCGGTGTAGTTGGACACTCGGCAGTCAATCAGCTGCTCTACGATGGCCTGCTGTTGCTTCAACATCGTGGCCAAGATGCGGCTGGTATCTCCACCGCCAAAGGCAAGCGCATCCATATTCACCGGGGTAATGGCCTGGTGCGCGATGTTTTCCGTACTCGGGATATGCGCAATCTCCAAGGCGAGATGGGCATCGGTCATGTCCGTTATCCCACTGCAGGTAGTGCCTCGAATTCCGAAGAAGCCCAGCCCTTTTATGTCAATGCGCCTTTTGGGATTGTGCTGGGCCATAACGGCAATCTCACCAATGCCGAAGAACTTCAGCAGGACATGTATCGGCGGGATCGCCGGCATATCAATACTGAGTCAGATTCTGAGGTGCTGCTCAATGTCTTTGCTCATGAGTTGCAGCAGGCCGTGTCGGGTTTATCGCTGGATGAGTCCTCAATTTTCTCCGCGGTCTCAGCCCTGCATTCCCGTGTCCGAGGTGCCTATGCCTGTGTTGCGATGATTGCGGGCTATGGCATCGTGGCTTTTCGTGATGCCCATGGCATTCGGCCGCTTGCTCTGGGCCGGCACACGGATGCGCGTGGCGATGAGTGGATGATTGCCTCGGAGACGGTGGCAATTAATGGATTGGGCTTTACCCCGATTCGCGATGTTGCTCCTGGCGAGTGCGTGATTCTTACCCTCGATGGTCAGCTGCACTCCCGGGTCTGCGCCCGTCATACGCGCTTAAACCCCTGCGTCTTTGAGTATGTCTACTTCGCAAGGCCGGATTCAGTGATCGATGGGGTGAGTGTTTACGATGCGCGGCTGCGCATGGGTGAGACCCTGGCCGACAAAGTTCGTAAGCAGTTTCCAGCTGGTGAGATTGATGTGGTGATGCCGATCCCGGATTCCAGCCGGCCGGCTGCGATTCAGCTCGCCATGCAGCTGGGTATCGACTATCGCGAAGGCTTTATTAAAAACCGCTATATCGGCCGGACCTTCATCATGCCGGGCCAAGCGGCCAGAAAAAAATCAGTCCGCCAGAAACTTAACGCGATTCCTTATGAATTTAAGAATAAAAGTGTTCTGATTGTGGATGACTCCATCGTGCGAGGAACGACCAGCCAGGAGATCGTGCAGATGGCGCGGGATTCGGGCGCCAAGAGGGTGATCTTTGCCTCGGCCGCGCCGCCCGTGCGCTACCCCAATGTCTATGGCATTGACATGCCTACTCGCGGCGAGCTGATTGCCTTTGGTCGCAGTGATGACGAGATCTGCAAAGCGATAGGCGCCGATGCCCTGATCTATCAGGATCTTGAATCGATGCGCTCTGATGTGATGAACCTCAATCCGAATATCGAGGGCCTTGAGGCATCGTGTTTTGACGGCAATTACATCACCGGTGATATCAACGATCGCCTGCTCGATTCCTTGGAGCATGCGCGAATCCATGGTAATGCCGAAGCCACACGCAATCAGCTCGCTTTAAACCTTAACCATGACGAATAAGAAAAACCCGCCCTCTGCATCACGCCGAGACCTGGGCTTTGCGACACGGGCTATCCGAGGGGGCACCCAGCGTTCTGATTTTGGTGAGCACTCCGAGGCGGTTTATCTCACCTCAAGCTTTGTTTTTGATGACGCCCAGCAGGCGGCCGATCGATTCCAGAACCGCGAGCCAGGGATGGTCTATTCCCGGTTCTCTAACCCCTCGGTGCAGATGTTTGAGGAGCGGCTTGCGTCTTTAGAAAACGCAGAGCGCTGTGTGGCCACCAGTTCAGGCATGTCAGCGATTCTGTCCACCTGCTTAGGTTTGCTGAAAGCCGGCGATCATGTGGTGTCGACACCTAGCCTATTTGGCGCAACGGTTCAGCTTTTTGAAAACACTCTGCGCAAGTTCGGCGTGCCGGTGGATTACGTGCCGCTCACCGATCCTCAAGCCTGGGCTAAGGCAGTAACGCCCGCAACAAAACTTTTCTATCTTGAAACACCCTCTAATCCACTGACAGAGATTGCCGATATCGCAGCGATATCGGCGGTTGCACGCAAACACGGCATCACGCTGGTGGTGGATAATTGCTTCTGCACACCGGCTCTGCAGCAGCCGCTGGCCTTGGGTGCTGATCTGGTCTTGCATTCGGCCACGAAGTATCTCGATGGCCAGGGCCGTGTGCTTGGGGGTGCAGTCGCCGGCCGCAGCGAGCTGATTGAGCCTATTTTTCAGGTGGTCCGCACCTGTGGCCCGTCGCTGTCGCCTTTTAATGCATGGGTCCTGCATAAGGGACTGGAAACTCTTGATCTTCGTATGCGGGCCCACAGTACATCGGCGCTTGCTTTAGCGAGCTGGCTTGAGCAGCATCCGCGTGTCGCACGTGTGCTGTACCCGGGATTGGCTTCGCATCCACAGCATGCGCTGGCCATGCGGCAGCAAAGCGCGGGCGGCGCAATTGTGTCTTTTGAATTAAAAGGCACGAATCCCACTGAGCAGCGACAGCGGGCGTTTTCTCTGATCAATGCAGTTCAGATCATGTCGGTTACCGGCAATCTCGGCGATACCCGCACGATCATTACCCATCCGGCTTCCACCACCCATGGCCGCATCTCGCCACAGGCCCGCGAGCAGGCCGGCATTCGTGAGGGCCTGGTTCGAATCGCTGTAGGCCTGGAAGATCTCGAAGATCTCAGGGCAGATCTCGACGCTGGCCTGGCCGCCTAGGGCCCGTCGATGGATCGGTTGTTAGCGAAAGATCCGCCGCCCTATCGCGACCTCTGCACGGATTGCGGCGTGTCGCGCACCTCGCAGCCGAAACGTTGTGCCACTGCATGTCAGTTCATTGCACCCGACTACCCCGCAATGGAGCGGCAGGTTCATGGTCGGTCCCGAAGGCCCCATCAGGCCGATGAGCGATTCTTTGGCCCCTATCAGATTCTGAATCGGGCTTCACTGAAAACCCCCGCACCGGGGGCCCAATGGACAGGCATCACCACCCGAATTGCTCAGCGGCTTTTGGAAGAAAAGATGGTGGATGCAGTGCTGACCATGGCACCGGACGATAAGGATCGCTGGAGGCCAGTGCCAGTACTCGTTACAGACCCCCAAGACATGGAGCGCTGCCGAGGCATGCGCATGGGCTATGCACCGCTTTTGGCCCTGCTTGAGCCGGCGTTGCAAAAAGGCATTGAGCGCATCGCCGTGATTGGAATCCCGTGTCAGGTCTACGCACTGCGGGCCTTAGAAAAAGAGCTGGGCTTTAAAAAAATCTATGTGATTGGCACACCGTGTTCGGATAACACAACCACCGAGCGGTTTCATGAATTTCTCAAGCTGCTGGCGCCCCACCCAGAGACGATTACTTACCTCGAATTCTGTGCGGATTACCACGTTGAGATTCGTTTTGATAACGGCAAGAAGAAACGCATTCCTTTTCTGATGTTGCCTTTATCGAAACTGCCCCAGGATTTTTTTCCGCTCACTTGCCGCACCTGTGTGGATTACACCAATGTGCTGTCGGATATCACGGTGGGTTATATGGGCGGCGAGGGCCAGCAGTGGCTGATTGTGCGCAATGACACGGGTGCGGAATTGCTGAGCCTGCTGGGCGATGAAATTCGGCTATCGACACCAGGAAGCGCCGGCAAGCGGCAGGGCGCGGTGAGAGGATTTTTAAAAAATACACAGCGGGCGGCAGGCGGGCTCCCACTGCGTAGCATGCCAGCGTGGCTGCGACCGATAGTAGGCTGGCTGATGCCGAAAATCGGTCCCCGGGGCCTTGAGTTTGCGCGCGCCCGTGTGGAGATGAAGGCCATTGAAAGTGTCATTCATTTGCAGCGTGAAGAGCCGCGGCGGATGAAGTCTATGGTGCCGGATCATGTCTGGCGGCTGGTGAAGCCCTATGGGCTGACACGTGATGAAGGCTAATGAAAATCCCGCGAGGCAGTCGCTAATGGCCCAATTAGTGTGTTGAGCAGATCAGATTGATCTTCAACCCGCTGGGCCAAAAGATTGCGGACCTGGCCGGCTGCATGGGGATCAATATGCTGATCACGCTGCCAGGTGCCGTAGACCAGCATCAACTGAGAATAAAGCACCGCTTTATAAAAGCGCTCTAGGACTTCGGGCTGAATGATCACATTGATCATTCCGGTTTCATCTTCAAGTGAGATAAAGAGTGTTCCGCGTGCGGTGCTGGGCCGCTGCCGATGGGTCACAAGGCCTGCTGCACGCGCAAGCCGGCCGTGTGCATAACGGTTTAAAACCTCTGCCGGCTGGGCGCCGAGTTTTATAAGTGTGGGCCGCAGCAGTGCAAGTGGGTGGCGGCCAAGCGTTAGCCCCAGACTCGCGTAGTCGGCAACAACATCATCGCCTTCGGAGGGGGCAGATAACTCAGGCATGGATTCGTAAATGGGGGCGGCGCTCAGTAGCGTAGGCCGACGATGCTGTCCGCTACTGGCCCAGACGGCCTGATGGCGATGGCCGGCAATCGATCGCAGCGCACCAGCGGCAGCCAGCGCATTAAGGTCTCCCCGATCCAGGCCGGCACGCAGCGCCAGATCTTCTACCGATGTATAAGGCCGATGCAGCACGGTGTCGTGCATGGCCTGCTCGGAGAGTCCTGCGATTCTGTTTAATCCGAGACGGACTCCGCAGGGCCCAAGATGTGTTTCAACATGACTGAATTGAACATCTACCGCCAGCACATGGACCCCATTGCGCTTTGCATCTTGAATCAGCTGCGAGGGCGAATAAAAACCGAGTGGCTGCGCATTAAGCATTGCGGCAAGAAAGGCATCGGGATGATGGCGTTTTATCCAGCAGCTGACATAGACCAGCAGCGCAAAGCTGGCGGCATGAGACTCTGGAAATCCGTATTCACCAAAGCCTTGGATTTGCCGAAACACCCGATCTGCAAATTCACGGGGATAGCCCCGGGCCAGCATGCCGTTAACAATTCGGCCATAGAACTGCCCAAGTCCGCCTTTGCGCCGCCATGCTGCCATCGAGCGGCGTAGCTGATCGGCTTCTCCGGCGCTAAAGCCTGCTGCAAGAATCGCCAGCTGCATGACCTGCTCTTGAAAGATCGGCACACCGAGTGTCCGGGAGAGGGCCTCGCGGACTGCGGGGCTGGGATAGTCCACGGGCTCAAGCCCCTGGCGTCTGCGGAGATAAGGATGAACCATGCCACCCTGAATTGGTCCGGGCCGCACGATAGCCACCTCAATCACTAAATCGTAAAAGCATCGCGGCTTTAGCCGCGGCAGCATTGACATCTGGGCCCGGGATTCAATCTGAAACACGCCGACCGTTTGTGCCGCACAGATCATGTCGTAGGTCGCCGGGTCTTCGGCCGGAATGTCTTGCATTTGAAAATCGCGCCCAAGCTTTTGGCCAATTAACTCTAGCCCGCGACGAATGGCCGAAAGCATGCCGAGTGCTAAGACATCGACCTTTAGCAGTCCAAGTGACTCAAGATCATCTTTATCCCATTGAATTACGCTGCGCTCAGGCATTGAGGCGTTTTCTACGGGCACCAAGTCAGAGAGTCGATGGCGGGCAATCACAAATCCGCCGACATGCTGTGATAGGTGCCGAGGTGCACCGATCAGCTGGTTACAAAGCATGGCCCAGCGTTCGCATTGGGCTGCTGATGGTGTAGAAATTTCATGGCGGTGCGCCAGTAGGGCCGGGCCTTCCAAGGCCTCCTGCATGTGGGTGGCCAGCACTTTGGCATCGACTTGGCGTCCGTCCCACCACTGATGATGCTTGGCCACGTGATCGACTAAGGCGGCATGAATGCCCAGGGCCTTGCCGGTATCACGAAGTGCAGAACGGGGCTTATAAGTGGTCACCGATGCGGCCAGTGCAGCCCGCTTGCGGCCGTATTTTTGATAAATGTATTGAATGACTTCCTCGCGCCGCTGGTGTTCAAAATCCACATCAATATCGGGTGGCTCGTTGCGTTCTTTAGAAATAAAGCGCTCAAAAAGCATGCTCATGCGGGCAGGATCGACTTCGGTAATGCCTAGGCAATAACAGACTGCAGAGTTGGCGGCCGATCCCCGGCCCTGACAGAGAATCCCTTTGCTGCGGGCAAAGTCCACAATGTCATAGACCGTTAAAAAGTAAGGCTCATAACGCAGTTCATGGATCAGCTGCAGCTCATGCTCAATTTGTTGGCGGACTTTGGGATTAATACCCTCGGGAAAGCGCCGGCGCACACCTTCTTCGGTTAGGTGTCGAAGCCATTGGGTGGGCGTGAGTCCCGGCGGCACAATTTCTTCGGGATACTCATAGCGCAGTTCATCTAAAGAGAACTGGCAGCGTTTGGCCAGCATCACGGTTGCGGCCATCAGCTCGGGGGAATAGATGCGAGCCAATCGCAGACGATTGCGCAGATGCTGCTCAGCGTTTGGGGTAAATCGTTTGCCGCAGGCCGCAATGGGCAGGCCATGCCGAATTGCAGTCAGTGTGTCGGCAAGTGGTTTGCGCGAGCGGCGGTGCATGACCACATCACTGGTGGCGACAAGGCTTACGCGATGCAGTGCTGCCAGGGTCTGTAGATGGTCACGCCAGGCGTTATCGTGGCCGCGCAGCAGTAATGCGCAGCCAATATAGAGACGATCTGCAAATAACTCTTTAAGCCGCTGTATCGCCGGGTAATGCCGGGCAGGGCTATCACTGGAGTCGCCAATCCAAATCACAAGGCAGTCGGGCAGACCGCTTTGCAGATCTTCAACAGTGAGTCGATATTGGCCTTTGATCTCGCGGCGCCGTGTTTGAGTAATCAGCCATCCCAGCTGGGCATAGCCTTGACGTGACATGGCGATCACTGCAATGCGTCCGGCAAGATCTGCACAGGAAAATTGGGCCCCAATCAGCAGCTGAATTCCAAGTGGTTTGGCGGCCATATGGGCCTGAACAGCACCTGCCACCGAGGCCTCATCGGTGATGGCGATTGCTCGATAGCCGAGATGGTGGGCCCGATCAATTAACTCTGCGGGCGCTGAGGCGCCATGCAGAAAAGAGTAGTGGCTGCGGCAGATGAGTTCAGCAAATTCCATGACGTGGATGGCTTAAGAAAAAAATCCATGCAGATACCAGTCATGGGCAGGTGTACGAAAAATCCACAGCAAAGACTGCTGGGGGGATCGGGCAATAAAGTAGTCGCGCTGCACGATGCTATCGGGCGCTTCATCCCACCACCCGGCCTCAATGCGCTCCGGGCCGCACAGC
Organism: Betaproteobacteria bacterium; assembly: GCA_009924525.1. GTDB lineage: Bacteria > Pseudomonadota > Gammaproteobacteria > Burkholderiales > Burkholderiaceae_A > Lacustribacter. Next base: position 25,273 of record RFRK01000001.1, read on the forward strand.
AGCTGCAGCGGGCCGTGATAGGCCGGCCGATGTTGCTGCATGGCCAGGGGCAGTGGCTGGCGTAGCAGCCAGGCGGGCCGATGAGGTATCTGCCCGATGTCATGTATCGGCCCTGCAGCAGCATTGTGCCGGGGCGGCCATGCTGAGGCAGACTCCATCACGCTGTAGTGGACCACTTTTTCTGGGCGATGTTCATCCTCAATGGAGAGTTGGCAGACCCGATCGGTGCCCAGACGGGCCTGCAAGCGTTCAATCAGTTCATGCATGGCCTGCTCGGATTCATGGCCATTACCAAGAAAATCTTCTGTCCGATGGGGCAGATCAATCACTTCATTGACAGTGATGGCAATTCCATAGGCGGGCCGTGGCAGACGAAATCGAATCAGTCGCTCGCTCAGAATTCGGGAAAATCGTTGCACATCACGTGTCGGCCCCGCACAGCGAAGTTCAAATCGACTATGCGGCGGGCCATCATGCAAGAGCTCTAGTTCAATAGCCATGACGCCGGCCTGCCGTGCTAACAGCCAGGCCGATAGGGCATGTAGACAAGGCATAAATGCCCGCTCAATCATTTCATTTTGTTCCGCCCGTGCAGGCAGTTCGCGCTCAAGATGAAATCTTGCCGTCTGCTGAATCCAGACATAGGATTCATTGCGTCGGCCCTCTGCGGCATCTAAGGCATCAAGTGCCAATGCGCCAAAGCGGCGTGTGATGCCGTGGCGCGGAAGCTTTTTAAATTGGCCAATGGTATGTATGCCCATGCGGGCAAGAATTTCCAGATGTGGACGGAGTTCTTCAATGACGGTAAGCGGTAAAGCGTCTAGGCCATTGATGTGATTCCAGCATTGCTCTTGCAGGCCTAAGGCCTGCCAGCAGGCCGCATGGCCAGTCGGCCCGCTGGCAATCGCAAGCGCGTCGTCCCCCGACCATCCCAGGGCTTCGCTGCCGTGGATGACTTTGCACATCAGGCGTTCTGCACCACCCCAGAGCCGAAGACTGGCGCTGACTTCCATCAGCACCGCATGGGCCCATCCGGTGATCGTGACGCAGGGGGTGAACTGCAGCGCCCATTGGGCGAGTCTGCCAGCGGCCTGCTGCGCGGTTTCAGCGGTGTGCTGGCGAACGCTGGGAGGCAGCGGCTGGTGAAAGGGAGCCAGGTAACGACGGGGAAGAATGCATGCGATCCACAGCATGGTGATGGGCTGTTTGTCGTGTTGGGGCCGCTGATGGAGCAGCGATGATGGCGTCGTGGTCTTGCAGTGGACGCAGGCCGCTGCCGGGGATGGGAATTGCAATATCAATTGGTGCTGACATCACTGGCCCACGGCGTTTGATGATTTGCACAGCCAAATCTGGATAACGGCGGGGCAGCAGCAACATACGCAGTGGTGCAGGAGAGGGATGGTCCTGTGCTGCGAAGGGGCGAAATACAAACACTAGGCCCTGGGTGGCGCTGGCGGCCAGCTGAAGCCTTCGGATGAGTTCAGGCCGGGTGCCGCCCTGATGGTCGAGCCATGTGATGAGCGCGCCAAATTGATTGCTTTTGATGGATTGCTCGACTGCCCAGAGCTTATCGATAGGCCGATCCGCCTGGACGATCAGAATTTTTCGATGATCAATTCCCATGGCCTCAAATGCAGGCGCATAAGGCGTATGGGGTGGTGCGAGCAGCACAACATGCTGTCCGGCCTGTGTCAGATTTCGCAGCGTGGGCGCAAGAAATCGCAGCTCGCCGATGCCCATGTGCTGCACCAAGAGTTCAGTTAGGCTGCCACGTGGCCAGCCGTTGCCCGGCAGTTCACGATCCAGCAGGCGAAAACTGCTGCTGATACCACTGCTGATGCCTGCCTGGTGCAGTGATTGGCCCTTCCAGACTGCCGGATGAATCACGATAAGACTCTGGGGTTACGAATGACACCAATGCCCAGACCCTCAATAGCCAGATCAGGATCGCTGTCAGGCACAACAATAGGCTTGAATGCGGGATTCTCGGGCAGAAGATGAATCTCGCGGCCCTGATGTTGAAAGCGCTTTACGGTGACCTCATCGTGCAGGCGGGCCACTACGATCTGGCCATTGCGAAGCTGCGACATACCGGAGATTTTTTTCACTGCTAAGAGATCATCTTCCAGGATGCCGGCATCACGCATGCTCATGCCGCGGACTTTTAAGAAGTAATCCGGCATCTGGGCAAATAGGCCGGGGTCAATGCTGTAGTGGGCCTCGATGTGTTCCTGAGCCAGCATGGGCTGGCCTGCTGCTACCCGGCCGATAAGAGGAATACCCAGGCCTGCCTCTTCAGCAAAAGCAGCACGAGGCGCGGCATGCAGCAATCGAATCCCGCGGGAGGTGCCTGAGCTCAGACTGATGGCGCCTTTGCGCTCTAAGGCCCGAAGATGCTCTTCGGCTGCATTGGGGGATTTAAAGCCCAGGGCGTTGCAGATATCCATGCGGGTAGGGGGAAAGCCGGTCTTGGCGATGTGGGCGCTGATCAGGTCAAGAATTTCCTGCTGTCGGGGGGTCAGAGTCTTCATGGGGTCCGAAATCAGTTACTGGATAGACGTACAGTACTGGGTTCATGGATAAACTGCAAGCGTCTAATCCACGGTTGTTTTGGATTTCCTTACCTAGATCCGGTTAATTTCCCCTATGCCCACACCGAATTCGCCGTCTGCAGCCCCTGATCGCCCTTCCGGCAACCCGTTTTTAGACGCTACGCCAATCGGCGCCTTTGCCATGGTGATGGGCTTATCGGGTCTGGCCCTGGTCTGGGGCAAGCTGGCTAACCTCGGCTGGCTGCCGGGCCTTGCTGGGCCGTTAGCGGTTGTGTTTTCGGCAATCGATGGCCTGGCCTTTGTGCTGCTTTTAGCGCTGTATGCCAAGAAGTGGGCCCGCAATCATGAGCGGGTCTACGAGGAATGGCAGCATCCGGTGAAGTCATCGTTTTTTGCGGCTGTATCAGTTTCTTTTGCGCTGACGGCAACCGTGGCGCTCGGGGCCTTTGCGCCGCTGGCGCTGCCGCTATGGATCATCGGCGCTGTGCTGCAAGTCATTGCGATGGTTATGGTGCTTAACGCCTGGATTCATCGTGAGAGCCTTCAGCCCCCGCATGCCACGCCGGCCTGGTTTATTCCTGCTGTGGCCAATGTGGTGCTGCCGCTTGCAGGGGTACGGCTGGGTTTTTTAGAAGTCTCCTGGTGGTTTTTCGCAGTCGGAATGTTGTTCTGGCTGGTGCTGCTGACTGTGGTGCTGCAGCGGCTGCTGTTTGTGCAGCCCGCACTGCCTGAGCGCCTGGTGCCAACCCTTTGCATTTTGCTGGCGCCGCCTGCAGTTGCATTTTTATCCTGGCTTCAGCTCACCGGCCAGCATCCTGGATCGGCCCCGCTGGATGCGATGGGCCATGTGCTGTTTGGCATCGCTATATTTTTTGCATTGTTTTTATTCACACAGATTCGGCGTTTTCTGCGGCTGTCGTTTTATGTGTCGTGGTGGGCCTTTTCATTTCCGAGTGCCGCATTTACCAATGCGGCGTTGGTCTACGCTCAATTTGAAAGCAGCGCATTTAATCAGGCCTTAGCGGTGGCGATGGCGGCATTTTCGACTCTGCTGATTCTTTGGCTTTTGATGCGCACCATTGTGGCCGTGGCTCGTAATGAGCCGCAGCTCACCGATTAATCAAAGCGCAAGCTTTACCGCAAATCCGATAAATAAGGCGCCCACCGTGGCCTTGCCGGTCGCGGCAATCCAGGGGGTCTGACTGAAGCGTTTTGAAAGCCGCGTGCCGCCAAGAATCAGCGCGGAGAGATACAGCGCGCTGATTATTTGCACGATGATGCCAAGAATCAGAAATGACAGTGCGGGCTGGCTGAAGTTCGGATCAACAAACTGAATAAAAAAAGAAATAAAAAACATAATCGCCTTAGGGTTCAGCAGGCTGATCACCAGCGCGGTTTGAAAGGGCTTCTGCATACCCAGGCGTTGCTGGGAGGGTGGTGCTGTGGTTTTCGATAGCGCCGCCCGAATCAGCCCGAGTCCCAGCCAGCATAAATATCCTGCGCCGGCATACTTCAGCAGCGCGAATGCGGCTGGTGATGCGTGCAGGGCCGAAGCGGCCCCGGTGGCCGCCAGTAGCATCAGCACCGTATCCCCAACAAAGATGCCGCAGGCTCCAAGATAGCCAGCCAGCAGACCCTGTCGTGAGGCCAGGGTCATGACATAAAGAGAGTTGGGGCCGGGCAGCAGCACGATAAAAATCGTGCCAAGAATAAAAGTGCTGAGGTCAGTGATGCCGGTGGCCACGCTGGTTTTACTGATCGCTGTGGAGTTTCCCGCCGGTGGCCCAGTCGCTTTTTTTAATGTCGTAAAAAATGACATCCACTGCCTGGGGGCTGCAGCCCAGCACCTGGACTGAGGCCTCTGTTAACGTTTTCGCATATTGCCGTTTTTGTTCTTCCGTGCGGCCTTCAAACATTTCAACTCGAATCGTGGGCATAAAACTTCCTTTCTTAGTTTTGATAATCGGAATCGGTCTGATCCAGGCCGCGTAAAAGCGCTGGCCATTCATCAATGCCTTCGAGGGCCTGTCTATCGCCGACCCACTGCTGATAGGTGGTCTTAGCCACAGCATCGGTGACACAGGCGGGTGATCCCGCTGCAGCAACGGTCAGTTGAATGCGAACGGCGCGCTCAAACAGATGCATCAGCACAAAGGCTTCGGCCACGCTTCGGCCGATCAGCAAGATGCCATGCTGCTCCAGAATCACGCCATCGAGATTGCCAAGGGCCCGCACCAGGCGCTGCTGCTCATCGGGCCCAAAGGCCAGGCCCTCATAGGCATGCCGGCCCAGCCGGCCGACAAGCCGAAGCGCGGGCTGCGAGCAGGGTAAGAGATCCTGTCCTGATGCGGCAAAGGCCTGGGCCCAAAAGCTATGCAGATGCAATACGCAGACCGCATCAGGCCGTGCACGATGTACGCAGCCGTGGATTGCGAATCCACTGGGATTGATGGGTGCATGGGATCCATCAATCACCTGGCCATCGACATTGACCATGACCAGATTTGAGGCGGTTATTTCGTTAAACCGCAGCCCAAATCGATTCAGCAAATAAGCATTGGCGTGGCCGGGTACGCTGGCAGAGATATGGGTCCAGACAATGTCATCCCAGCCGCGCTGTGCGGCAAGCCGATAGGCGGCAGCCAGGTCGCGACGTTGTTCGGCTTCAGTCAATGCGGTCATGGATTCAAGGCATGAATTCTGGCGGGCGTTTTTTTACCCAGTTGATAAAGGCATGGATCTCGGGATGCTCAGCGAGCGCCTGCCAGCTGTTGTAGTGCCGCGCTAAGTCTTTTTCCGCAATCGTACGGTGAATTTTCTGATGGCAGATTTTATGGACCAGGAATTTCTCTTTGCCGCCGTGAGAGCGGGGAGTGAGGTGGTGCTCATCAATGCTTGGCCCTGGAATCAGCGCCCGGCCGCATAGGGGGCATGCTGCGGGAACATCTGAGGCCGGCAGCGGCGGCCCCACCTGAAGCCCGAGTATTCGGGCCTCTTTGGTGTTGGATCGCATGATGCGCCGTATGACCATTACATCCCCGTGTAATTTGGGCCGCCACCGCCTTCAGGGGTCACCCAGACAATATTCTGGGTCGGATCTTTGATGTCGCAGGTCTTGCAATGGACACAGTTCTGCGCATTGATCTGCAGCCGCGCGCCTTCGGTGGGTGCAGAAATATTATTGCCTGATGCATCGAGGTATTCATAAACACCGGCCGGGCAGTAACGGCTTTCCGGCCCGGCATATGCTGAAAGATTAATTCCGACCGGCACTGCCTGATCTTTCAGTGTCAGGTGGGCGGGTTGGTTTTCTTCGTGGGTTGTGCCCGATAAAAACACCGAGCTTAGGCGATCAAAAGTGATCTTTCCGTCGGGCTTGGGATATTGAATTTTTTCGCATTGCGCTGCGGGCTTTAAGGCCCCATGGTCGGGCTGGGCGCTGTGTAGAGTCCAGGGGGCTTTGCCGCCAAAGAGTTTCTGATCGATTCCAACCAGCAGTGTGCCAAGCCATAGGCCTTTGGACATCGCAGGCTTGAAGTTGCGTGCACGGTATAGCTCGTCGTACATCCAGGAATTTTTAAAGGCACGCTCATAGCCGGTGAGCTCGGCGGAATCTAAATCGTTTTTTAGTGCCTGCACAATTGCGTCGGCCGCCAGCATGCCGCTTTTGATGGCCAGGTGGCTGCCCTTGATCCTTGAGGCGTTGAGAAATCCGGCATCGCAGCCAAGTAACGCACCGCCCGGGAAAATGAATTTCGGCAGTGCATTGAGCCCACCGGCGGTAATGGCCCGCGCACCGTAACCAATCCGTTTTCCACCCTCGAGATAAGGCCGAATTTTCGGGTGGGTTTTATAGCGCTGAAATTCTTCAAAAGGCGACAGCCACGGATTGGCGTAATTTAAACCCACCACATAGCCAATGGCCACCTGATTGTTTTCCAGATGGTACATAAATGAGCCACCGTAAGTCTGACTGTCCAGCGGCCAGCCCGCAGTGTGAATCACCAGTCCAGGCCGATGATTTGCGGGATCAATCTCCCAGACTTCTTTTAATCCGATGCCATAAGACTGCGGATCGGCGTTTTGATTAAGTTTAAAACGTTCAATCAGCTGCCTGCCTAGGTGGCCGCGGGCGCCTTCGGCAAATAGTGTGTAGCGGCCCCAGAGTTCCATGCCGTTTTGATAGTTCGCAGTGGGCGCTCCATCCTTACCAATGCCCATAGCGCCCGTGGCAACGCCTTTGACCCGGCCGTCGTCTTCATAAAGGATCTCGGCTGCAGCAAAGCCGGGAAAAATCTCAACACCCATGCCCTCAGCCTGCTGGGCAAGCCAGCGGGTGAAATTCGAAAGGCTCACCACATAGTTGCCGTGATTTTTAAAGCACGCCGGCAGCATCCACTGCGGAAACTGGACGGCGCCAGTTTGTGAGAGCAGCAAAAAGCGGTCTTCGGTGACTGGCGTATTCAGGGGTGCGCCATCGGCCTTCCAGTTCGGCAACAATTCGTTAAGTGCAATCGGATCCATGACTGCGCCCGACAGGATGTGGGCACCGGGCTCCGAGCCTTTTTCTAGCACGCAGACATTGACCTCGGGACTTACCTGTTTGAGTCGGATCGCCGCCGACAGGCCGGCCGGTCCTGCACCAACAATGACCACGTCGTATTGCATTGATTCGCGGGTTTGATCCATGCCATCTCCTTCGGGTGTTACAGGCTGATGCCGTTACACTATCAGGGTTTATTCCCTCTTTTGGAGCGCACCATGAATAAGGTTTTTCCGACCGCCGTTGACGCCTTGCGCGACGTCTTGCGCGATGGCCAGACCCTGGCGGTGGGTGGCTTCGGGCTGTGTGGCATACCGGAGTCGTTGATCCTTGCGGTCCGTGAGCTTGGCGCAAAAAATCTCACCTGCATCAGCAATAACGCCGGTGTAGACGGCATTGGTTTGGGGGTTTTGCTGGAGTCGCGGCAGGTTAAAAAAATGATCGCCTCTTATGTAGGCGAGAACAAAGAGTTTGAACGACAGTTTCTCGCTGGTGAATTGGAGCTTGAGTTCACACCCCAGGGAACGCTTGCCGAGAAACTGCGTGCGGGTGGCGCTGGTATTCCTGCGTTTTTTACCCGGACCGGAGTCGGCACGATGGTCTCAGATGGCAAAGAGATTCGGCAGTTCCACGGGAAAAACTATGTCCTGGAGGAGTCGCTTTTTGCAGATATCTCTTTGGTGAAGGCCAAGACTGCGGATCGGGCAGGCAACCTGGTCTTCAACCTCACGGCCCGAAATTTCAATCCTAATGTAGCCATGGCCAGCCGGATGACCATTGTTGAGGTCGAAGAGCTGGTAGAGATCGGTGATTTACACCCTGATGAAATTCACACACCAGGGATTTTCGTTAAGCGCATCGTGGTGAATCGCAGCCCGAATAAGCACATCGAGAAAAGGACAACACGCTGATGGCCTGGACCAGAGAAGAGATGGCGGCCCGCGCCGCCAAAGAGTTGCGTGACGGGTTTTATGTGAACCTTGGCATTGGCCTGCCGACGCTGGTGGCCAACTATGTGCCCCAGGGCATGACCGTCTGGCTGCAGTCAGAAAATGGGCTGCTCGGTATTGGCCCCTTTCCCACTGAAGAAGAGGTCGATGCTGACCTGATCAATGCTGGCAAGCAGACCGTGACCACGCTGCCGGGATCTTCGATTTTTTCCAGCGCGGATTCCTTTGCCATGATTCGTGGCGGCCACATCAACCTAGCAATCCTCGGGGCCATGCAAGTCTCCGAGAAGGGCGATCTGGCCAACTGGATGATTCCAGGCAAGATGATCAAGGGCATGGGCGGGGCGATGGATCTGGTGGCAGGGGTGGATCGCGTGGTGGTGCTCATGGAGCACACCGCCAAGAAAAAGGATGGCTCCGAGGAAATCAAGATCCTGCCGGAGTGCAACCTGCCGCTGACCGGCGTGGGAGTGGTCAATGAGATCGTCACCGATTTGTGTGTGCTTTCCGTCACCATTAAGGGCCTTGAGCTGCGGGAGCTGGCCCCCGGGGTCACCATTGATGAAGTCCGGGCCAAAACAGGCTGCCCAGTCATCGAATAAGGTCTCTTACAATAGGGGCTCTGCCAGCGACATGACATGACCAAATACGTATTCGTGACTGGAGGTGTGGTTTCATCCCTTGGAAAGGGGATTGCCTCTGCGTCTCTCGGTGCGTTGCTGGAGTCCCGTGGCCTGAGGGTCACGATGATCAAAATGGATCCCTACCTCAATGTGGATCCGGGCACGATGAGCCCCTTTCAACATGGCGAGGTCTTCGTCACTGAAGATGGTGCCGAGACTGATCTTGATCTCGGCCACTATGAGCGTTTCATCAACGCCCGGATGCACAAGCACAACAATTTCACTACCGGTCAGATTTACGACTCGGTGCTGCGAAAAGAGCGACGCGGCGAGTACCTGGGTAAGACCGTGCAGGTGATCCCCCACATTACCAACGAAATTCAGGAGTTCATTGCCCGTGGCGCTCGTCTTGGTCAGCCCGATGAGGCCGAAATCGCGATTGTTGAAGTCGGCGGCACGGTGGGTGACATCGAATCGCTCCCCTTTCTCGAGGCAATTCGTCAGCTGAGCCTGCGGCTTGGCCGCCGCAACACCTGCTTTTTGCATCTGACCCTCGTGCCGTTTATTTCAACGGCCGGGGAACTAAAGACCAAGCCTACTCAGCACTCTGTGCAGAAGCTACGTGAAATCGGTATTCAGCCCAGTGCTCTGCTGTGCCGGGCAGATCGGCCCATCCCTGAGGAAGAAAAAGACAAGATTTCCTTATTCTCGAATGTGCCGCGTGAGGCCGTGATCTCGGTCTGGGATGTGGCCTCGATCTATCGCATTCCGCGCATGCTCTCTGAGCAGGGCCTGGATCAATTGATTTGCGATGAGCTTGGTCTCTCGACACGGCCCTGTGATTTATCCGTCTGGGATGACTTGGTGGATCGGCTCGAGCACCCCGCGACCCAGGTACGCATTGCAATGGTCGGTAAATATGTCGATCTCACTGAGTCTTATAAGTCACTCACCGAGGCCCTCGTTCATGCCGGCATGCATACCCGGTCTCGAGTAGTGATTGAATACATCGACTCCGAAGGCTTAGAGCAGCAGGGCACTGGCGCCTTGGCCGGCTTTGATGCAATCCTGGTTCCTGGCGGCTTTGGCCGTAGAGGCGTAGAAGGAAAAATTGCTGCAATTCAGTTCGCGCGTGAGCAGCGAATTCCCTATCTTGGCATCTGTCTTGGTATGCAGCTTGCAGTGATTGAATTTGCACGACATTGCGCGGGCCTGGCGAATGCCAACTCTACCGAGTTTGAGCCAAAGGCCGATCAGCCGGTGATCGCCTTAATTACGGAATGGAAAAACGCAGATGGCCGAATCGAGCAGCGCTCCGAGAGCTCGGATCTTGGCGGCACGATGCGGCTTGGCGCGCAGCAGTGCCCGATTCGTCAGGGCACGCTCGCGCAGCGGATCTACGGCAATGCGGTGAATGAGCGGCATCGTCATCGCTTTGAAGTGAACAACACCCTTCGGCCTGCGATCGAATCGGCTGGCCTGGTGGTTTCCGCAGAGACACCGCACGAGCAGCTTGCCGAAATTGTCGAGCTGCCTGAGTCGGTGCATCCCTGGTTTGTGGGGGTGCAGTTTCACCCGGAATTCACCTCAACACCCCGTCAGGGCCATCCGCTTTTCATCAGTTTTATCAAGGCGGCGATTGCCCGCTCGCGACAGGCGGTCGAGCAGGCCGTGCTTGCGAAATAAGCCCATGAAACTCTGCGGATTTGATGCGGGCTTGGCGCACCCATTTTTTCTGATTTCTGGCCCGTGCGTGGTGGAATCTGAGCAGCTGCAGATGGATACGGCCGGCACATTGAAAGAAATCTGCGCAGGCCTGGGGATCCCCTTTATTTTCAAATCCAGTTATGACAAGGCCAACCGCTCCTCGGGTACTTCATTTCGGGGGTTGGGTATGGAAAAGGGCCTGGAGATTCTGGCGAAGGTGAAATCATCACTGAATGTCTCCTTGCTTACTGATGTGCACAGCGAAGATGAAATCGCCGCAGTTGCGAAGGTGGTCGATGTGCTGCAGACCCCGGCGTTTTTATGCCGGCAGACTGATTTCATTCGGGCAGTGGCCCAAAGCGGCCGGCCAGTGAATATCAAAAAGGGTCAATTTTTAGCGCCTGGAGATATGGTCAATGTAATACAGAAGGCCCGTGAGGCTGCCCGCGATGCGGGACTCTCGGAAGACCGCTTTCTTGCGTGCGAGCGGGGCGCAAGCTTTGGCTACAACAATTTGGTGAGCGATATGCGCAGCCTGGCCATCATGCGCGGCACGGGCTGCCCGGTGGTGTTTGATGCGACCCATTCGGTGCAGCTGCCGGGCGGGCAGGGCACATCCTCCGGCGGGCAGCGGGAGTTTGTGCCGGTGTTATCGCGCGCCGCAGTCGCGGTCGGAATTGCAGGAATCTTTATGGAGACCCATCCTGATCCCTCAAAGGCTTTATCGGATGGGCCGAATGCGGTGCCGCTGCATCAGATGAAAGCACTGCTGGAGCAGCTGGTCACGATTGATCGCGCCGTGAAGGCAAGGCCTTTTCTCGAGGATCATTTTAATTAAGCCGCGGGCCAATCGCTTCATGCGTGGATCTCGCACAACCAAGGAAATGCAATGACAGCGATTGTTGATTTAATCGGCCGTGAAATTATCGATAGCCGCGGCAACCCTACCGTGGAGTGTGATGTGCTTCTGGAGTCCGGCGTTATGGGCCGGGCCGCAGTGCCGTCGGGAGCCTCAACGGGTTCACGCGAGGCCATTGAGCTGCGTGATGGCGATAAATCCCGCTACCTCGGAAAAGGGGTACTCAAGGCGGTGGAGCACATCAACACTGAAATCTCTGAAGCACTGATGGGCCTTGATGCTAGCGAACAGGCGTTTATTGACAAGACGTTGATCGATCTGGACGGCACCGAAAATAAATCCAGGCTGGGAGCAAACGCCATGCTGGCCGTTTCCATGGCGGTGGCCAAGGCTGCTGCCGAGCAATCTGGCTTGCCGCTTTATCGGTACTTCGGTGGCTCTGGCCCGATGCGGCTCCCGGTGCCGATGATGAATGTGATTAATGGCGGCGCCCATGCCAATAACAACCTGGATCTTCAGGAGTTCATGATCATTCCCGTGGGCGCGCCGACCTTTCGCGAGGCGTTACGCTACGGCGCCGAGGTCTTTCACAGCCTTAAAAAACTGATTCACGATCAGGGCATGTCGGTCGCAGTAGGTGATGAGGGCGGCTTTGCGCCCAATGTTGCTAATCACGAGGCCGCGATTCAGCTGATTCTGAAAGCCATCGAGGCAGCGGGCTATGAGCCCGGTCGCCAGATTGCGCTTGGCCTGGATTGCGCAAGCTCTGAGTTTTTCAAAAACGGTAAATACGAACTCTCCGGCGAGGGCTTAAGCCTATCTTCGCAGGACTTCACTCATTTGTTGGCCAGCTGGGCGGATAAATATCCGATTCTGTCTATCGAGGATGGCTGTGCGGAGAATGACTGGGAAGGCTGGGCCTATCTCACCAAGCAGCTGGGCGATAAGGTGCAGCTTGTGGGCGACGATTTGTTCGTAACTAACACCAAGATTTTGCGTGAGGGCATTGAGAAAAAAATCGCCAACTCGATTCTCATCAAGATCAATCAGATCGGCACTTTAAGTGAGACCTTTGCTGCCATTGAGATGGCTAAGCGCAGCAACTACACCGCGGTGGTCTCCCATCGCTCCGGTGAGACCGAAGACACCACCATTGCCGATCTTTCGGTGGCCACCAATGCCTTACAGATTAAGACTGGTTCGATGTCACGTACTGATCGCACGGCGAAATACAACCAACTGTTGCGCATCGAGGAAGACCTTGGCGATGCAGCCCAGTATCCGGGCCTGGATGCGTTTTACAACCTGCGCCACTGAAGGTCTGCGGGGCTGCGGCCAGTGAATACCATCGATCGCATCGAGCACTTTATTCGGAGGTTTCCTCGGCCGGGGCTGACTCAGATTCTGTTGGGCGTGCTGATCCTGCTGCAGTTTCCGCTTTGGTTTGGGCAGGGCGGATGGATTCGGGTCTGGCGGCTTGAGCGTCAGGTGGAGGCCAAGCAGCTTGAGAATGAAACCAAGCGGCTGCGCATCGCAGAGCTGGAGGGCGAAGTGCGGGACTTTAAAAGCAGTCCGCGAGCCGCTGAGGAACGGGCCCGTTATGAGCTGGGCATGATCATGCCCGGTGAGCGGTTTGTGCAGTGGGGTGAGCCAGCTGCGCCGGCTTCGGCTGGCAGCGCTACTGCAGGGTCTGCGGACCCCCAGAGCCGGAAGGGTGGGCGTCCGTAAAGAGCGCCGCGCAGTCGACCGCATCAAAGGCGTAGTTGTTGTTGCAGAAATCGCAGTTCACTTCGACCTGGCCCTGTTCGGCAAGAATCGATTCAATTTCGGGCTGGCCCAGCATGCGTAGCATCTTGCTGACCTTTGTTCGCGAGCAGGGGCAATGAAATTGGACCTGTTTTTCTTCAAGCAGGCGCGGATTTTTTTCCCAGAACAGGCGATGTAAAAGGGTCTGGCCCTCGGTCTGCAGTAACTCCTCTGGCGTCAACGTATCGGCCAGTGTGATCAGTGTCTGCCATTGGTCATCTGCCTCCACAGCGGTGAGTGTGGATTGCGGACTAGATTGATGGGAAGTGCCGCCTTCAGTTGGCATTTTTTGTAGCAGCAGACCTGCCGCCCGCTCCCCATCGCAGGCCAGCCAGAGTCGCGTGGGTAGCTGTTCTGATTTGGCCATGTAGGCCTCGAGGGCCTGGGCCAGGCCCTCTTCATGCAGTGGAACGATGCCTTGGTAAGGACTCTGGGTGCTGACTTGCGGATCCAGTACAACCGAGAATCGGCCAAGGTTGTGTTGATTGACCAGATCTTGCCAGCAGGCACCAGGCTTTACGGTCAGCGTCTCTGACATCTTGATGGTGCTGCGAAACTCAAGCATTGAATTACATTCGGCAACGGCTAGCCGAATCGGACCATCGCCATGAATTTGCAGAATGACTGCGCCCTGATACTTCAGACTGGCCGACAGCAGGATCGAAGCGCAGCTCATCTCGCCGAGCAGCGCCATGACTTCGGGCGCCTCAGCATGCCGGTGGGCAACCTCCAGCCAAGAGCGGTCAATTCGCACCAGGTGGGCCCGGGCGGCAACGCCTTCGAACATGATGCGCATCAGGCGATCGCCTGTGGCCGGGGCGCTCTCTTGGTTTTGTTTTTTAGTCAATCTTTTAGTTGATCGCTTTAAGTTCTTTTCGGAATCGTGCGGCCCGCTCTATATAGGTCTTGATGCCGCGATGCATATTGGCAATCTCATCGTCGGTCAGCTGCCGTACTGCTTTTGCAGGCGAGCCCAGCACGAGTGATCGATCAGGAATTACAGTCCCTGTGGTCACCAGCGCACAGGCCCCGACTAAACAGTTCTTACCAATGATTGCATCATTTAGGACCACCGCTTGTATGCCAATCAGACTTCCTGATTCAATAGTGCATCCGTGCAGCATGGCCTGATGGCCTACCGTGACATTGTCGTGAACTGTAAGCGGTGAGCCCGGGTCGGTGTGCAGGACTGCACCCTCTTGAACATTGGATCCTTGGCCAATCACGATCAGCTCGTTATCACCACGAAGGGTCGCGCCGAACCATATGCTGCTTTCGGCCCGCAGTTCGACCTTGCCGATCAAGACTGCGGTGTCGGTGACATAGGCGGTGGGGTCAATCGTTGGCCGATGGGGGCCAAGGGCATAAATAGGCATTCGGGTATCGTGGGCTGATAAAGCGCCGATTTTGTCATGGGCTACTCAGATTCTGAAAAAAGCAGAGCTGCCGATGCTTCGCTACCATCGGGTTATGGCAGAGCAATTTCCACACGACATCAATGCTGATTTGCATATGCACTCCACGGCCTCCGATGGCGCGCTGACACCCGAGCAGGTGGTGCGCCGCGCCGCGGCCAATGGCGTACAGGTGCTGGCATTGACCGATCACGATACCGTGAGCGGCCAGCAGACGGCGATGGAGACCTCGCGCGGGCTTGGCCTGCACTATGTGCCTGGCGTAGAAATCTCCGTGACCTGGGGTGGTGAAACGGTGCATGTGGTCGGACTGAAGATCGACATCAACCATCCGCAGCTCAATCAAACCCTCTCACAGATCCGCGAGGGTCGACAAACAAGGGCTAAGGCGATGGCGGAGCATCTTGTTAGCCATGGCCTGCCGGATCTCTTGGAAGATGCCAAGAGCCATGCCGCCAATCCAGATCTCATTGGCCGCACGCACTTTGCCCGTGCGATGGTAGCGCGGGGCCTATGCAGCTCCATGGGAGATGTGTTTCAGCGCTATCTCACTCCAGGAAAGCCGGGCTATCAGGCCCACCAGTGGGCCACATTGACCCAGGCCGTGACAGCGATTCGTGCTGCAGGCGGTGTCGCAGTGCTTGCCCATCCGGCGCGCTATCGATTAAGTGCGATTGGCCACTGGGCCCTGATTGATGAATTTAAGACCCTCGGCGGCCAGGCCATCGAGGTGGTTACGGGCAGCCATTCGGATCAGGATGCTCGCCGATTCCAACGTGTCGCGGTCGAGCAGGGCCTGCATGCCTCGCGGGGCAGCGACTTTCATGCCGAGGGCGAGAGCCGGTTCGATGTCGGGGCGGTGCCGCCACTACCCGATGCGACCCGACCTGTATGGCATAACTGGACTGGCTGATAAAATTCGGCCCAAATGTACCCTCAACGCGTTTTATCGGGCATGCGGCCCACGGGGTCGTTGCACCTCGGGCACTACCACGGAGTTTTAAAAAACTGGGTTCGGCTGCAGTCTGAGTACGAATGCCTGTTCTTCGTGGCGGACTGGCATGCGCTGACCACCCATTACGATGAGCCCCAGGTCATCTCGGAAAATGTCTGGGGCATGCTGATTGACTGGCTGGCCGCAGGCGTGGATCCCAGCCAGGCCACGCTGTTTATTCAGTCGCGTGTGCCTGAGCATGCTGAATTGCATCTGCTGCTGTCGATGTGTACACCATTGGGCTGGCTTGAGCGGGTTCCCACCTACAAGGATCAGCAGGAAAAATTAAGCGAACGGGATCTGGCCACCTACGGCTTTCTTGGCTACCCCTTGCTTCAGGCGGCTGACATTCTGATTTATCGCGCTGGCTATGTTCCGGTAGGCGAGGATCAGGTGCCGCATGTGGAGCTCACGCGCGAAATTGCGCGCCGCTTTAACCATGTCTTTGGCCGTGAGCCCGGCTTTGAAGAAAAAGCCCAGGATGCAGTAAAAAAATTGGGCGGCAAGCGGGCCCGGTTATACAGCGATTTGCGTGATCGATTTCAGGAAAAAGGCGATGAGGCTGCCTTAGAGCAGGCCAAGGCCCTGGTCCAAGAGGCTCAGAATCTCACTATGGATGATCGTGAACGGCTCTTTGGATTTCTTGAGGGAGCCCGACGGCTCATTCTTGTTGAGCCCCAGGCCTTACTTACTGAGGCCTCTCGTATGCCTGGCTTAGATGGGCAGAAAATGTCCAAGAGCTATGGCAATACGATTGCCATGCGTGAGCCGACTGACAGCATTGTTCAGAAGATGCGCAAGATGCCCACCGATCCGGCCCGCATTCGTCGCGCTGATCCCGGCAATCCCGAGCGCTGCCCGGTATGGCAGCTGCATCAGGTGTACTCTGATGAGGATCGGCAGAAGTGGGTTTCGGCGGGCTGCACCAGCGCGGGCATTGGATGCTTGGAGTGTAAGCAGCCCCTGATTGATGCTGTGTTAGATGAGCAAAAAGAATTTCTTGAGCGGGCCCGGCCTTACGAGGAAGATCCCGATTTATTAAGAAGCATTGTTGCCGACGGCTCGGAGAAGGCCCGTGAGATGGCCCGCCAGACCATGCGCGATGTGCGCGAGGCGATGGGCCTGGATTACAGTTGATCCAAAGCACCTCTGACTGAGATAGCGAGACCACCATGATCACCGGAAGCCTAGTAGCGATTACCACGCCGATGCATCCCGACGGCAGTCTGGATCTTGCAAGCTATCGCGGACTGATCGATTGGCATATCGCCCAAGGCACCCAGGCGATTGTGGCAGTTGGTACTACCGGCGAGTCTCCTACCGTTGATGTCGAGGAGCATCTCGAGTTAATTCGTGTGGCAGTAGAGCAGTGCCAATCAAAAATCCCGGTGATTGCGGGCACCGGCGCAAACTCTACTTTGGAGGCAATAGAGCTCACCCGTGAGGCGGCCCGCATGGGAGCGGCAGCCTCATTGCAGGTGGTGCCTTACTACAACAAGCCTACACAGGAAGGCCTGTATCGGCATTACAAGACCATTGCCGAGGCCTGCGATATCCCGATTATTTTGTATAACGTGCCGGGCCGCACTGTCGCCGATCTCGCCCATGAGACCACGCTGCGGTTAGCTCAGATCCCTAACATCGTCGGTATCAAAGATGCGACCGGCAATATCGAGCGCGGCCAGTGGCTGATCCATGAGGCGCCGAAGGATTTTGCGATCTACAGCGGTGACGATGGCACTGCAGTAGCACTCATGCTGCTGGGCGGACATGGGAACATTTCGGTGACGGCCAATGTCGTACCGGCCATGATGGCAAAACTCTGCACTCTGGCAATGTCAGGCCGCGTCGCCGAGGCGGCAGCCCTGCAGCGGCAGCTACTTCCCCTGCATCGGGCTATGTTTATCGAGGCCAATCCGATTCCAGTAAAGTGGGCCCTTGCCCGTATGGGACGATCGCCAGCTGGCCTTCGCCTGCCCTTGGTGGAACTCTCCAAGGCCAATCAAGCGGTGGTCGAAGCCGCCCTTCACTCAGTAGGAGCCCTTGGATGACCCGGGTCCGTATTTGCTTGACTGTTGTTTTGATCGCAGGTGCTGCCGCATTAGTCGGCTGCACCAGTGTGATGAAAAATGAAGTGGACTATAAGTCTGCCACCAAGGTAAAGCCTCTCGAGGTTCCACCGGATTTGGTTGCGCCGAGTCGTGATGATCGTTTCGCAGTATCGGCCTCTGGCAGTGCAAGCCGTGCCGAATTTGATCGCAGCCGCTCGGATCCGCGGCGCACTGACCAGCCGGTATTGCCCGCGCCCTCGGGCATGCGCATTGAGCGGCAGGGAGATCAGCGGATTTTAGTGGTGGAGCAGTCCGCAGAGCGGCTCTGGCCGATCGTGCGTCAATTCTGGCTGGATAACGGATTTGCGTTGGCGGTGGAAAATCCAGAGACCGGCTTTCTGGAGACCGAATGGGCCGAGAACCGTGCCAAGATTCCAGAGGACGTCATTCGGCGTACGCTCGGCAAGGTCTTTGACCGGGTCTACGATACCGGTGAGCGAGATAAATTTCGCACCCGTATCGATCGGGTTGCCGAGAATCGCACTGAAATCGTCATCAGCCATCGGGGTGTGATGGAGGTCGTGACTTCCGCGGTGGTGACCATTCAGAGCACTTGGACTAACCGCCCCGCGGATCGCGAACTCGAGGCAGAGTTCATGCGCAGGCTCATGCTCCGTCTGGGGGCCGATCAGACTCGCGCCCAGGCCTTGCTGATGCAGACTGCTACCACTGTCGCAAAAGCACAGCTTGTGAAAGCAGGTGAGACCTCGGTGATTGATATCGCCGAACCATTCGATCGTGCATGGCGCCGAGTCGGTGTTGCGATTGATCGGCTTGGCTTCACAGTCGAGGATCGTGATCGCAACAAGGGCTTATTCTTCGTTCGCTATCGTGATCCCACCGTTGAACAGCAGCGCGATAAGCCGGGATTTTTCTCCCGGATGTTCTCCACTGCCAAGCCCTCGGAGTCGGTAGAGCAGTATCGGCTGTTGGTGGCCGCAAACGGCCAAGACGCAGTGCGCATCTCGGTGCAAGATAAAAACGGAAAACCCGTTGCGGATACTAATGCCCGACGTATGCTTAGCCTGTTGTTTGAACAACTGAAGTAGTTGCGATTTACCAGCCTCTCCAGTGGCAGCGGCGGCAACGCCCTGGTGATTGAGTCCCTCTCTGAGGGTCTGGATCCGACACGGCTTTTGATCGATTGCGGGCTAGGTTTGAAAGAGGTCGCCCGAAGGCTTGAGACAAGGGGGCTGCTGCCCGCAGACCTGGATGCGATTTTTGTCACGCATGAGCATCAGGATCATATTGATGGCACCGCGCGACTAGCCCGCTCT
>RFRK01000002.1 GCA_009924525.1 Betaproteobacteria bacterium
GAGCCTGCGTCAGCGTGTCGCCCTGCTTGCAGGCCTCTCAGCGACAGTCTTAGACGACGTCATTCGCTACCGTCTGAAATTTACTCCCGGCGTGAAGTCCTTGGTTGCAGCCGCACAGCAACACCGGGTCCATACCCTGCTCGTCTCCGGAGGGTTCACGCAATTCACCAGCTTTGTCGCGGAAAAGATCGGTTTTGAGCAGACGAGATCCAACTCCTTGGAGATCATCGATGGCTACCTCACTGGCAGATTGCTGGGCACCATCGTTGATGCCAGCATCAAGCAGGCGACCCTGGCCTCGGCCTGCCGCAGCCGCAGCGCCTCAACACAACAATCCATCGCAATTGGCGATGGCGCCAATGACCTAAAGATGATGAAACGTAGCGGACTCTCGATTGCCCATCGGGCGAAGCCGGCCGTCACCGCACAGGCCATGCAGGCCATCCGCCATGGCGGCTTGGATAATATTCTTGACTGGTTTGAGTAACTCAGGCCGCCGGCAGCGACAATCTTGCCGAAATAGCCAAATGATCCGACAGTGCCGACCACTCAGTAAGCCGCTCAACCTGGTGAGTCATCAGTCCGCGGACATAAATCCGATCCATCCGCAGCATTGGCCGAATCGAAGGAAACGTCTTTGCAGGTGTGCCGGTAGAGATCTCAAAAACATCACGAAAGCCGGCATCTCGCATGGGATCCTCGGCCCGATTGCGCCAATCATTGAAGTCGCCGGCCACAATTGCTGGGCCTGTATCCGCAATTTGCGCAATGCACTCCAGCATGGCCTGGAGCTGGCGCCGACGGCCCCGCTCTAGTAGACCGAGATGCACGCAAAAACAATCCACCGCCCGCTCACCGATAAACACTACAGCATGCAGCAGGCCGCGCCGCTCAAAACGGTATTCTGAAATATCGTAATTCAGGCCGTGAGATAAGGGATGTCGCGAAAGAATCGCGTTTCCATGATGGCCGCGGTCATAAAGAGCGTTTCGACCGTAATGCCAATCGGGCCAAAAATCCTGCGCAAGATAAGGTGTCAGACCTAGTGTGGCACCGATGCGCAAATCACGAAGCCGTCCATGGGTCTTTTGCTGAAGCTCCTGCAAAAATACAAGGTCGGGATGACGATCACGAATCTGCTGCCGCAGGCGATGGGCGGTAAGCCGAAGGTGCAGGGGCGAGACGCCCTTATGCATATTCAAGCTAATCACTTCGAATTGGGGGCCGTGCACCATCTACCCCAACGTCTGCATTAGAAGACCAACACCCGGGTATCGTCCCGCTGCAGCTGAGCCATGACCGAGGTCGCGCCCGTCTGTCCGGTGATCTCGCTGATAATGGGCTCACCTTGATGATGCTCAGCAAGCGCCATGCCACACATGTAAATGTTGATACCCATGGCGTGACAACGCTGCAAATAACTCAAAATCGTTGTCTCGCCCCGCTGATCTGAGACTGCCGCTGCAGCGACACCCTCGAAGGCCCAGCGCACCGCCGAGGAGGTTAAATGAATTTCAACCTCGCAATCTAGCGCCCGCGCGCACAAGGCATAAACCAGGGGGGATGCAGCCTTTGCAGCAGCCTCGGGGCCGGCCTGCCACATCACAATCACTACGCGCGTTACAGCCATGTATCAGTAGCTGACGTTTTGCGGATCAATCGGCGGTAACTCCTCGTGACGCTGCTCGATGGGGCGCAAACGCTCGTGATGGTGGGCCGAGAGCCACTCACGGTACTCTTTAACGCCCATCAGAAACCCAGACTCGTCCTGCCAGGCCATTGGCTTGAGTCGATACAGCCATCCTGCGCCGTAAGGATCCTGAATCACGACACTGATGTCTTGCTGTGCAGCCTGGTTGGTCTCAATAATCGTGCAGCTAATCGGGCAAGTGATCGCCACTGCAGTCTTGGCAGTCTCCATCACCCCCAAAGAGCGTTCCCGCATGACCGGGATTTCGCATGGCCGAGGATAAAACAGCATGAAGTCGCCATGGGCAACCACAAACCGTACCGCACCCACGACAACCTCTTCGCCCTCTGGCCGCAGCCAGAGATCCTGCTCGGCGGCATAGAGACAATCCTCTGGTAATTCAGCCAGAATCTGTGCGAGTTCCATCAGGCACTCTCAGCGTAGCGGAAGGGTATGGGAGTCGAACCCACCAGGGATTGCTGGCAACCCCTATCAGATTTGAAGTCTGACCGGACCACCGGGCCGCGACACCCTTCCATTGAGTTTCCTGCGTCATCATTTTCAATTCAGTTTTTAATGTATGACAAAGGGGTTATCTCTGCGAATCAAGTGGTCATCACGCACGCGCCGCGTGTAACCCACTCGATCAAAAAACTCCAAAATCTGTATCGCTACCTTTCGGCCACCCCCAATCTGGTCACGGAAATCGGCGGCGCGCACCGCGCCATGCTGATCCTGTAACCCTCTCGCAATTCTCGCCATTTCACTCACATGTACTGTGAGAAAGAAATGATCGAGTGCCACGAGAGTGATCTCCCCAAGCCGGGCGACACGCCGAAGGTTCGCACGAATTTCTGACTCGGGGATGTGGGTGAGCTTGGCGATATCCCTAACCCGCGGCGGATTGTAGGGGGACTCCGACAGTAGTGGCGCAATCGACTTCCAGAGGTTCTCCTCGGCCTTACTGAGCTCAACGGTATGGCCTGGCCGGGCGAGAAATGCGCCGCGACGCTCCAGCCGTTGCTCTGCCATCAGCTGATCGATGAGCGCATCAAAGGCGTCACTATCCAGCTGGGGAGCGGCCACGCGGCGGGCTCGGTTGACCTCAAGGCCCTGCATTTCAGGCTCGCGTGCATGAATCTCGTCGATGGCTAAGATGAGTCGGTCCTGATAAGCGGTCCACTGATCGGGATGAAAAATCATTCCAGCAGCAACACGCAGCCCCGCCTGGCCCGCCAACTGCACAAGGGCCTGCTCTGTGGTGTTCCAGCCCTGACAGAGACGGGCAATCGCGATGGGGGCTATGCCT
This sequence comes from Betaproteobacteria bacterium, assembly GCA_009924525.1. Taxonomy (GTDB): domain Bacteria; phylum Pseudomonadota; class Gammaproteobacteria; order Burkholderiales; family Burkholderiaceae_A; genus Lacustribacter. Next base: position 3,000 of record RFRK01000002.1, read on the forward strand.
GCCATCACTGTGAGGCACTTTGCGTCGTCAAACGCACGCAGCGACTGAAGGCAGGCGAGTCGTGAGGCCGACCGGCGGCCCCGATGGGGCGGGCTGATATCGAGCACCCGGGCACCCGCTAAAGTCGTCTGGGCCTGACTGTCGCGCAAGATCAGTCGATCCCCTCGGCAGATGCTGAGGCTATCGCTCACCACAACCGAAGCAAAACACTCGGCACCCGGCTGGGCCCGATCGACATCCAAGGGATAGATACGCGCCATCACGTCTGCTGCACCATGATGCAGATGGACCTCGAGGCCTTGGCCAATGCTGCGGTCATGCAGTGCAGAGACCGTGAGCGCAATATCGAAGCGCTGCACGCCATGATTAAGATCAGCACTTGTAATCCAGCTGCCGCGAGGAATCTCTTCAACCGCTACGCCCACCAGATTTAATGCAAGCCGCTGTCCCGCGCCGCCCTGCTGGGCCGCTTGATCCTGGGCATGCACCGAACGGACACGGGCCTGAAGTCGCGATGACCCCGTAAGTGGCGTGATATTGACTGCCTCGCCGACGACGACCGCGCCTGCGTGGGCAGTGCCAGTGACGATGGTACCAATACCGGATAGAGAAAATGCCCGGTCTACAGCAAGCCGAAAATTACTACCCGCCTGCCGATGGGTCATCTCAGTGGCCTGGGCAAGCAGAAACTTTCGCAAGCCATCGATTCCTTCTCCGGTAATCGATGAAACAGGAAATAAAGGCCACTTTTCTGCGGGCTGACCAGCCACCGCATCCGCAATCGCAGCAATCGCGAGATCACCCTGGGCCTGCTCGACCGCATCGATCTTGGTCACCACAATCGCGCCTCGGGCGATCCCCAAAAGCCGCAGAATCTCCAGATGCTCACGAGTCTGGGGCATCGGACCATCGTCGGCCGCGATCACTAAGAGTGCGAAGTCTATTCCACTGGCCCCGGAGACCATGGCGTGCACAAAACGCTCGTGACCTGGCACATCGATAAAGCCAATCGCATTTTCGCCAGAAGACACCTCTGGCCGGGCCGCAAGATAAGCATAGCCCAGCTCAATTGAAATACCCCGACGTTTTTCCTCCGGCAGCCGATCCGTGTCTTTGCCTGTAAGCCTGCGAATTAGAGAAGTCTTACCGTGGTCAATATGCCCGGCAGTTCCAACAATCATGTTTCGCCCAAGCGCAGCTGCTCGATGAATAACGCCTCTTCGGCTGGCAAAAGGCAGCGGCAGTCAAAAATGATTGCACCATCACGAATACGGCCAATTACAGGCGTGGGCAGCCGTCGAAATTTGGCGAGTGTCTCCTGCAAAACACCGCCGCTTCGACCTAGCCTCTCCTTTGGCCGAAGCATCACTGCTGCCGACGGCAGCCGTTCCTCGGGCAGCGCACCGGATCCAATCTGGCTGGCACAGTCCACGATCTGCATCTCAAACGAATCACCAGCGAAGGCCGCAAGCGGACCGGCAACACGGCTACAAGCCTCCTTTATGGCGGCTTGCGAGCGCGTGAGCATCGCTAGCACTGGAAGCCGCTCAGGCAGCCGATGGCCTGAGTCATAAACCCGAAGCGTTGCCTCCAGTGCAGCAAGAACAAGTTTTGATACGCGCAGAGCCCGCTTCAGGGGGTGGCGCTTGATCCGGTCGATAGCCAGCCGGCTTCCCACGATAATACCGGCCTGGGGACCACCCAAAAGTTTATCGCCCGAGAACATCACAACATCTGCGCCCTTGGAGAGCGAATCGGCAGGCAGCGGCTCGCGCGGCAAGCCCCACTGGCTAAGATCAACCAACGCCCCACTGCCCAAATCCACCATATACAAAAGCCCATGCTCGCGTGCCAAGGCGCCGAGCTCCGCGTCTCCGACCTCCGAAGTAAATCCGGTCACCGCGTAATTCGAGCGGTGGGCCTTCACAATCAGCGATGACTTCTCGGTAATGGCATCACGATAATCACGCAGATGGGTGCGGTTGGTCGTGCCCACTTCAATGAGCTTGCAATTCGCGGCGCGCATGATATCGGGCATACGAAAAGAGCCGCCAATTTCAATCTGCTCGCCACGCGAAATGAGAACTTCCTTACGGGCACCAAGCGCAACCAGTGCAAGCAGTACTGCAGCAGCGCAGTTATTAACAACAGTGGCTGCCTCAGCACCCGTTAGTCGGCAAAGCAGCTCCTCGATCACATTATCGCGATCGCCCCGCTCCCCTGATTCAATATCAAATTCAAGCGCTCGATATCCACGCATCGCGGCCGCGACAGCATCAATCGCCTCCTCGCCCAGCAGCGCACGGCCAAGATTGGTATGAATCACAGTGCCAGTAAGATTAATCACGCCGCGCAAGCGGGAGGCGGCATCCTTCTGAGCGCGGGCCTGCGCTCGGTCAATAATTAGGGCCTCGGAGGGCGGGTCGGTATGCCCAGACGGCTGCGCACGGGCGCTGGCGAGCTCGGCCTGAATCGCGCGCTTAACAAGGCCGCGGCCAAGCGTTTCAGAGAGCGCCGAAAGCGCCGGGGTGGCCAACAGCCGATCTACCGAAGGCAGGTGGCGGGGATTCTTTTGAACTTCGGATTCGCCCGAACCGGGCAGAATCGAGGGAGACATGGCTAGTCGTGGCCGGGATAGAAAAGCAGATTCGGGCCAGTCCGCGAGTAGCCTTTTTCGTCGACCAGCATATCCAGGGCCAGCGAATTCAAATCATCTGCGATTGGATCGATATTGGGATCTTTTTCCTGCATAAAAATCTTTAAGTAAGTCTTGCATTCATCGCAGGTCTCCGCACGAATCGGAACATCAGCCGGTGCACGGCCCTCCACCTCAACGGTGAGATAGGCCACGCCCTTTTCTTCTTCGCACGATGTGCACTTCACCCGCTCCATGTTCCATTCTGTCATACAGAGTGCGCAAACAAGGTAGCGGTAATTCATACGATCGGGGTTAATCCTGACCAGACTACCCGTCGGACGCATGCCGCAGCAGGGGCAGACGGTCGGCACATCACTTGCGCCGACATCCTCTGCGGTCAGCGAGGCCGCCAGCCGCGAGAAATAGACCTGCAGAGCAGCACCGATTAGAGGATAGAGCGGGCCATCATCCGGCTCGGGAATACCTGCAATGATTCGATCGGCAATGGCTTCAATTTTTGCAGGATCAGATGCCAAGGCGGATGTCAGCTCAGCAATGACTGCTGCGAGCTGGGCATTGGCCTGGCCCTGGGCGCTGACTTCAGCCAGAACATCACGCAGATCGGCATGCCATTGGATATCTCGCGGTGTGACGTGGGCCGATAAGGGTGGCATGCCGTACTGGCGGCTATTGGCGACTGCCTTCTCGGGCACCGCATGGGCCGGGCGGGCCGCATAGGCTTTGGCTTGGCCGCGACAGACTTGGCCGAGAAACCGCATATAGGCACCCGAATCGTCGTGTGCAGCCAGAGCATCAAAGCGGGCCGCACGGTCACGAAACAGGCCCTGCGGCTCGGGTAACACCACCCGCGGGGCCTTGATGAGTCGGTCCATCGTGCCGTCGGTAATGATCGGTGTCGGCATACCTGCGTTTCCCTCTTTTGCTTAACGGTCCACTTCGAAATAAAAACCGGCCCCTTTCGGGGCCGGAATCACTTACCACTTCCTTGCTTAACCGAGACCGATTATCGCTTATCGATCGACTGATACCACAGGGGATGGTGGTGCTTGGCCCAGGCGCGCGATACAGTGCCCTTGGTCATGGCACCAATCGTGCCTTTCACCCAGATCGCAGCATAGACATGCACGATGATGGTGATGATCAATAACGCACCCGCCACAGCATGGACCAAGGCTGCGAGCCGAAGCGTATCAATCGCAAACATGTGCGAGAAATACTGCCTCCAGATGATGATGCCGCTGACCATCAACGCCAGCATCGTGAGCAACATCGCCCAGTAAGCAAGCTTCTGCCCGGCGTTGTACTTGCCCACCGCCGGCAGCCGATCATCGCGATTGGCAAGCACATCGCCAATCTGGCCCAGCCACTTCCAGTCGTAACTCCTCATGACATTGTCACTGAATTTCTGAATGGCAAAGATCATGAAGGACACGAACATCACCACACCGATAATGGGATGGAGCATGCGCGATAACTCGCCACCACCCAACACAGCACTGAGTGACCAGAACGTGGGATGAAAGAAGGCCAGACCACTGGCGGCCAGCAACACAAATGTAATTGCTGTTAGCCAGTGATTCCAGCGCTCATTGGCGGCATAACGCTGAACTTCATTGCCGTGACTCATAAATCAGACCTCCTTTTCATCAACAGTCTTGGGACCCTTGATGAAGTAGTGGGCGATTCCAACGGCAACTGCCGCAGCCATACCCCAGGACAGCACAGACTTGGTCATGCCCTTCCACAGGCCAACCGTTGGGCTGATCTGCGGATCGCTGGGAAGACCGTTGTAGGCCTCAGGCTTGTCGCCATGACGCAGCACATACATGACGTGCGTGCCACCCACTCCCTGCGGGTTATACAAGGCTGCATTCTGATAGCCGCGCTCTTTTAAGTCCTTCACGCGCTGATCGGCCCAGGCCACGAGATCCTTCTTCTTGCCAAAGCGAATCGCCTTGGTGGGGCAGGATTTCGCGCAGGCTGCACCTTCGCCCACTGCCACACGGTCTGAACAGAGCGTGCATTTGTAGGCCTTGTGATCGGTCTTGCTGATCCGCGGAATGTTAAAGGGGCAGCCAGCGACGCAATAGCCGCAGCCAATGCAGTTGTCTTTTACGAAATCGACAATGCCGTTTTCATATTTGACGATTGCGCCCGGCGCAGGACAGGCCTTTAAGCAGCCGGGATCCTCGCAGTGCATACAGCCGTCTTTACGAATCAGCCAATCGAGGCCACCGTCGGCCCGCTCGACTTCATTGAAACGCATCACGGTCCAGGATTTGGTCGTGAGGTCGGCCGGGTTGTCATAGACCCCGACCATCGACCCGATTTCATCCCGGTTGTCGTTCCACTGCATACATGCGACCTGGCAGGCCTTGCAGCCGATGCACTTCGACTCGTCAATCAACTTCGCAACGGCGATATCCGGATTGCTCTTGATCGGCATCTCCGCCGTGGTCGCGGAGCGATTCACAATGTTCATGGTTGTTGCTGTAGCCATTGTTATCCTCCTTAGACCTTAGCGATGTTGACCAGGAACGCCTTGAACTCTGGCGTCTGAGAATTGGCATCGCCCACAAACGGCGTGAGTTCGTTGGCCAAGAAACCGTTCTTGGCAACGCCCACAAAGCCGAAGTGAATCGGGATGCCGACGTGATGCATCGTTTTTCCGTCGACCGTCAACGGACGAATGCGCTTGGTCACCGCAGCAACCGCTTTGATCTGGCCACGATTACTCCAGACCCTGACCATATCGCCATTACGAATGCCTTTCTCCTTGGCGAGCGCCTCGCCCAGCTCGATAAACGGCTGCGGCTGCGTGATCGCGTTGGATTCCACGTTCTTTGTCCAGAAGTGGAAGTGCTCTGTTAGGCGATAGGTGGTTGCGGCATACGGGAACTCATCGGCCTTACCGAACGACGAAGCATCGGCCTTGTACACGCGCGCACAAGGATTGCTGGTGACCTTCGGGTTGTTCGGATGCATGAGGTTCTTACCGACCGGTGTCTCAAACGGCTCGTAGTGCTCCGGGAACGGGCCCTCAGCCATGCCCGGTGCAAACAGGCGGCCAACGCCTTCCGGGTTCATGATGAAGGGACCCGTTGCAGGTGGCAATGCGGGAGCGATATCCGGAATATCCGGGCCCGCCCACTTGGTGCCGTCCCACTCCACGGTCGGACGCTTTGCGTCCCAGTACTTGCCTGTCGGATCCGAATTCGCGCGGTTATAAAGAATCCGGCGATTGGCAGGCCATGAGTAGCCCCACTGCTGATGAATACCCATGCCACTCTCATCGGCGTTGTTACGGCGCGCAGTGAGGTTGCCCGCCTGCGACCAGGAGCCGCCATAGATCCAGTTGCCGCACTCGGTCGTGCCGTCATCACGGAGCACACCAAAGCCCGGCAGCTGCTCGCCGGCCTTAAAGAGCACAGCGCCAGTCTTCGGATCTTTGATATCCACTAGGGCACGCCCAGAGATCTCTTTTAAGAGCTCTTCAGGAGCGGGGTTGGACGGGTTGGTGTAGTTCCACTTAATCGCCATCAGGGGCTCACGACCCTTGCCACCATCTTTGCGGTACATCTCGCGAAGCTTGGTAAAGAGCGTGCCAATGATTTCACGATCGGTCTTGGCCTCGCCCGGCGCATCAGCAGCAGCATAGTGCCAGTGCACGACACGGCCGGAGCTGGTGAAGGTACCCGGATCCTCTGCAAAGCAGGTCGACGGCAGGCGAATCACCTCGGTCTTGATGTCCTCGGGCTTAACGTTATTCAACTCACCGAAGTTTTTCCAGAACTCAGCCGATTCGGTCTTCAGAGGATCGATCACCACCATGTACTTCAGGTTGGAGAGCGCCTTGTGAAGCTTAGCTTTGTTCGGAAGTGCAGCAAGTGGGTTGTAGCCCTGGCAAATCAGGCCATTCATCTTTCCCTGGACCATACGCTCGAAGTTGGCCAGCGTGTCGTAGGCCGCATCGCGCTTGGGCAAATAGTGATAGCCGAAGTCATTGTCCTTGTTCGCGTTGTCCCCGTAGTAAGCCTTCATCAGGCTGGTGTTCCATTTCGGGAAGTTCTGCGGGAAGTTCATCGAGTTTGGCCGAGTCGCCTTCGGTGTGCGGACCTTGAGATAGGTCTCACGGGTGTCATCGGATTCCATGGGCGAAACCATGTATCCCGAGAGCACCTCTGAATAGGCACACATATCGGTGATGCCCTGCACGTTGGCATGGCCACGCAGCGCATTCACGCCGCCGCCGGGGCGGCCCACATTACCCAAGAGCATCTGGATCATTGCCATGGTGCGGATGTTTTGCGAGCCATGTGAATGCTGAGTCCAGCCCAGGGCATACATGATGGTCATGACTTTGTCGGGACGCGAAGTCTCAGCAATGTATTCACAGACCTTGATGAACTGATCCTTTGGCGTACCGCAGATCGATGAGACCTTCTCGGGTGTGTAGCGGCTGAAGTGGGACTTCATCAGCTGGTACACACAACGAGGATCCTTCATGGTCATGTCGACTTTTGCAAAGCCGTCATCACCCATCTGGTAAGTCCAAGTCTTCTTGTCATAGGACCGCTTTTCTTCCTCATAGCCGGTGAACAGGCCATCCTTAAACGAGTAGTCCGCGTTGATCAAGAAGGGAGCATTCGTGTAATGACGAACGTAGTCCTCATGGATCTTGTTCTTGGACAGCAGGTAATTGATCACCCCACCCAAGAAGGCAATGTCCGTACCGACACGAATCGGCGCGTAGTAATCCGCAACTGCTGCCGAGCGCGTGAAGCGCGGATCCACCACCACAAACTTCGCTTTGCGGTGCTCCATCGCTTCCGTCACCCACTTAAATCCGCAGGGGTGCGCCTCGGCGGCATTGCCGCCCATTACCAAAATCAAATCCGCATGCTGAATATCTGGCCAGCCATTTGTCATGGCGCCACGCCCAAACGTCGGACCCAGACTGGATACCGTGGGGGCGTGTCAGATACGTGCTTGCGTATCAAGCGCAACCATACCGAGGCCGCGCGCCATTTTGACTAGCGCATAGCCTGCCTCGTTTGAAGTCGTGCTTGATACAAGAAGTGATGTCGTATTCCAGCGATTAACGGGAACACCCTTGTCGTTTTTCTCGACAAAGTTCGCATCGCGATCCGCCTTCATGTGGCGCGCTACGCGATTTAAGGCGTCTTCCCAAGAAATCTTTTTCCACTCTTTCGAGCCAGCCTCACGGACTTCGGGGTGAAGCAGCCGATTTGGCGAATGCACCATATCCAGCAGGCCTGCGCCTTTCGGGCAGAGCGACCCCTTGTTCACCGGATGATCAGGATCACCCTCGATGTGAATGAGTTTAGTTTTCTTCGTGGCTTCATCTGTTCTCGAATACATCAAGACGCCGCAGCTCACAGAGCAATACGGGCATGTGCCACGGGTTTCAGTGGTGCGGGCTAATTTAAAAGCCCGGACTTCAGCATGCACAGTCGCGGGCGCAAACCCAAGACCAACTGCAGAAGAAGTCGCGACACCTGCCGAACAGACCTTAAAGAACTGTCGGCGAGACATCGGTGCGTTCATTTGTGTCCCTCCAGAACGAACGTTGATCAAGTACCAATTGAGTTACAGCAAAGATCTTGCGGATTTTTGCTGCGTGAAGTGTGAACTTCTCCCCTACAGTTACAAGGTGCATTGCAACATTCGTTAAACCGAATAAATGCATTTGTCGACGTTTTGCACTAGACATCAATCACTCGCTCAGTGAAATCGATCCACGTTGTGGTTTGACTTCAGTTCCTGAGTTCCGCAGTCTTGGATCTCTTGATCACTGACACTGCGCTTTTTTTGGATAATTCAACGTGCCTGACTCCTTTGCCCCCCAGACCATTGAGATGGCCCTGCAGGCCATCTCCAGCCAGATCAGTGAGTCAGTAAGTGCGGAGCGAATCCCGCTCGCGGCCGCCGGTGGACGCTTCCTCGCCCACGACATATATAGCCCCCAGGATGTTCCCGCCCATCCACTTTCTGCCATGGACGGATTCGCGTTTTCCCTGAGCACCCTGAACAAAACCACTAGGAATAAACCCCTATCGCTCAGGGTTACTGGAAAATCGCTGGCAGGCCGTCCTTTGGAAGGGCTTGTAGACCCAGCAGGCTGTGTCCGGATCTTCACCGGAGCCCGAGTGCCAGAGGGGCTCGATGCAGTCATTCCGCAGGAGCGGGTGCGCCAAGGCGCTTCGGAAGATACCGTTGAGTTTTCCACCGATGGCATATCGCCCATGGCCAATATTCGGCAGGCTGGCGAAGACCTTGCGGGCGGCGCGGTGGCGCTTGCCGCGGGAACGCGTATCAGCCCACAGGCGATTGCATTGCTTGCCTCGATTGGTATCGCAGAGGTCGGGGTCATGCGCTCGCTGCGCGTGGGCGTGCTCTCGACCGGCGATGAAGTTGCCGATCCGGGCAGCCCGCTGCCCGACGGCGCGATCTACGATGCCAACCGCCCTCTGCTGATCGAATTGATTCGTGAAATCGGTGCAATACCGATTGATCTCGGAATTGTTCGTGATGATGCCGAAAGCCTGCGTCACCATCTGCGGCATGCCGCATCAATCGCGGATGCAGTGATTACCTCTGGCGGCGTCAGTGTAGGCGAGGCGGATCACACGCGAGCTGTAATGCAATCACTTGGAGAAATCGCATTTTGGAAGCTGGCCATTAAACCGGGCCGACCGCTGGCCGCAGGCTGGATTCATAATGAAACCGGCCAACGTACGCCTTTTTTTGGCCTACCAGGAAATCCCGTTGCAGCCTTCGTTACCTTTCAGGGTATCGTCGGGCCCTGCCTGCAGCGACTCGGCGGTGCGACGCCTGTTCAGCGGCCAACAGTGCGCGCACGGCTTGCAAAGGCCACAAAAAAAACTTTCGGGCGAACTGAATTTCTTCGCTGCAGACTTACTCGGGATGCGCAAGGGGATTGGCTTGCTGAGATCGCAGCCTCACAAGGCGCGGCCAGCATCAAGTCACTGGTGGATGCCGATGGTCTCGCGGTGTTGCCGCACGATGCGGGGCCGCTCGCTGCCGGCGCGGCCGTGGATGTGTTGCTGCTGAAGTAGGCTAGGCCTTGGGTGCTGCCGGCGTACGGCAGAGGCTGGCAACACGAAAAGTGCCCATCAATCCAGAGTGTTGATGCTCGGCCACATGGCAATGAATCATCCAATCGCCAGGGCTTTCCGCAACAAATGCAATCTCCTGTGTTTTAAAAGGCCAGACCAGAGTTGAATCCTTAAACGGCCCCCACTGTCCATTGGGCAGGCGTTCGCGAAAAACGATGCCATGAAAGTGCATAGGATGGAACCAGGCGGTTTTGTTATCAATCAGGCAACGCACCGTGCAGCCTTGCTCAAAAGTAAAGAGTGGCTCGGGGTGTTTACCGTGTATATCCATATGCGAGCCGTGATCATTGCCTTTGCCATTCATAAGCCAGATAGCCTCGCGGGTCGCTTTATTCGATAAGGCGCCGCCTTCGAGAACCATTTTCACCGACTCAGCCCCCGACAGCACCGGCTCAAAAAGCGTATTTGGCGGCAGCTCTCCGAAGGGCTTGCGGGCCCCCACAGCAGAGCGACTGCTGTAGCGAATCAGGCCAACCTTATTACGCATCGCGGGAAAGAACTCATCTTCAATCTCAAATTGCGCGTTGGGCGCGCCAGTGCAATCGAGAATGAGATCCACTCGATTGCCCGGAGAAAAATAAAACGACTCCGTCAGCCGATATGGCGTGCACGGGTGCCCATCGTGGGCCACCACCAGCGGCTGATGCCCATGGATCTTGATCCGAAAGAGTCGTGCACTGGCGGCATTGAGCAAACGCAAGCGAATCCGCTGTCCAGCGCGGACATCCAGCATGGCAGGACCGCGCTGGCCATTGACCAGCACGATATTGCCCAGACGGCCTGCATGCGCAGCGTCATGCAGACTTTTGAAATTTGGCGCAATGGCCGCATCTTTTGTGAGCATGACATCGGAGAGCACCCAGGTGACATCGTCATCCACATCGGGCGGCTGCCGCTCCTCGACCTGAATCACACCATACAGACCGCGCCCGATTTGTTCATAGGTGGCCACATGAGGGTGATACCAATAGGTGCCTGCATCGGGCAGCGCGAATTCGTACACAAAATCCTCACCCGGCTTCACGGGCGCCTGGGTGATACCCGGCACACCATCCATCGCATTTGGCAGTCTTATGCCATGCCAATGAATCGTCGACAGGCTGGAAAGCCGATTACGAAAACGAATCCTCAGCATGTCGCCCTGATTGGCCCGCAAGACTGGGCCGGGAATCATATTGTTAAAGGCCCAGACATCCGTCGCTGGATAGTCGTCGCCCAGAAGGCTCAGCCGAGAGGGCTGAGCGATCAACATATGATCTCGAAGCCGGCCGCCTCTTGCCAGGCTGGCCAGCGGCACGGCGGCAGCGCCTGCGACGGCACAGCCAGCAAGACCTGCTTTCAGAACGTGTCGACGGTTCATAATGGATCGCAAACCAAAGTCTTAAGGAGGTCTCCAAAAAATGCAAGCCGCAGCCCCGCTCGTTCTAGCCCTGCTGTTGACGGGCACGGCGGCACCCGCCTGGCCCCACAGCTGTCCGCTGGAGATGTACAAAATTGACCAGGCCCTGTCCAGGTCGAACAATCTTGATCCCTTGCTAATTAAAAAAGTGCGAGAGCTGCGTGCAGAGGGTGAGAAGCTCCATAAGCAAGATAAACACGGTGAGGCCATGCTGGTGCTGGGCTCAGCAAAAAAACTCTTAAAAATTGAGTAATCCAGCACAGCTTCTCCACACGCGAATCCATTTACCTGCCACGATGCGCTATCAACACCATATTTTTATCTGCACCAACGCCCGCGAAAACGGCGACTGCTGTGCCGCACGAGGATCGCTCGATCTGTTAAAGCAGCTGAAACATGAGTTGCGAAATCGAGGTCTGGATCACGATGGCGGCATCATGGCCAATAAATCCGGCTGTTTTGGCCTGTGTCAGCAAGGCCCAAATGTCGTGGTCTACCCACGGGGTTCTTGGCATCGTGTGACCGATACCGATGATGTCACTGCCCTCATTGATGGCCTCACCCATTCCAACAACTGAACCCGTCACGGGACTGCTGCTCTGTGGTGGCGCTGGCCGACGTATGGGTGGCGCAGACAAGGGGCTGATCAGTTTTCATGGCAGGCTACTGATCGATATCGCAATTGATCGGTTATCGCCCCAAGTCAACGCACTCATCATCAATGCAAACCGTAACCGCGCGCAGTATCTGCAGCGCGGCCTTCCAGTGATTACTGATCCAGTCTTCGGAGAGCACGCCCCTAGCTACGAGGGCCCCCTGGCGGGAATCCTGGCAGGCCTGCAAGCCGCAGACACGCCCTGGATGGTGACGGTGCCCTGTGACTGCCCGCTCTTTCCGCTCGATATCGTGAGCCAGCTCTGGGCTTGCCGCTCCGCAGGGGGTGCCTATATCGCCGAACATCCCACCTTTGCCCTGGTGCCGATCGCAAGCCGCACGCATCTTGAGCATTTTCTTCAACACGGGAAAAGAAAACTTGGGCTTTGGCTTGCCGAGATCGGCGCCGCTGCAGTGGTTGCCTGCGACGAGACAGCGTTTCGCAATCTCAACACCCCCGAGGACCTTGAGGCCTAAATGCCGCAGGGCTCGGCCCTTCAAGCACGGTTAAGCAGCGAGGCCCTGACTGGCCAGATATTCGTCGTAAGACCCCTTGAAGTCGGAAACGGATCCATCGTCACGAACCTCTAGAATGCGATTGGCTACTGCGTTTACAAATTCACGGTCGTGAGAGACAACAAACAGCGTTCCCTGAAATTTTTCCAAAGCCAACTGCAAGGACTCGATGGACTCCATATCGAGATGATTGGTAGGCTCGTCAAGCATAAGAACATTATGGCGGCCTAGCATCAGCCGGCCAAAGGTCATGCGATGTTTCTCACCACCGGAAAGCACACGCACCATCTTCCCGACATCATCGCCTGAAAACAGCAGCCGGCCTAAAATCGATCGGACCGCTTGATCATCATCGCCCTCCTGAGTGTAGCGGCCGATCCAGTCGGTAAGCGATATGTCTTTTTCGAAATCCGGATAGACATCCTGCTGCATATATCCAATATTTGCGTTTTCCGCCCACTTGTTTTCGCCGCCGTCCGGATCCATGCCGCTGACCGATGCGCCCGCAATACAACGCAACAGCGTTGTCTTACCTGCGCCATTAGCGCCGACGATGGCAATTTTTTCTCCCGCTTCAACCATCATCGAGAAGCGTTCAATCACCGGACGGCTGCGGCCCTCGAAAGTCTTTGAGATACTTTGGACATGGACGGCCTGCCGGTAAAGCTGCTTGGCTTGCTCGAAACGAATATACGGATTCTGCCGGGAGGAAGGCCGCACCTCGACCGCATCGCCCTGAATCTTTTCAATTAACTTACGACGTGATGTCGCCTGTTTGGCCTTTGATTTATTTGCTGCAAATCGCCGCACGAACTCCTGTAACTCAGAGACACGCTCCTTGCTTTTGGCATTCGCCGCCATGAGCCGGGCCCGGGCTTCGGAGGCAGCAAGCATGAAGTCGTCGTAGTTTCCCGGATAAATCCTCAGCTCGCCGTAATCCAAATCGGCCATGTGGGTGCAGACCGAATTCAGAAAATGCCGGTCATGCGAAATGATAATCATCGTGCTGTTTCGTTCATTAAGCACATCTTCGAGCCACTGAATCGAATGAATATCTAGATTGTTGGTCGGCTCGTCTAATAAAAGCACATCAGGGTCTGAAAAGAGGGCCTGGGCCAATAAGACCCGGAGCTTCCAGCCGGGAGCAATCTCACGCATCGGACCCTGGTGCTGCTCGAGCGGAATTCCGACGCCCAGCAGCAACTCGCCTGCCCGCGCCTCGGCGGTGTAGCCATCGTATTCCGCAAACTTTCCCTCCAGCTCTGCGGCCTTCATGTAGTCATCCTCGGTGGCCTCGGGGTTGGCATAGATCGCATCCCGCTCAGACTGTGCCGCCCACATTTCTTCATGGCCCATCATGACCACATCCAGCACACGCACGTCTTCGAAGGCAAATTGATCCTGACGAAGTTTGCCGAGACGAACATGCGGATCCCGAACCACCACCCCATTGCTGGGCTCGAGATCTCCGCCCAGGATCTTCATCAGGGTTGATTTGCCACAGCCATTCGCACCAATTAAGCCGTAGCGGTTACCGTTATCAAACTTTGCATTGACATTCTCAAATAACGGCTTGGCACCGAACTGAATCGTGATATTTGCTGCAGATAACATCGTGACTAGACTTTCATGCGTGTTGAACCCAATGACGGGCGTTTCGGAACATCATCATCCAGGGCGAATCATCGCCAGTCATGTGAATCGCCTCAGGAATCCAAGACATCTGCACCTGACGAAACACGCGCTCGGGGTGCGGCATCATCACCGTGATGCGGCCATCCTGGTTTGAAACTGCGGTGAGGCCCCCGGGAGAGCCATTTGGATTGTAAGGGTAATGTTCGCTGGCCAGGCCCCTCGGATCCACATACCGCATCACTGCGGATGTGGGAGGCTGCGTCAGGCCAAAGGCTGCACGGCCCTCGCCGTGCGAAACCACCACCGGCAAAATAGAGCCCTCCATACCGGTTGTCAGTATTGAGGCCGAGGGCAGAATCTCCACCAGAGAAAAACGGGCTTCAAACTGCTCAGAGCGATTCCTGACAAACCGCGGCCAGTCGGCGGCACCGGGAATAATCTCACTCAATCCGCTCATCATCTGACAGCCATTACAAACGCCAAGCGCAAAACGTGTCGGGTCGTTGAAAAACGTCTCAAACTGCAGCCTGAGCGCATCGTTAAAAAGAATTGATCGCGCCCAGCCCTGTCCGGCGCCCAGCACATCGCCAAAGGAGAAGCCCCCGCAGGCGGCGAGTCCCGCGAACTGATCGAGCCGGATACGGCCGGCCATCAAATCACTCATATGCACATCCCAAGACTCAAAGCCCGCCCGATCAAATGCAGCAGCCATCTCGACCTGGCCGTTCACACCCTGCTCCCGCAGAATAGCGATTTGCGGACGTTTCCCGACCCTTGGGGCGGCTAATTCTCGCTGACGCGATGGGGCACCAGGGCCGAGCACAACACGGGGCAACTCAGAATCCTGAACAACAGAAATTTCTTGCTCTACACAGTCAGGGTGGTCACGACGCCGACAGATTTCTGCGCTGACTGAGCTCCAGGTCCGCTGCAGGACATGCCGCGGTTTTTGAAAAATACACTTTGCGTCGCGATAAATCTCAATTGCATCGCGCGGATTCACCGTGCCGATCTCAAAGGTCAGACGCGATAAGCCATAGCGACGCAGACAGTCCATGACCGCTGATCGATTTGACCGGCTCACCTGAAGCACTGCACCAAGTTCTTCATTAAAAAGCGCCTTGATCGTGAGCTCATCGCGCCGTACCGCCACCTGCTCCGGCCGTATCTTGAAGTCGCCCCAATCCGATGCCACCGGATCAATCGTGATCAGATCAATATTAATCGTGATGCCACAGCGGCCCGCAAAGGCCATCTCGCAGAGCGTAGCCAGAAGGCCGCCATCTGAACGATCGTGGTACGCCAATACATGCTCCGTCTGGTGTAAGTCAGCCATCGCAGCGGCAAAAGACTGGAGCACTTGAGCATCGATATCGGCTGTTTCGTCACCAAACTGCTGCCGTGTTTGCGCCAAGACCGAGCCTGCCATTCGATTTTTTCCCTGCCCAAGATCGATCAGGAGCAGCACTGTCGGCTCCGGTAGCCGCTGGAGTACGGGCGTCCAGGTCCGGCGCGCATCGATAACTGGTGCGATCGCCGTGAGGTTCAGTGATACCGGTGAGATCACCGACTTGGGTCCCGAGGCCTCACTCCAAACAGTGCGCATGGAAAGCGAATCCTTTCCGACTGGAATGGACAGCGACAGCGCAGGACAGATTTCTTTTGCAAGGGCCTGCACAGCATCAAAGAGCGCGGCATCCTGGCCCGCTTCTCCGCAGGCTGCCATCCAATTGGCCGAAAGTTTTACGGTCTCAAGGGACCCGATGTCGGCGGCCACGAGATTGGTAATGGCCTCGCCCAGCGCACAGCGAGATGCAGCAGCGGGATTAAGGATTGCAATCGGACTTCGTTCGCCGAGCGCCATTGCCTGGCCACCGAGCCCCTCAAAATCCCACAGCGAAATTGCCACATCGGCAACCGGCGTCTGCCAAGGGCCAACCATCTGATCGCGAGCCGTCAGCCCGCCCACCGTTCGGTCTCCGATCGTAATGAGAAATTGTTTACTGCCAACAGTTGGGTGAGCGAGTACCTGTTCCACCAGGCTATCGAGCTGCAGGCCGGCGCAATCCAGTGGCTCAGCAGCAATCGCGACACGATTCGCCTGGCGATGCATCTTTGGCGGCTTTCCCAGCAGTACCGAAAGCGGCAGATCCACTGGCGACCGATTGCTTTGCGCATCGATAAGCTCCAACCGATCCTCTTCGGTCGCATGACCCACCACAGCAAACGGACAACGCTCGCGTGCGCAGATCGCCTTGAATGTCTCAAGTGACTGCGGTGCAATCGCCAACACATAACGCTCTTGGGATTCGTTACACCAAATTTCTGCCGCGGAGAGGCCCGATTCATCCAGCGGCACATCCGCGATCCGAAATCGGCCACCCCGGCCTGCGCCATGCACGAGCTCAGGAAAGGCATTCGACAGGCCGCCTGCTCCGACATCATGAATGGACAACACCGGATTCGCTTCGCCAAGCGCAGCACAGGCATCAATGACCTCTTGCGCCCGGCGCTGCATCTCCGGATTGCCACGCTGTACCGAATCGAAATCTAAGGCCTCTTGATTGGCGCCCGTCTGAATCGACGACGCAGCCCCGCCGCCCAGGCCGATGCGCATGCCGGGGCCACCCAGCTGAATCAATAACGCACCCACAGGAATAGGGTGCTTGCCGGCCTGACTGCTATCAATAATTCCAACGCCACCGGCCAGCATGATGGGCTTGTGGTAACCCCAGTGCCGCTGGCCCACGGTCATTTCAAAACTTCGGAAATACCCCAGCAGATTGGGCCGGCCGAATTCATTATTGAACGCCGCGCCGCCAAGCGGGCCATGAATCATGATTTCAAGCGCGGATGCGATTCGCGATGGCTGATGGGCCGCCCCACTGAAATCAAGGCGCGATACAGCAAAACCTGTCAGGCCCGCGCGGGGCTCGGCACCTGTGCCAGTTGCACCCTCGTCGCGAATTTCACCGCCCGCACCTGTTGCCGCTCCAGGAAATGGGGAGATTGCCGTCGGATGATTATGGGTCTCGGCTTTTAAGACGGTATGCACGGTCTGCGGCTGTGCGCGATACGCCGATGGCGCGCCTGAATCGGGCCGAAATCGTATCGCTGATGCGGTATGCAGAATGGCTGCGTTATCCGCATAGGCCACGACGGTATGCTGCGGCGTGACCGAATGAGTGTGACGAATCATTTTAAAGAGCGACTCTGACTGCGGCACACCGTCAATAGTGAAATCAGCGTTAAAAATTTTGTGGCGGCAGTGCTCTGAGTTTGCCTGCGCAAACATGAGTAATTCCACGTCCGTCGGATCCCGGCCAAGCCGTTGATAGGCCTGGGCTAGGTAATCGATCTCGTCTTCAGAGAGCGCAAGGCCAAGCTCTTGATTGGTACTGCTCAGGACCTCGCGCGCACTTATCATCGATGGCCCGAGTGCGATCTCGCGTAGCGGGGGTGAATGTCGCGGCGCCAAAATGTCATCTGGCGGTAGGCCGACAAACCAGGATTCGGTCATACGATCATGCAGCCTTGAGGCAATGCGCTCAATCAGCGGCCTGTCTTGGGTCTTGATCTCAATATCAATCACCACTCCACGCTCGACCCGCTCGACGGTGCTGAGTCCACAAGAATGCAGAATCTCGGTCGCTTTCGAAGACCAGGCCGAGCGAGTGCCCTGCCGAGGAACCACCGACAGCCGCAGCATGCCTGCATCGGGCGGTGCGAGCGGACCCGTTGCATCAAGGATCGCAGAAAGGCGCTGCTCATCCAGATCCTGGCCATGTCGGACCAGATAACCCCAGCGGGCCTGGACCGATTTGGCCTTAGGGGCAATCGCCTGGATTTCAGAAGTAAGTCGGGAAAGTCGAAACTCGGAAAGCGCAGCAGCGCCTCCGAGCAACAGCAATGAGGGCATGCCTAAATTATACGGTGGCCCCTGCCGCAAGCCTCAGCACCTGCTGGCAGCGTTCGGCAAGCTCTGGGGCGTGGGTCACCAACACAATTGTGGTGCGATGTCGCGCCTGCAGCTCGAATAAAAGATTAGAGATCTTCTCGCCGTTAGCGGCATCCAGGCTGCCGGTGGGCTCATCGGCAAAGATGAGCCGTGGCTGCGACACAAACGCTCGAGCCAGCGCAACCCGCTGCTGCTCACCGCCCGAGAGTGTCTTGGGAAAATGATGCAATCGGCCCGTCATGCCGACCTGTTCTAGCAGTTCTTCAGCGCGCTGTCGGGCGTGGGCAGCGCCGCTGAGCTCAAGCGGTAGCATGACATTTTCCAGCGCATTTAAGTGGCCAAGCAGCTGAAACGATTGAAAAACGAATCCCAAAATACCATTGCGGCGCTGGGCTCGGGCATCCTCGGAAAGCGCATCAATCCGCTCATCGAACCAATAGACCGCGCCCGAACTGGGTGACTCAAGGCCAGCAAGAATCCCGAGAAGGGTTGACTTTCCGCTACCCGAGGCGCCGAGAATCGCCAAAGATCCGCCCAGTTCGACGGATAACGAGACATCGCGGAGAATGTCAATGGAACCGGTGCTATCAACAACGGTCTTGGTGATGTGCTCTGCTCGAATTGCGTTCAACCCCGACTCCTTCTTCTAACCACTGTGATCTCAATTCTGTTTCATAACCTGCTGCCATCGCGGCATAGTCTGGCGGCCCACTGCGCCGTGTGGCTGGCGTATCTGGGCCGAAAGTCCATCGCAACATATACCCTGCTGCTGGCCGCGACGGTCTTAAGCCCAGTTCAGGCCATCGCTTCGGCCACTGCGCCCGCCAAGCCCCTTATTCTGATCTATGGTGACAGCCTGTCTGCAGAATATGGCTTAAAACGCGGAACCGGCTGGGTCGCTTTGCTCCAAGACCGACTCGCTCGTGAAGGGTTCCCCCATCGGATTATGAATGCAAGTATCTCCGGGGAGACCACGGCAGGCGGGCTGTCAAGATTCGATACAGCATTGAAAAAGCATCAGCCCAGCCTTGTACTCTTGCAATTGGGGGCAAACGATGGCCTGCGTGGCCTCGCGATCAGTCAAACCCGGCGCAATCTCGCTGAGATGATTGATCGAGCCCGCACGCAGGGGGTTGCCGTGCTGCTGATCGGGATTCGAATTCCCCCAAACTATGGGCCCGACTATTCCCGGCAATTCGACAGTCTTTTCAGCCAGCTGGCCGGCGAGAAAGAGGTACCGCTTGTACCCTTTTTGCTTGACGGTCTCGCCGATAACCCTATGATGTTTCAAGCTGACACCATCCATCCCAACGAAAAAGCGCAGCCTGCGATCCTGAGAAATGTCTGGATCGGACTTTCTTCAAATGGGCTTTTGCAGAAAACACAGCCAGTAGCCCCATCAACCGACCATGGCAGTCGCTGATCCGAGACGGCGTACCTGCGGCACCGCGTATGCAACGGCTGCTTTCGTTGCGGCGCTTGCAAGTCTTTTCATTGCGCCAGACGCCTGTAAGGCTTTGGAGTTCTCTGACCTTGCCCGAGAGGGAGAGCTTCGATTTCTTGCCCAACACCCAGAGCCCGACAGCTACCGCTACGAATCGCGTGTGCGGGTCGGGGCCGAGAGCCTTGACTCAGGAATCATCGAGCTTAGCACCTGCCACTATCAGCTCGATCCCATTCGCAAAATCGTAATTGCCTTTAATCCAAATCGTCTCCAGGCTCTTTCAATTAAATCGACCCAAGGCATCGGATCTGTCGAAGTGAAGGAGCACCATGTGGTGATGGCTGATGTGCAACGCGGGGCCTCCATCTGCATTGATCTGCGGTCAAAGGCCCTGGATCGCATCGATCACCAGACCTATCGGCTTCAGGCCGGGCCGCTGATGCGTCGCTATCTGGATGGCTATCTGCCTATGCAGGCAAAACTCACCTTTGAATGGCCTGAGACTCTGGTCTCGCTCTATCAGACCCTGCCGGAGCCTCAGCCTGGAGTCAAGCTATCGCAACACGCCGCCGGAGCAGAGCTCACCATGGTATTTGCCGGTCGGCTACTCGCCGCAATTGATCTGCGCCGGAAGTAAGTTAATCGTGTTGATTCGAATCCGCTCTACTTAAACTTATAGTAGGTGTCGTTGAGATATCGGCCAACGTGCTGAATCTCTTCCTCAAACCAGCCCGAATTCGTGCGGCTGTTGCAAAACTCGATCATGCCCCTCAGCTTGGCCACACTATCAGCTTTACGAAATAAATCCGAGTACAGCTGTGTCCCATCTTTATCAGGAAACATGCTGTTATGACACGATACGCAGCGCGGATCGTGAAGCTTTTTTCCACTTGTCGGATTACCCTTCGGAAATGGGTTGGCGCTCGCAGACTGCGGTCCCGATACAGTCACAACGCAAAGCAGAACTGCACCTAGAGTTAACATCGCTGGCTTCATGCAAACAGTTCCTTTGAGAGACACGAAACGAGAAGCGGGCCGAAACCGTTTTGTGGATCAACCAGCCATACCAGGATTATTCTTCAATCCGATTAGCCGAGGAAGATTCAGACGTCGCGGGCTTATCCGCTTTTTCGACTTCAGCCAGGTCTCAACCACCTCCCAGATCGGCTCGCCCTTGGCGCCCTCAGCCACCGGCGCCCAGCCGGCCACCTTATAGGTCTTTTTCGGATCAATCAGCTGGCCTTTTAGCCGCATATCACTGATACGGCTGCCCGCCTTGCCGCCAGGCTCACAGGCATAGGTCAGGCCACCCACACGCACCATGTCGCCGCCTTGCTGGTAGTAGGGATCAGGATTAAACAGGTTATCGCAGACATCCTCGAGGACTGTCTTAATAAATTCGCCCGTCATCTCGGTAAGGGTTGTAAACGGATACGTAATAGCCGTCTGATCCATCACGTGTTCGCGGGTGATGGTCTGGCCCGACAAAATGCTGGTTCCCCAACGAAAGCCTGGGGAAAATGCGATATCCGCCCCTTTCACCTCAATAAGAGCGTCGCAAATCAGCTGATCGAAGGTGCCATTAAAGTTACCGCGTCGATACAGTAGGCCCTCGGTGACCGCCAGTGGCTCTTCAAGTTTCGTTTTATAAGGCGCCCGAATGCGATCAATTAAGGCCTGCATTTCTTTATCGGCGGGTAGCATGTTGGCAAATACCGGCAGCAGTGAGTATTTGAAATCCACGACCTTTCCGTCGCGAACATCAAGATCCATCACGCCAAGAAATTTCGAATTGGAGCCCGCATTGGTGACGAGGGTTTTTCCGCCAGCGTTGGATACCACCACAGGCTGCGGTACGCCATCATGGGTATGACCACCAAAGATCGCATCAATACCGCGGACCCGCGTGGCCATTTTTAGATCAACATCCATGCCATTGTGCGAAATGACGACCACTACCTTGGCGCCTTTGGCGCGGACTTCATCAACCATCTTCTGCATGTTGTCGTCTTGAATCCCGAAGGTCCAGTCGGGCACCATATAACGCGGGTTAGCAATGGGTGTATACGGGAAGGCTTGTCCGATCACGGCAACTGGAATGCCGTTTTGCTCACGAATCACATAGGGCTTGAAGACCGGATCACCGAAATCAGCGGTCTTTACATTCTGGGCAAGAAACTCAACATTGCCTGCGAAATCCTTTTTGATGATCTCTTCAACCCGCTTAGCGCCCAGCGTAAATTCCCAATGGGGGCTCATCATGTTGACCCCAAGCAGCTTGCAGGCATCCACCATATCCTGGCCGTTAGTCCAAAGTGCGGTGGCCGACCCCTGCCAGGTATCGCCGCCATCCAGTAAAAACGCGTTCGGCCGATCGGCCCGCATTTTCTTAACCAGCGTCGCGAGGTGGGCAAATCCGCCAACCTTGCCATAGGCGCGAGCCGATTTTTCGAAATCTAAATAAGTGAACGCATGCGAAAGGGCTGTCTTCGCCGGTACTTTGTGGAACTTTAGGAACTCCTCTCCTACAAAATGCGGAGGCCGACCGTTCATCACACCGAGACCGATATTGACACTCGGTTCACGAAAATAAATCGGCAGCAGCTGGGCGTGGCAGTCGGTGAAATGCAGAAAACTCACATTGCCTGCTCTCGGAATGTCGTAGAGCCGCTCGCCCTTGGCGGCTGCCTGTGCCGCGCTCGCCCAAGAGCCAAACATGCCGCAGGCAGAAACCTGCCGCCATAACATTCAAAAACTCTCGCCGGTTTAATTGCATGGTGAGCCCTTAATCCTTCGTAGAAATAAAAAAAGCCCGGCGATACACGCCGGGCTCATCGGTCCGCTTATTTATTGACAGGTGAATTCGGATCCAATAGCAGCGCCATTAAATCCTTCATTTGGGCTTCGGTCAGAATTCCCTGCTGGCCAAAGCGCGGCATATTGGTGCAGGAATTAAAGGCCTTGGCGTTATAAATCTTGCCCCAGGTGTATTTCACGATCGCCTCTGAGTTGCCGCGCAGCTTGCCGTAGTTATACAGACTTGGGCCAAGCGTGCCGTGGGAGATCTCTTCTTTGCTGATCTGATGGCAGTTGTAGCAGTTTCCGCCATTGGCCGATCCGGGCTGATCGCTGTAGGTGAAACCCGCACCACTTTGGGCAATGCGTTCGCCGACCTTCCAGTCGCCGAGAAACTTTCCATCGGCTGGATACTTGATGGTCGCAGCCTCTGCAGCCTCGAGTTTACGAACCATCTCGCCCGATAAGGGGGCACTCGCGTACTCAGCGCGAGAACAGGCATCGTTGATTGCGTCTTGATTGATACGCTCTTTCTTGGCAATGCCCCGCTCCACGAAGGATCGACTCACTGCGTCTTTAGCCATTTTTTCCAGCTCAGCACTTGAATAGGTTGTAGCACAGCCAACCAGCACTAATGCGCTTAAGCCAGTAATCACAATTAATTTTTTCATTTGACTCTCCTGGGCTTAGCGCTTAATCGTGGGGGCGAGCGACTTCACGCCCTTTCCGGTGACACCCATATAGCTGGAGAGCGCGATCGTGACATCCGATCCAAACTCCACATATGGAAAGCGCTGCTGACGAAAGCAGTCCTCAAGCCGCTTTTGCATCGGCCAGAGCTGGGAGTTCGACACGCGGTAAGCGGGCCAAGAGGTGAAGGCCCTTCCAGCCGGCTCATTTTTGGTCAGGTTGGGCAGCACCTGTAATCGAATACGCTTGCCATCCTCAGCATGACAAGTTGCGCAGGCAAAGTCATAGGGTCCGGCGCGATAAAAAAATATCTGCTTACCCATTTCATACATACGACGCTCTTCGGGATGGCCCTGCGGCACATTGACTGGCATGCCCCGCGACTCCGAAGCGATCCAGGTCACCAGCGAGACGATATCCCTGTGGTCATCCCGATCATAAACCGCAGCCTTCGCCTTGATGCCCTGATGCTGCTCCATGCAGGTTACCAGCCGTGTCTCCAGGTCTTGGACTTTTTTGACATCATCAAAGTAACGCGGCAGCGAGACATAAGCGCCCTTTACGACGCCGGGGCCGAGGCCGAGATCACATTTTTCAAGCGAAGCGTTTTTCGGGCCCCGCTGCCTCTTCCAGAGATCCTCACCGCGGGCCTCCCAGAGTTCTGCGGGATTGCCATCGGCCACCATTTCTCGATAACGATCGATCGCCTTCTCGGCGTCGGTCTGAGCGACGGCGGACATTGACCCTGATGCGCCAAGCGCCAGCGCCAAAATCGTCCCTTTTAGCGTCTTGCTAAGCATTACTGCCTCCCTATTTTTAACAACTTATTGCCACCGCCACACGAAGATGACGGTGGAGCACTCAAACCAAAGACTCAGCCGACATTGGTCTCGTCGGTGCGCTTTTCTCCGCGGTTATCCACCCAGGTCACGGTGACTTTATCGCCCGCCTTGCCGCGCGCCTTGAACTGCAGGAACGGGTTTTTAGACACCGCGGGGCCCCATTGGGCCGTCATCACCGTTTTTCCATTAACCTGGCATGTGACCTCTTGAATAAACCAGGCGGGAATTATTTTTCCGGAAGCATCTTTACGGGTTCCGGTCTCCATTTCGTGAGCCATCAGGACGCGAGCATCAATCACACCATCTGCGGCCCGGGCACGAATACGCATTGGGTCTGCCATAACAATCTCTCCTTAATTCGACAATGTTAGTTTGACTGCGGCCGCCATTAACCGCCGCAGCCGCCGAGGGTGACCTTGATTTCTTTTTTGGCCATAAAAAACTTTCCGTCGGCTTTAACGATCGCGATCACATCAGAGCTCTGACCCATCTTGACCCGCATGGAAACATCAGGCAAGGAATCGGGTGCGAATTCATAAAAGCCCGCCATCATGGCCGGATTCTTTTCCACCAAGAGCGCAATCATCTCGGTCTTCGGCAGCTTTGAGGCGATGCCTACGGGCACGACCGCACCGTTTTCGGCGATGTCAGGCGAGGTGATCGCGATATCTCCAGCTCCCGGGGTGCCGGCAATACCCATGGCCTTCAAAGTATCCGGAACATTTTTGGCATCAAACCAATCTTTTTTCCAAGAGGCCATTGCCGGATTTGCGGCAAAAAAGCCGATCGATGCAAGGGCCGAATACAACGCGGCACCGCCACCGGCCTTCACAACTGTACGACGTGAAACGTTCATAGTGACTTCTCCTCTCTATATACAAACCAATGCCGAGCGGTTACTTGGCACCTTCAAGAATCCACTGCGACAAAGCAGTGAGTTCATTGTCTTTCAAATTCGGATGGGGTGGCATTGGTACTGCCCCCCAGTTTCCTGCCCCTCCCGCCTTGATTTTCTTGGCAAGCATCGCCGGGGCCTTTGCATCGCCTTTGTATTTTTTGGCAATCTCTGTCCAGGACGGCCCCACCATCTTGGCAGCCTGCGCATGGCAGGCCGTGCAATTGGCCTTCTTGGAAATCTCTGCTGCATTTACGCTAGCTGCTGTGGCAGCTGAGGCGGCGGGTGCCGATGACGAAGCGACCGCTACCGGCCGATCGATTGCGGGCGCAGACGCCCCGGGCCTTGAAGTATCAATGGCGCGGGCCGGACCGATGGGCCGATGCTGCTCTTTTAGATTGCCATGGGCATCGCGGGCAGACTCTGGCAGAAACGAAGTGATCTTTAACTCGGTCGCGCAGTTGGTCATGCAAACGGTTCCAGCCACATCGGGCTTGCCCTTCAGATCCCAGAGCCCATGCTTTTCAGTCATGCCGTTGCGATTAGGCATACGTTTCTGCACTTCAGCAATATTTTTATCTGAAAGCACAAAGTTCTCAGGAACGACCTCGGCCAAATTCAGAATGTAAGCCGTAACTGCATACACTTCCTCAACCGTAAGAGTCTTAGGATTATTCCAAGGCATGGCCCGATTAATGTAATCCCAGAGCGTGGAAACCGTTGCCACTTTCATCATGGTCGTGCGCTGTGGAAAGTCTTCCCTAGCGAGATTCGCCACGCGGCCCGTCTCAATATCTTTTTTGGTCGTGCCGCCGATAATGGGGGTGAAGACCTCGGTGCTTTCGCCAAAAACACCGTGGCACGAGGCACATTTCGCCTCCCAGACATCCTGGCCCTTGGCCACCGAGCCGGAGCCGGGCGGCAGTCCTTTGAAATCCGGCCGAACATCAATATCCCAGGCCTTGATCTCCGCCGGAGTCGCGGTGCGGCCAATACCCGAGAACTTCTGATTGGCACTCTGGGCAGATGCCGATAAAGAGGCTGCGAGTAAGCCCATCATGGCAAGAACTCGCAATGATTTAGTAAACCTGAACATTGCTGACCTCCCCGCTCTCAGCAACACGCCATGACTGAATCGCATTTTGGTGATAGATCGATCGCGTGCCACGGACTGCGCGAAGCTGATTAATCTTGGGCTGGACATAGCCGGTCTCATCCTGTGCACGTGACTGCAGAATTGCAGGTCCCCCACTCCAGACCCAGTCGATATTGAATCGTGTGAACGCCTTAGAGAGAATCGGCGTCTCAAGTCGAGCGGTCCGCCAATTTCGGCCGCCATCGACCGAGACATCAACACGCTTAATTTTCCCGCGGCCCGACCAAGCTAGCCCGCTGATGTTGTAGAAGCCCTTATCGAGAAGGGTCTGACCACCGGAGGGCGTGGTGATGACGGACTTGGCCTCCTGAATGCCGGTGTACTGCCGATGCAGGCCACCCGGCATCAAATCAATGTAATGGATCGATTCATCTTTGGTTGCCCATTTCATATCGCCGACTTCAATTCGACGTAGCCATTTCACCCAAGAGACTCCCTGGATCCCTGGCACAACCAGCCGCAGGGGATACCCGTTCTCAGGCCGAAGCATCTCGCCATTCATGCCGTAGGCCACGATGACATCGTCGAGGGCGCGATCTAAAGCGACAGTGCGAGTCATGGAAGACCCATCGGCGCCTTCCGCAAGAATGTACTTTGCTGTTTTTCTGTCGATGCCGCAGTCTTCTAGCAGAATTGACAGAGGCACACCGGTGAATTCACTGCATGAGACCATGCCGTGGGAGTACTGCACCGTAGGCACAGCCACATTGCCCCACTCCATGGCTGTATTGGCTCCGCACTCAATGAAATGAATCCGCGACACCGAGGGCAGCCGCATGATGTCATCCATGGTGTAGACCTTGGGGTTCCTCACCAGCCCCATGACCATAAGGCGATGCTTACTGGGATCGATATCCCACCAGCCTTGATGATGGCGCTCAAAATGCAGGCCACTGGGCGTGATGATGCCGAATGTTCCTTGAAGCGGTGTGAACGCCACCGACGCTGCTGAGACGCGTGTCAGTCCCGGGCTCTCGCGCCGTTGCAGACCTTTTTCATACTGCGAGGGCATGCCATAGGGGTTGGCAGCCACCGGCATTCCGAGGCCGGTGGTGTGGGCCGGTAAATTCAGAATATTGGGATCGCCCTCGCCGACGCTGGCCAGAACGTGTTTTGGGGCAGATAGGCCGAGTGCAGCAAGCGACGCTGCGGCCGTTGATGCCGAAGCAGCAAGAAACTTGCGTCGCATCAACGCGGGTTCTTTTGCATCCTGTGCAGCGAGAAAATGCTCCGGCGCCTTAATCAGACGGCCGGATTTCTTTACCTCAAATGACATTCAACCCTCCCCAGTGTTGAATTCACAACCCGAACATCAAAGTACTAAGCGCCCGACTCCTGTAGGCCGCCCGCCATGCGCAGACAGACCACACGGCAAAGCTCCGAAATCGTGGCGTCCGAAACCGCATAAAACACCGAGGTGCCAACCCGACGGCGCGACAAAACCCCCGATCGATGCAGCAACGCTAAATGCCGCGATACATTCGGCTGCGGCAGGCCCGTCTGCTCCACTATCTCTTGGACCGAACGCTCGGCGTAGCAAATTGCCTGAATGATGCGCAGCCGCGAGGGCTCAGAGAGCAGGGAAAAGTATCCCGCCGCCCGCTCAAGCAGCGTCAGTAGCTCTGGAGCGCTCGCTTCTTTGGGGGTTTTAGGCCTAGCCTGCGGATCAAATGGAAGGGTTTTCATTGCCTATGTCTTGCTTTAACTTGCGATAGCTGGTCACACTGTAACGTCTTGGTGTAAGAATATACGGATGAAAGCATATTAGTCAACCACCAATGTCTGCCGCTCTCACCCCTGCACAGGAATTGACCAGCATGCTGAAGCGGGCTGCCGCCCGCGAGCTGGTCGTGGTCGGCTTTTACACCTCGCACAGCTGTCCCTGGTGCGTGGCCGTTCGCCGCGAGCAGCTCGAACCTAGGCTGCGGTCCAGCGACTTGCCGAAAGTTGCAATCATCGAATTCGATGCGGATAGCAATGTGGTCTTCGCGCTGCCCGATGGGCGCCGGCAGACCGCACGTCAGTGGGCCGAAACGCTAGGCTTTCGGCTCACGCCCACCTTGGCTGCACTGGATCGCTCTGCCAAGCCGATCGTGCCGCCCCTGGTGGGCTACAGCTCCAGAGATTTTTACGGCGCCTATCTTGAGGAGCAGATCCGTCGGGCGCAGCTTTACTGGCAGAATCTACGATAGTTATGCCATCTGCTGACGCGCCCCCGGTTTCAGCCAGTCGGGATCATCCGCAACGACTTGCGCTTCACAACGAAGTTCATGCAAGGCCGCCGGTACCCCTTTGGTCCAATGAACGCATTCTCAGCCAGGCCTTCACACTCGATGCGTTCAGCCGCCGCGAACACATCGCATGGATTGACCGCGCATCAAGCGCCTTTCCGCCGCTTCAAAAAAATATCCAACAACAATCGATTCGGGTCTTAAAGCTTGCCGATGAATCGAGCCGAATCCTTCTGAAATGGGAGATGCACGGGGAATTTCTCGCGCTCACCATATTCGCCCAGCAACAAGACGCCGCCCATATTGAGGGCCGGGCCGAGTTAATGGGCCGTATTGAGGCACTACTGGCAAGAAACGGGGTCGCCCCCCTGCATGAACTTCCAGGCCAGCGGCTCGTCGCAATCGATATTGTCCTTGAAGAGGGCGCGCCTTACGCCGACGCTTTTACGATTGCCAAGCGATTTAACGACAATACCGTTTTAGGCAGTCTGATCACCTCGAATCAGAATGCCCAGCTCTGGACTGATCTACAACTAGACGACGAAGGCTATGTCCGAGTTGTAGTGCGAGGAAGTGGAATGGGCAGCCGACAAGCGGGCCGCGCAATTCAGCGCTTAATCGATATCGAAACCTATCGGATGATGGCCCTGCTGGCGTTTCCGAACGCGAAGTCTCTGGCTGAACCCCTGCGTAATGCAGAACTTGAGCTGGCGAAGGTATCTGAAAAAATTGCAACTGCACAAAAGCAAGAGACCATCGATATTACTGTCGATGCGCAGCTTTTGGGCGATGTCTCTGCGCTTGCAGCCCGAGTAGAGGGTTGGATTTCAGCCAATGGACTGCGATTTACCGCAGCAGAGGCCTATCACGAGCTGGTTAAAGGGGCCCTTCAGGAGTTGCACGAATCGGTTATTCCAGGCGTGCAGACCCTCGGCACCTTCATGGAGCGGCGATTTGAGCCTGCCATGCGGACCTGCCGTTGGACTGTTCGGCGTCTGCATGACCTCTCGGATCGAATCTCCCGAACCAGCCATATTCTTAAGACCCGAATCGAATTTGTTAATGAAAGTCAGCAGCAGTCCTTGCTCGAGAGCATGGATCGTCGTGCGAAGCTGCAGCTGCGGCTCCAGCAGACCGTTGAGGGGCTGTCGGTGATTGTGATGACCTATTACGCAACAGGCCTGCTCCAATACATTGCCAAGGGCCTACGCACGACTGGGATCGACGTCAACCCTGATGTGATCGGCCTAGTCTCAGTGCCGGTTATCGCGATTGGTTTGTTGTGGTTTCTCAGCCAACGTCGCAAGAAGCAGCCCATCGTTTAGCGTGCGCAACGCGCCCATTGATCTAAGCAGCGCGGGACTCAAGGGCCTCGATGGCGGGAAGTCGCTTGCCTTCTAAAAACTCTAAGAATGCGCCACCACCAGTTGAGATATAGCCAATCTGCGCAGCGATATCAAACTTGGCAATGGCCGCCAATGTATCGCCTCCGCCAGCAATCGAAAATGCCGGGGAGTGTGCAATTGCAGCCGCAAGCATTTTTGTGCCGCCTGCGAATTGTGGAAACTCAAACACGCCAACTGGGCCATTCCATACAATCGTGCCGGCATTAGAGATCATCGCCGAGAGATGCGCAGCGGTCTTTGGGCCAATATCCAGGATCATGTCGTCGTCTGCTACTGCTGTAGCGGCAACCTTGTTAGCGCGAGCCTGAGCGGAAAATTCATTGGCCACCACGACATCCTCTGGAATCGGAACCTGCGCCCCGCGTTTTTCCATCATATCCATGATGCGCCTGGATTCGTCTATCAAATCAAGCTCAGCTAAGGACCGGCCGATCGGCAGCCCCTTGGCCGCCATAAAGGTGTTGGCGATTCCACCACCAACAATTAGCTGATCTACCTTTTCAGCAAGCGAGCGCAAGATGGTGAGCTTGGTGGAGACTTTCGAACCGGCAACGATGGCCAACAAGGGGCGTCGGGGATGCTCCAGCGCAGATGCCAGGGCATCCAATTCAGCGGCCATCAGGGGGCCAGCGCATGCAACTGGGGCAAAGCGCGCAACGCCATGGGTGGTCGCTTCCGCCCGGTGGGCCGTGCCAAATGCATCATTGACATAGATATCGCATAAAGCGGCGATTTTCTTTGCCAGGGTCTCATCATTTTTTTTCTCACCAGGATTGACTCGGCAGTTCTCCAATAACACGATCTGGCCCGCTCCAACCTTAAAGCCGCCCTCGACCCAATTTGAAATCAAGGGCACCTTTCGGTTCAATAACTGTGCAAGCCGCATTGCGACCGGTGCAAGCGAATCTTCGGGCTTTAGCTCGCCTTCCGTAGGACGGCCCAAATGGGAGGTAACCATGACTGCCGCGCCGCGATTCAGCGCGAACTCAATTGCTGGCACAGAGGCCCGAATTCGCGTGTCGTCAGTAATTGCTCCGGCATCATCTTGTGGAACATTTAAATCAGCACGAATCAACACCCGCTTTCCTGCAAGCGGCAGATCAGTCATGCGCAAAAACTTCATCTTCTTCCCTTCTCACGACAGTGGCCGATGGCGCCCCGGCGCCAAACCTGCCATTGTAATGAACCCTAGGCCCGACGCTTCAGGTCCATCAAACGAAGAATCATTGGTGTGAAGATAAGCTGCATGGCGAGGCCCATTTTTCCGCCCGGTATCAATAGTGTGTTAGGCCGCGTCATCATGGAATCATGAAGCATTGACAACAAATACGGAAAGTCAATTCCCTTGGGGTTCGCAAATCGAATTACCACCATGCTCTCATCGGCGGTCGGAATATCTCGGGCGATAAAGGGATTCGAAGTGTCTACAGTTGGAACTCGCTGAAAATTAACATGTGTTCTAGAGAACTGCGGAACAATATGATTGATGTAATCTGGCATGCGACGAAGAATCGTATCGACAACTGCCTCTTGCGAATAGCCACGCGTGGTCTTATCACGCAGTAATTTCTGAATCCACTCTAAATTAATGGTCGGCACAACACCAACCAAGAGATCAACATGCCTTGCAACATTGACTTCTGGCCCGACATAGCCGCCGTGCAGCCCCTCGTAGAACAATAAATCCGCCGATGCAATCATGTCCTGCCAGGCGGTGAATGTGCCCGGCTCGCATCCGGATTCCGCCGCGCCAGCAGCATCATGGATATAACGACGCACACGGCCAGCTCCGGTCTGGGCAAATGTTGAAAAGGTCTCCTCCAGCTCCTTTAAGAGATTCGCCTCGGGACCAAAGTCGCTAAAGCTTGGGTTTCCCAGCTGCGCCTGGCGCTGGATTTCAGCACGCATCGCCTGTCGATCAAAGCGATGCATGGAGTCGCCTTCAAGAATTTGTGCCTGAATGCCCTCACGCCGAAAGATATGTTGAAAACTGCTCATCACCGAAGTGGTTCCCGCCCCGGATGAGCCCGTAATTGCAACAATCGGATAACGAACCGACATGAAAACCCTTCCTAGGGAATGTGGCCACGCCCAGTATCCCCCGGTTATTGAAACAAAGAACGCTCCTTGAATAACGGCGAGGAGTAGCGCTCATCAATGCCGTTATCGTGCTCGTGATGGTAACGCTCCAGGCGCTCACACTCTGAACGCGCACCTAAAATCAACGGTACGCAGTCATGGATCTGAGTCGGTTCGATATCTAATATCCGGTGCCGGCCTGTGGTGGCCCGGCCCCCGGCCTGCTCCACGAGCATCCCGATTGGCGCTGCTTCAGTCAATAAGAAGCGGTGGCCGGCTCGCTCCTGCTCGCGAGGGTAAAGCGCCACCCCACCCCGCATCAAAATCCGGTGCAGATCCGCCACGATGCTGGCACTCCAGCGCAGATGAAAATCTCGGCCCCGGATATCGGCACTTCCCGCCTTGCATTCGGTGATGTAACGCTGCACAGGCGACTCCCAGAGACGCTCGCGGCCAACATCGATGGCGAACTCGTCGGCGCCATCTGCGATCTTTAGTCCCGGATGAGTCAAAAAAAACCTGTCGGACTCAAGATCCAAGGTAAATCCGTGGGTGCCACTGCCGATAGTGATGACCAGCAAAGTCGCCGGACCGTAGATCGCATAGCCGGCCGCAATCTGAGACCGGCCGGACGGCAGTGCATTGCTTGTCGCTGACGCTGGGTGAACGCTTGCAGGCCAGACTCCAAAAATCGATCCAGCAGTGGCATTGATGTCAAAATTCGCCGCGCCCTCTAGAGGCGAGATTGCAACCCAAAAAGGCCGTGCGCTCTGGGTCTTAAGGGCCAGAGGGGCCTGGGTCTGAAAGACTGCCTCGGCAAGACCCTGGCCCGACACCGCATCAAAAAAAGTAGCGGTGGCTTGATCTAGGCGTGCCAACTCAGACAGCGGCCCCGGATCGCTGGGCCGAGTGGCGACGCTGCTTGTTGGCTGCCCTGCCAGCCGGCCTTGGGCGGAATCCGCCGAGACGATCCGTACCGCTTTCGCGATGGCAGTAATCAAGGCGACAAGGTCCTGGCCGTGGGCCAGACCATTCAGGCCTTCCCCCAAAAAGTCATCAAGTGTGCGAAGCATCGCCTCTGACATCAGATATTTGATAAGTTAAGGTAACAGCTTTTCGAGCAGATCATAAGTTTTGCTTATGAAAAATCTCAGTCTTCGGCAAATTCGAATCTTTTCGGCTGCAGCGCGGCATCTGAGCTTTGTCCGCGCCGCGGAGGAGCTGCACCTGTCTGCACCCGCCGTATCGATGCAGATTAAAGAGCTGGAAGGGGAAATCGGCTCGCCTTTATTTCTAAGATCGGGACGAAAAGTGGAGCTCACCTCGGCCGGCGAGTACTTCTGGGTCTACGCCAAAAAGGTGCTCAGCACACTGGCCGAGGCCGAGGCGGTGATGCAAAAACTGAAAGGTGCTGAAGCTGGAAATTTAAAAATCGGTCTTGTGAGCACCGCAAAATACTCGGTGCCTCGCATGCTCGGACTATTTCGGGAGGCCCATCCTGGAATCCAAATTTCGCTTAATGTTTGTAATCGGGAAACGCTTGTTTCACTGCTGCGCGACGGAGAAATTGATCTTGCGGTCATGGGCCGGCCCCCGAAAAATCTGGATACCCGGGCGGATGTCTTTGCCCACCATCCCCATGCCTTCATTGCGTCTCCGCAGCATCCATTGGCGGGGATGTCCGACATTCAGGCTGAAGCGCTCAACCACGAAGAGCTGATCTCCCGCGAAGAGGGCTCGGGCACTCGGGCCATCATGGAGACCTATATCACCCAACACCGGGTCAGCCCCACCATTTCGATGGAGATGTCGAGTAACGAAACCATCAAGCAGGCAGTTATTGCCGGATTGGGCATCTCCTTTGTATCGCTGCACACGGTCGGATTAGAAATAGCGCATGGACAGCTTGTGGTGCTGAATATGGAAGGCACACCCGTACGTCGGGCCTGGCATGTGGTCTCGCTAACTCAGCGTCACCTATCGCCGGCCGCAGAGGCCTTTCGCGTCTTTATGTGCGAGCGTGGTGCACAATTACTCGCAGAACAATTTCCTAACCTTGAGTCGCCCCGCCTATGACGCCTCCCGTTCGCTGGCTTACCGAAAAAATCGCAATCGCGGGCCAGATCAGTCCCGAGCATCTGCAAAGCCTTTCCGAGTTGGGCTTTAAGAGCATCATTTGTAATCGGCCGGATAACGAATATGGCCCCGGACAGCCCAGTGCTGAGTCAATTCGCGAGCGGGCCGAGTCTATCGGTCTGCAGTTCGCGCTTCTTCCCGTGAGTGGAGATGGCGGTACGGCCCGCGACGCCCAAGAGATGGGCAAGCTACTCTCGAGCCTGCCCACACCGATTCTTGCTTACTGTTACTCGGGCGGCCGTTGCATGGCGTTAATCGGCAACGCTGCCCGAATGGGTCTGCCCATTCCCGCCTAGAGAACTCCGACCAGCGGCCTGCCCTCTCGCGACCAGAGATACAACGAGCCATCGTAGAGCCTGACATTGGCGTTACCCAGTAACTCGGAAAATACAAACCAAGCCCCGGAGGCGAGATTGCCACTGTTACAGTAGCTGATCGCCGGCGCCGTGGCATCAACACCCAATAGCTTTGCCAGTGTCTGGTACTGCGCGCGGGTTAGAAAATACTGTGCGCCCTGCACGCTACGAAACATCAATTCGGGCGGCAGAGATTTTGCGTTAGCGATATGGCCATATTGATTCACATAAGACCGTTTGGCGAGCCCATAAAACGCTGCAGACTCTCGACCATCAATCAATTGCGGCCGTGATGATTTAGAAGCCTGCTCCACATCGGCCGAGCCTGCAATTAACGTAGCGCGATAGCCCTTGGTAGCCCAGTTCCCCGGTGCAGGCGGGGCTACGCCGGCCGGCTGAAGCACCCGGCCCGAGACCAGCCAGCCCGCACTGCCGCCATCAAGTACCGCCACCCGATCCTCTCCGAAGACCTTCAAAGTCCAGTAAAGTCGCAAGGCTTCGACCACATCCGAGGGGTCCAGCCCAAGCGCCGCGATCACAATCGGCTTATCGCTGCGCAATCCTGCAGCGCGCAGCCGCGACTCCAGCTCTTCGCGATCGGGGATCAGATATTTGGTCTTCTGACCATCAAAGAGTTTTTCGCTGCGCACTAAGGCGTAATCCACTAAAAGCGCGCCAGGAATTACCCCGCCCACTTCCTCGACCTGGACCTTGCCGGTTTTCTTCTCCACCGAGGTCACGGATTGGCGGCTGTAGCTTTTGGTGTCAGAGCGCACATCCACCAGCTGAACTTGGGCCTGATTGGCTGCAAGCCAATCCGCAGTCACGATTGGGCCGGGTAGCTGCTGCGCAAACACCAGCGAGACCCCTAACGCAGTGAATGCTGCGATCAATAATTTTGAAATGCTCCTCATCACCTATCCTTTTTGGTTTCTTGCTTTGAAAGCCGGGCTAAGGTTTTCATCAAATCAATCGGTCTCTCACAGATGACATCCCAGCGCCGATCCGTGAGGTGCGATACACAGCCGGTTGCCCGTTGCCGTTGCTGATGCCAGCGATATCGCCGTTGATGCAGGGCCTGAATCTCTGGGCGATATAAATGCACCATGGCGCAAAGCCATCGGCCAACCGGCGATAGACGGCCCCGCAGCTGACAGTGAAACCGCTGGAGGGCCGATTCCAGATGCTGTGGCGCTACCCAGTGCTCCCCCGTCACCCATTGGTTGGTGAGGAACAATCGTGTTGGTAGGCCCTTTGGGTTCATCGAAACACCAATCAAATGATGAAATCGATGTCGGCCGCCGGGTCGAGTAAACACATGGAAGTGGCCATGCTCATCATCGGAATGCTGAGCACCACTGTGGGCGTGATAGTAAAACTCACTGTTGTGTGTCACATCGACCGCATCATGGGCAGGGTAATGCTGCCACTGGATAAATTGCTGGGCGCCACACAGGGCCGCGATGCTGAGATTTGATCGTTGGTGTGCCAGGCGCTGCATGACACCCATGATCGACTCCGCACACTGCCTTGGCTGCATTACTCAGACTTTTTCCGTTTTGGGCCGCAGGGATTGCTCGGTCCACAAGGATTCGCAGAGCGCTTTTTTGGGCCGCAGGGATTGCTCGGCCCGCAGGGGCTGCTTTTTCGGCTTTTCGGAGCGCAGGGCGATCCGGCCTTTGCATCCTGCGCAGAGACCGCTGTCGGAGCAACAATGCCAGTGGAGAGCGCAAGTGCCAACGCCACGAGTTTTTGAGATGGTTTTTTCATAGTGCTTTTTTCCTTGTTAAGATTTCAATCATGCAGAAGACTTTACGGGCCGTGAGTCGCCAGCAACTGCCTCAATCGCAGTAACGGGTCCACCGAAGCGGCGCTCCAAGGCACTGCCGCCAATAAAGACAGCCACTGCGGCAATCACCATCGCGATATTCACCCAAAGGCTCGACACGCCAAGCGCCGCGGGCAAGGTATCGCCAATGGTCACTTCGCCGAGAGTGGTCAAGGATTCAATCTGTTCATAAGCCCCCGCAAACACCAACGTGCCAACGATCAGTCCCGCCAGAAATACGCTCGCATCCAGTCGGCCCGACATCAAGCCCACCACTGAGGTGCCTGGGCAATAACCGCCCACAGCAAAGCCAGACCCGATGAGGATTCCGCCGATTGCTGCTGCTCCGAGTAAAGCCGGAGGAACAAACAGGCCCTCTAGGCTAATCAGACCAAACCATTCCGAGAGCATCAGCCCGACCGAAGTCAAAACAATGGCGGTGAACATCACCTTAAAGACCGACCAGTCGGCGAGACGAAACTGAGCCGTCAGCTTGTAAGGGCTGCCAAACCCAGCGTTTTCGAGAACAAAACCAAAGGCAAAGCCCAGCACGAGCCCAGAGAGAATTTCAATCGGCGTCATTATCGAACTCCCCGCACCAGCCGGCTCACCACCAGACCCGCTGCAAAAAACATTATTAGGAATGTGAAGCCTGCAAGGCTAAGCGTAGCGGCACCGGAGAGCCCCATGCCACTGGTGCAGCCGGCTGCAATACGTGCGCCCAGGCCCGCAAGCAAACCACCAGCAAAGGCAGT
The DNA here is from genome assembly GCA_009924525.1 of Betaproteobacteria bacterium. Classification (GTDB taxonomy): domain Bacteria; phylum Pseudomonadota; class Gammaproteobacteria; order Burkholderiales; family Burkholderiaceae_A; genus Lacustribacter. The sequence continues at coordinate 39,595 of RFRK01000002.1, forward strand.
GATCAGGCGACGGGGTGTGCCCAGTGTTTTCTGGCCATCGATTTGAAATCGAATCCTGCGCGCAAGCCGCGCGGAAACATATGCGCCGAGCGCCACACCGATCATCTGCCAGGTAATCCAGGCGGAAAAGATGCTCTCCTCGGCGATTGGGCCGAGATAGCTTTCTTCGCCCATGAAGGCTGGAACCCCCGATGCCAACCAGGCGGTGACGCGCGTGGTGAAACCTGTTGCACCCAGCCCGTGGCCGGTGATTAAAAAGGTGAAGAGCAGAACCAGCCCAAGGGCAATACCAGCCCACAGGGGATGCCAGAAGGGTTTGGGTTGCGTCTCAAGATGCATGCGTTACCCCCTTACGTGATTTTTTTTGCGAGCAAAACAGTCCGTGAAGCGCCAACAGCATGCTACCCACCCGAGGGTCCCCGATGGCGTAATAAACATACTTGCCATCCCGACGGGTCTTCACCAGGCCCTCTTCGCGCAATACCCCAAGCTGCTGCGACAGGGTCGGCTGCTCAATGCCAGTACAAGACTCCAAGTCGCTGACACAACATTCGCCCTCGGTCAGCTGACACAGCAAAAGCAGCCGATCCTCATTGGCCATGAGCCGCAGAAAGCCTGCCGCCCGGCCTGCGGCTAAGCGCAGGGCACTGACCCCCATGGCGCGCTCTGACATCGGCTTTACTCCTTTATTAAAACTTAAGTAAAAAACATTATATATTTAAATATAACGTAAGTCAAATAAAAAGGACTAAAACGCCGGATGCTCCTGGCGCAGCTGCCTGTTGGTGGCTTTGGCGCGCTCCCGGGGTGGGTTAAAAGACTGGCGCGCCGAAAGGCAGCGCGTCGCTCTAGTGAATTGTGGTGGAAAACGATGGGCTGCCGAAGCCGGGGCTAACGCAGCGCCATCGGGCCTCGCGTGTTCCAATCGCAGTGATCAAGCCCGACTCTAGCGAAAGTCTGCGAACCACAACCGTTAGCTTATTCCGTTGAAGGTGATAAGTACCAATGACTGCCTGTTCAGCAGGAAAAGCGCTTTGCTTCACCAAATTCAAATCTCGCGACAGGATGACCATGCCATTGGAATCGAACTTAATTGCACTGGAGAGTTCGACCTGCCGAACCGGAACACTGCAAGTATTGAATATGCTAGCGCGGAGCAGTTCTCCCATTGAAATACCCAGCGCGCCCGGCACGTAGTTCTGAATATCAACGACATCCGGCACAACATACGCGAGCTTGTTGCCGGGTCCGATTTCAACGCCGTCCGGGGTCGGCAGGCAGACTTCTTTGGAAACCTCGGTCAGGAGCTTGCGCATATCAATACGGGCAAGCGCCTCCTCGCGAGTAATTCTGCAATCCTCGATCGGGTGATCCTTCAGCAGCACATTGTCAATGCGCTCAACCCCAGTTGCACAGCCCGAAAGCAGAATAGCCCCCGCAATAAGCGCCAGGCTCAGGCGGCGTGCAGGGGCCTTGAACATCGGAAGAAGCTTAGCGGGTCAGCTGTACGACAGGCGCGGGCTTGGGTTTGTCCACCAAAGAGCTGATGAACTTATCCCGCAAAAAACGTGTCTGCGATGTCGAGACGACCTGCCCACTTGCGAGATCCAGCACGCGAACACTCACCAGAATTCCGTCGACAGTCAACGTGTAAGTGCCCGTGACGACATTCGCGGCAGACATCGATCCACGCAGACGCTTCAGTTCCCGACTCAGCGAGAACTCGCCTTCTTCATTGATGATCAGGTCTCGGGTCATGCGCATATCGGTGACATTCCAGCCGCGAATCTGCAGCTGATGCATAAAATGCTCACCCATCAGACGGCCCAGCGACGAAGTCTCGCCCAGGTTATTCAGATCCACAAAGCTGGTGATCACAGTAGGACGGGTGCGCACTTCTGGGTGCGCATTGCGCTCGATTTGCTCGGTGAGGAACATCATGCCGCTATTGAACATGCCGGCGGGCGTACCGCTACGCTGCACGACGATCGGCTCATAGGGAACGCTGTAACGGGTCAATGCGGCCTCGCGGGTGGAGATCAGCGCCGACTCTTCCTTCACCACCGGCGCGGCAAGGGCAGACTGGAGTGCTACAGCCGAGACTGCAAGCGTCAGTGTTGTTTTGATTGCAAAGGTTTTCATTTCATGGCCCTTTCTTATTTCCAGCAGGCAGCAGCCTGCACCTGGGCGGCGCCATCGGCGAGCACCATGCGGTCAACCGGCCGAACCCGGGCATCGGTCTCGGGCACCTGGACGCGGTATTCAACAGGGTAGTCGTTGCAGAGGGCCGGGCGTGTCACTGCAACGGCGTAATAAGGCGGCTTCACATTGCACTCAGCACAGGGTTGAGCGACTGCGGGGGCTTGAGCCGTAGCGGGGGGCAGCTGAAGCTGAGCACAGCCCGTGAGTAAGACCGAAAAACCTATTGATATCAATAATTTATGTTTCACTTTGAACCCCTATTCTCGGACCAACATACGCCTATTCGGCCCGCTTTTTTCAATACAAGACCAGCGGAAACCTCTTCACATCAGAGTTTACGGCGCCGGGGCGCGATTGGTTTAACTGGGGTCTAAACGAGGGTCTATCGGACCCTGCCCCTAGACTCCTTGATCAGCCGATCGTGGGTCGGCTGAATCGGCCGAGCATTATTGGGAAAGAGCCGAGCAAAAGTTCGTAGCTGCTCGGGCGAGACTTCGACCGGCTCCTTAAACACGAACCACTGGACCCCCTCTGAGCAGGGGGGAGTAGTCAACGAGCCCATATAGTTAAAGAGCTGACGCTCTTTAGGCAGAAACCGATTCAGGTCTATAGAGATATCCGCGGCTGAAGCCATGGCCTGGCCCGCCACCAGGGGGATGTGATTCCAGAGGGCCTGTATAAATGGATTCTCCGCGCCGACGGTCATCAGGACCGCCACTACTGCGAGCGCCCCCTGCGCATCGCGGTGCACCAGGTGGGCCACCATTTCGAAGGATTTGCCCTCAATCTTCTCTTCTGCTGGGCGATGAAAATGGAATTGAACCAGCTGATAGGTTTTCGTTGCAAAGGTCAGGCTGCCGCCCGCCGAGTAGGCGACCTCAAGGGTGTGGCCATTGTTGGCGACCGAGAACCGTGATGGCGCGTAGTTAAACCGAAGCTCCGGCAGATCAACGCCGATGCTGCCGCGAATATCAATTGGGGATTGTTGCTTACCGCTATCGCAGAGCCCGTAGCTGGCGTGCAATTTGCCCCAGTTATCCGGCCCGTCTGCACCGTGATAGCTCCAGTGCGGCATCGGTGCCGGCTTTGCCGCCCGCTTTGTTGGAGCAGCCTTTTTCGGCGGCGGATCAGCAGCAGGTGCCGCAGCCGGCGGCGGCGGTGGCGCCGGAGGCATTGCAGACGGAGCGGGGGCAGCCGCGGGCTTCACATCTGCCGCAATCACCGAGCCCGAGCTCAGTACAACTGCAGCCAGTAGCGACAGAAGTTGGGGTTGTACACGGTTGGCGCGCAACATCATAGAGAGTCCTCCATTGCAACGCTTACGGCCAGACGTCAGCGCAAGTTAAGGGCCTGCCAATTACCTACAAAGCGATTTTGAAAACTTTTTTAGTTGGTGCCCGGAGCCGGAATCGAACCGGCACGGCTTGCGCCCCAGGATTTTAAGTCCTGTATGTCTACCTATTTCATCATCCGGGCAGAGACTACAAACTGCATTTTAGCCTTCATAACAACCCATCGCCCCAACAGCCATCGAGCCGCCAACGCATTACGCCGAAAGC
>RFRK01000011.1 GCA_009924525.1 Betaproteobacteria bacterium
CCGCGCATGGCGGCCTCGGTAATCGCGGCAACCTCTTGTTTCTTGCCGCAAAAATCTGCGATCTCATCAATGCATTCGATGGTGATCACGGTGGAGTCCATATCCATGGCGAGTACAGCAAAATCCTGCCAGCGGTAGGGTGACTCTAAAAGCGCTGTATCAACTTGATACAGATCGGAAAATGCACTTAGGGCTGACTGTAGCTGGATACGGTCAGATGGGTGCTGCACGGTAATCTGCCAAACGAGCGCACCGGAGCGACGCGGCCGGCGATCTTGGGTCCCCAGGAGCTTATCCATCGCGGTCCGGACAGTATGCGAAATCCGACCGCGTCGACCATCGGTGGAAAGTCCGGGAGAGAGCACTACGAAGGCCATGAGCAGTCACCTGAAGGCTTAAAAAGTCTCATCTTAGAGGATTCGAAGTGCGTAGCGCTAAGGTGTAAGCCGCATCAGCAGCTCTCGAATTGATCGGGCGCGCTGTGCAGGCTCGGCGATGGCCAGATTGATCCGCAGTTTCTCGTTGCCCTGTAGTTTTACCTGCGAATCGGTCTGAATCAGCCGAATAATTTTCGCAGGATCGATGGCCGCATCCTGACTAAAGCTAATGACAATTGTTTCGGGTGCGGCATCGATTTTCATGACACCGAGAGGCTTTGCGAAGATTCGTAGTCGATGCGTCTCCAGCAGGGTGCGGGTCGCCTCAGGTGGCCGGCCAAACCGATCAAAGAGCTCCTCTTCCAAGATCTCGAGGGCCTCTGCGTCGGCGGCATTGGCCAGTCGTTTGTATAAGGTCAGACGCTCGTGAATATCGCCGCAGTAGTCATTGGGCAGCAGGGCGGGTGCATGGAGATTGATTTCTGTGACTGCCAGAAGAGGCGAATCCAGATCGGGCTCACGGCCTGCCTTCAGGGCATTGACGGCCTGGGTCAGCATGTCGGTGTACATCTGAAAGCCCACCTCCGTGATGTTGCCGGACTGCTGATCCCCAAGCACTTCGCCTGCACCCCGAATCTCTAAGTCATGCATGGCCAAGAAAAATCCGCTGCCCAGCTCCTCCATAGCCTGGATGGCTTCGAGCCGTTTTCTTGCATCCTTGGAGATGCCATCCTCACCTGGGGTCAATAGGTAGGCATAGGCCTGGTGGTGCGAGCGGCCCACACGGCCCCGAAGCTGATGCAGCTGGGCGAGGCCAAAGCGGTCGGCACGATAAATCACGATCGTATTGGCGGAGGGCACATCAATGCCGGTCTCAATGATGGTCGAGCAGAGCAGAACATTAAAGCGCTGCTGATGAAAGTCTCGCATCACCCGCTCGAGATCTCGCTCATGCAACTGCCCATGGGCGATTTGAATACGGGCTTCAGGCACGAGTGCCGCAAGCTCATCACGACGTTTGACGATTGTATCGACTTGATTGTGAAGTACATAACACTGGCCGCCGCGCTTCAGTTCGCGAAGCAATGCTTCTCGGACAACACTGTCACTTTCCTGACGGACAAAGGTCTTAATTGCAAGCCGGCGTTGGGGGGCGGTGGCAATCACAGAGAAGTCGCGGATGCCCTCCATACTCATTGCCAGGGTTCTTGGAATTGGAGTTGCAGTGAGCGTAAGCACATCGACTTCGGAGCGTAGGGCTTTTAGAGCCTCTTTTTGACGGACGCCAAATCGGTGCTCCTCGTCAATAATGACCAATCCGAGACGATCAAACTTCACACCCGAAGACAGCAGCTTATGGGTACCAATCGCGATGTCGAGTCGTCCATTAGCAAGGCCCTCAAGTGCAGACTGAATCTCTTTGGCGGCACGAAAGCGTGATAACTCGGCAATCTGCACCGGCCACTCAGCGAATCGATCCCGAAATGTCTGAAGATGCTGCTCTGCAAGAAGAGTCGTTGGCGTTAGCACCGCCACCTGCTTTCCATCGAGGACGGCAAGAAATGCGGCCCGCAGCGCGACCTCGGTCTTGCCGAAACCAACATCACCGCAAACAAGCCGATCCATGGGCTTTCCGGAGACCATATCCTGGGTGACAGCGTGTATGGCAGCGAGTTGATCGGGAGTCTCCTCGAATCCGAATCCATCGGCAAAGCGCTCATACTCTTGTGCGTCAAAACTAAACGCGTGGCCTTGGCGGGCAGCCCGTCGCGCATAGATATTTAGTAGCTCGGCGGCGGTATCGCGTGCACGCGCTGCCGCCTTTCGCTTTGCCTTCTCCCATTGGCCAGAGCCCAGCGTATGCAGTGGCGCATGCTCAGGATCTGCGCCACTGTAGCGGCCTATTACATGCAGCTGCGAGACGGGTATGTAGAGTTTGGCCTCATCGGCATAGTCAAGCTGCAGAAATTCGGTATCACCATCTCCCATGTCCAGATGGACAAGGCCCCGGTATCGGCCAATACCGTGTTGAATGTGAACCACTGGATCCCCGATCTTCAGTTCTGAAAGATCGCGAATGATCGAGTCGACATTGGTCTCGCTTTGGCGACGCCCACTGCGTTGCCGTCGCGCGACTTGAGAAAAAAGCTCGCCCTCGGTAGCCAGCATGATCCCGCACCATGTTGCTCGAAAGCCGTGAGAGATCGGCGCGACAAAAAGTTGCACAGGCATCGATCCTGCGGAAGCTGCAAGGGCTGGGGGCCCAGAAAATGCGTTCGAAATGGATTCAGCATGAACATTGGCGATGCCATGCTCCTGCAGATACTGGGCAAGTGTCTCGCGTCGGCCCGGGCTTTCTGCAGTGATCAGCACCTGCTGATGGAGCTCGGCCCGCAGCTTGGTCAGGGGATCCGCCTGCCGGCGGTCCACTGAAATATCTTGCAAGGGCTGCAGCGGCCCTGCTGGATCCTCGGGCCCAAACCGCAGGCGTGCATGGGGGCGTGCCGCAATAAAAAACTCTTCTGCGGTGAGATACAAGCGTTCCGGCGGCAGCACTGGCCGCTCGATATCTGCCTTTAAAAAGCGATAGCGATTCTGCAGATCACGATGAAATTCCAGAAATGCTTGATCGATATTTCCGATGATCGCTATGGCCGCATCGTTTTGCGGCAGATAATCAAAAATCGTCGCCAAGGGTTCAATCAGCAGTGGCAGGTAGTATTCAATTCCGGCACCAAAAAGACCTTTACCCGCATCTCGATACAGACTGCAGCGTGATGGATCACCCTCGAATACTTCACGCCAGCGGGCACGAAATTGCTGGGCGGATTCAGGGTGGCTCGGAAATTCCCGGCCCGGCAGCAGGCGAATCTCGTTGACGGAATGGACACTGCGTTGGCTATCGGGATCAAAGACCCGAAGGCTCTCGACTTCATCATCAATTAGCTCGATTCGATAGGGCAGGGGGCTGCCTGTGGGGTATAAATCAATCAGCCCGCCTCGCAGCGCGTACTCTCCGGGGGTGACCACTTGAGAGACGGGCGTATAGCCCGCAGTAAGGAGTTGCTGACGCAAACGATCCGCCGAGATGCTCTGGCCTTTTTTAAATAAAAAAGTATTCGCTGCAAGAAAGCTCGGGGGCGCGATCCGTTGCAGGGCGGTCGTTGCTGATAAGACGATGACATCAAGCAGCCCTGTCGAGGCCTCATAAAGCGCCAGCAGCCGATCAGAGACGAGGTCTTGATGTGGGGAGAACGCCTCATAGGGCAGGGTCTCCCAGTCTGGAAAAAGCCGCACACGAAGTGCTGGCGCAAAGCAGCTGATTTCATCGGCCAATCGCTGCGCATCGAGCGCAGATTCGCAGATCACCGCCAGACTCGCTCCGCGGGATTGGCCGTCTCGCTGCCCCTGCCGTTGGCTTGCCCAGGATGCAATCAGCCAGGCATCACTGCTGCCCGCCGGCCGCGCCAGTGTGAGGCTCTGTCCAGCCTTCGGCGGCACGGCCTGAAAGGCTGAAAAGGGATTCATGATGTCGTGGGACAAAAGTCGGGGCCGGGGAGTCGGGTGAAAAACTGTAAATTGTAGGTTTTATGGACAGCACAAGCAGATCTGAGGCTTCAAGCCAGGTGTCGATTGAGGCAATCGGCGCCCGAGTTGGCGCGCAAACGCGTCTGGTGGCGGTGATCCCCGCAGCCGGCCGCGGGCAGCGAAGCGGACTGACACTGCCCAAGCAATACCATAGGCTTGGCGGACAGACCGTTCTGGGTATGAGTATTCGGGCCTTGGCGCGTCTGTCAGAGATTGCGGTGATTGTTGTGGTGCTCGACCCCGAGGACCAACATTGGCAGTCCAGTGCAATGGCGCAGGAACTGAGTGGTCTAAATCAGGTGGTCACTGTGGGTCTGGGTGGCCCGACTCGCGCCGCCTCGGTGATTGCGGGCTTAAAGTGTGTTGCTCAGGCGGTGGGCAATCGGCAGGATCTCTGGGTGATGGTCCATGATGCAGCAAGGCCGGCAGTAACGGAGCTAAGCCTAAGGGCCTTATGGCAGCGCTGTAAGGATCTGAATGGTGATGGCGAGGGCGCTATTCTTGCCGTTCCCCTTGCGGATACAGTAAAGCGGGTTGAACCTGCCCAGATTACGCCCACCGTGGCGCAGACGCTGGATCGTAAAGCCTTGTGGTCCGCCCAGACGCCTCAGGCGTTTCGACTTGGTCCATTGATTGCGGCCTATGAGCAGAATCCGACGGCCACCGATGAGGCCAGCGCGATGGAGCAGGCAGGCGGCCGTATCTATTTGGTGCCTGGAGATACAAGCAATATCAAGCTCACCACGCCAGGTGACTTTAGATTGATGGAGGCACTCATGGCCAACGCTGAAATGTCTGTAAAGAAACCCGCTATGGCAACGCCTGCAGTTGCAATTGGACAAGGCTTTGATGTGCACGCGCTGACTCCAGGAAGGCCCCTGATTCTCGGGGGTGTGGAAATTCCATTTGAAAAAGGCCTTGCGGGTCACTCGGATGCCGATGTCCTGTTGCATGCGATTACTGATGCCATCCTCGGAGCGGCTGGGCTCGGAGATATCGGCCGTCACTTTCCTGATAGTGACCCCGCCTATCGGGGTGCAGATAGCCGCATGTTGTTGCGCCAGGCGGCCGCTATGGTTGCCGCTAGGGGATGGCAGGTTGCCCAGATTGATGCCACAGTAATTGCGCAGCAGCCTAAGATCGCGCCGTATGCCGAGCAGATGGTGAGGTCCGTGGCGGATTGCGTCGGCACCGCAGAGGGCTGCATCAATATCAAAGGAAAAACCACTGAACATCTCGGATTTATCGGCCGTGGTGAGGGCATCGCAGCGCAGGCTGTGGCGATGCTCAGTCGTCGTAGCGCATGAACCACGCCATGCTTGGCTTAGAGTCAGCCGACGCGCTGGCTTCGGTGGCGGTCATGAAGGAAGATGGGCAGCTGCATACTGCGACGGCGCAAGCTGGCCAGACACATTCCAGTCAACTGCTGCCGCTTGCAGAGGAACTGCTCGGCAAGTCAGGACTGAATTGGCAGTCCCTGGAGGGGCTAGTGGTCGGTATCGGGCCCGGGTCGTTCACCGGTTTGCGAATCGCTTGCGGCATTGCTCAGGGTCTAAGCCTGGGATTACAGAGGCCCTGTTACCCAGTTTCGGGATTTGAGGCCGCTGCTTATGCATGGTGGTCGACACAGGTCCACGGCGAGTATCAGCAATTTTTGATTGAGTTCGATGCGCGGCTTGGGGAGTCGTTTGCTGCCATCCTTGAATTTAAAAATAGTGGACTGCAGACTCATGTTGTTTGGATCGTCCCGCCAATGGTTGTGCAGAAGGCTGCAGTTTCTGATCTCGGATTGGGGATTCGCGATGATCAGGCCCTCATTAAGCTTTCCGATCCTCTGGTAAGCACGATGGGCAATGAGGCCTTACCAATGTCAGGCTGGATGATGCGTTATGCCCGTGATCCGCAGTTGAATCGGCCAAGCCAGTGGATACATGGGGCTGAGCTTACGCCGCTGTATGTAAGAGAGAAAGTTGCGCAGACGATTATTGAGCGGCAGCAGGGTGCGGATCTGCAATGGTCTGAAATGCGCGCCGAAGATCTGGAAGCTGTCATGGCGATCGAAAATACTGCCTATCCTTTTCCGTGGACGATCGGGAATTTTCGTGATTCACTCAGCGCTGGCTATCGGCTAAAGCTTTTGCGCGAACGCGGCGTGTTGATTGGATATGTCGTCTGGATGCCCGTACTTCAAGAGGCCCATTTGCTCAACATCACCTTGGCGCCACCGCGTCAGGGTCATGGACTCGGCACCTGGATGATGCGCTCAGTGATGCAGCAGATGCAGGCCGAGGGACTTCAACAGATTCTGCTTGAGGTTCGGCCAAGCAATCATCGGGCGCTCGCCTTGTATCGGCGGCTTGGTTTTGCGCAGATCGGAATTCGCAAGGGCTACTATCCGAATTCGGCGACCGCCTCGGTATCGCGTGAAGATGCGGTTGTAATGCGGCAAAGCCTGGAGCATTGATGACGGAACTCTCAAAAGAAGCCCTTACGGTGCTTGAGCTCATGCCAAGCTGGCGCCAGCGAACGGTGCGGCGGGATCCCGCCGCCGAGGCTCTGGCTCAGCGGGTACACAAGATTTGTAAGGAACTCCAGTTTTCTGCGCCCATGGTCGATCAGGTGCTCGACACCGGCCCTGCGCTATCGGCCTGCATGGAGGGGTCGCAGGCCAAACGCGATCTCTGGGCCCGTCTCTGTCGGGCTCGGCGCACGATGAAGCAGCGCTAATACGGGGATCGATCGGACTCTAGTGGTGATGCTTCTCTACGCCGATGAGGGCATCAAGATCATAGTTGCGGCGGTTGTATCGATAGCGCCGAATGACGAGTGCCATGGTGCCTGCCACAAATAAGCCAAAGATAATGATGATGGTGTTGACATGCAGCTCAGCTTTAATCAACAGCGCGTAAAGACCCAGCATCACCAGGATATTGAGGTTTTCATTGAAATTCTGTACCGCAATCGAATGCCCGGCTGACAGCAGCACGTGGCCTCGATGCTGCAGCAAGGCATTCATCGGCACCACAAAATAGCCGGCCAAACCGCCAATAATGACCAGAAGCGGAATCGATGCGCCCATGCTGCTCACCAGCGTCATGCCGGGTACGACCAGGCCCATGATGACCCCGAGCTTGAGCACTGATGGCGTCTGCTTTAGTGGCACAAAGCGGGCTGCAAGAATCGCGCCGCCCGCAATGCCCAGAGCAACGATTCCTTGCAGAATCGCTGCCTTGTCCAGCTGCATGCCGAGCTGATCGCGGGCCCAGTGCAGCACAATAAATTGCAGCGTTGCGCCTGCGCCCCAGAATAGCGTGGTCACTGCTAGAGAGATCTGACCAAGCTTGTCGCGCCATAGCGTGGTATTGCAATGCCAGAAATCTGCAAGCAGTTTTATTGGGTTGGTGTGTTGACGCTCGTAGCGGGCGCCTGTATCGGGAATGCGAAGATTAAATAGGGCTGCAATTCCATAGATCAGACCGATCACCAAAATTGCAGATTCCGCGGGGCTATCAATGGCGAAATCAAATCCCGGGAAGTCCAGTGACAGCAGCCAGCCGCTAATCGCGGGGCTAATGAGAGCGCCACCCACCATCGTGCCCAAGATGATGGAGCTTACGGTTGTGCCTTCAATCCAGCCATTGGCGGCCACCAGCCGTTCTGGGGGCAGAAGTTCGGTGAGGATGCCGTATTTGGCAGGCGAATATGCTGCCGCACCCAGGCCTACGACTGCATAAGCAAGCAGTGGATGGACAGTAAAAAATAACAATGCACAGCCTGCAATCTTGATCGTGTTTGTGATGAACATCACCTTACCCTTCGGCATGGAGTCGGCAAATGCGCCGACAAATGGGGCAAGCACCACATAGGAAACAGTGAAAAATAGTTTCAGTAAAGGCTTCATCCACTCGGGAGCGGAGAGCTCAATGAGCAAGGCAATGGCCGCGATCAGCAGGGCGTTGTCGGCAAGCGAAGAGAAAAACTGCGCTGCCATGATGGTGTAAAAGCCGGGTTTCATGCGGTCCTTTGTGCAAGTGCGCCGTGATTAGATCACGAACGAATAGAATGGCTTTCCATGACGCGGCCCATACTGCTTACTGTTCGAATTGATGCGATGCGTCATAACGTATCGGTGATACGAAAATCCCTCGGGCAATCCCGAATTTGGGCGGTCGCGAAGGCGAACGGTTACGGACAAGGTATTGCTCAGGTCGTAAAGGGTGTTGCGGATGCAGATGGCCTTGCGGTGCTTGACCTTGCCGAGGCCCATCAGGCACGTGCAGCAGGTTGGACCAAGCCAATATTGATGCTGGAGGGCGCGTTCGCTGCCGAAGATCTCGCAGAAATGAAGGCGTTGGATGCGAGTACCGTGATTACCAGCTTTGAGCAGGCAGAGATGTTTAAAAACGCATCAACGGTGCCGAACAGTCTTTGGATCAAACTGAATACTGGAATGAATCGTCTGGGAATTCCCTCCCGGGAAAACCACGAGGCACTTGTCGGTCTTGTTCAAGACCTCAGTCATCGCATTCAGTCGCCGATTCATTTCATGATGCATTTCGCCTGCGCTGATCTACCAACGGGCTGGCAATCGCAGTTCGATGAATTCCAGGCAGCGTTCGCCGCACTGAAGTCTCGTTTGACCACCCAAGTCGGCCAGGCCTCTTTGGCGAATTCCGCTGCGGTGTTCGGGCATCCACAGACCCACGCAGACTGGGCTCGGCCGGGCATTGCGCTTTACGGTGCGACTCCATTTGAGGATGAGTCCGCTGAGCATTCTGCCTCGGGCCTCGGTCTAAAGCCGGTTCAGTCACTCACAACTCAGATCATCGGCATTCAGGCGCTCAAGCCTGGAGATGCAGTGGGTTATGGTGCGCGTTTTCGTGCGATGCGGCCAAGTCGGATCGGCGTAATCGCCGCTGGTTATGCCGACGGCTATCCCCGTTGCGCACCGGATGGAACACCCGTATGGATTGCGGGCCGCCGGGTGCCGATCGCTGGACGCGTTTCGATGGATTTAATTACGGTTGACCTCACCGATCATCCTGAAGTGGTTGTGGGCTCTGGTGTCGAGCTCTGGGGCGAACATCTGCCGATCGATGACGTGGCACGACATTGCGGCACCGTCGGCTATGAGTTGATGACTGCAGTGATGCCGCGGGTACCAAGAAAGATAATTGATGGCCAAAGATAAGAGTCAGTTTGTCTGCCGCGAGTGTGGCCATGCTCATTCGAAATGGCAGGGCCAGTGCGATGGCTGCGGCTCTTGGAATTGTCTTGAGGAAGTCGGCGTGCTGCCCATGTCACGCGGGGGCCAGATCCCGACAGCGCTTGCTCCATCAGGCAAAGCGGTTCGACTATCCGAAGTCCAGGCCCAGGAGCTGCCGCGTATTCCCACCGGCAGCGAGGAGTTTGATCGCGTGCTCGGCGGCGGCCTGGTGCCGGGAGGCGTCGTATTAATTGGCGGTGACCCGGGGATTGGTAAATCAACGCTGCTACTTCAGGCCTTGGTGGCATTAAGTCAGGCGCATTCAACGCTTTATGTCAGTGGCGAGGAATCGGTTGCGCAGGTGGCGCTGCGGGCGCGGCGCTTGGGCCTGGATGAGAGTTCGCTTACGGTCCTTGCCGAGATTCAGCTGGAGCAAATTTTTGGGCAGTTGGTTGCGCAAAAGCCCGCTATCGTGGTGCTCGATTCGATTCAGACCTTATACAGCGAGGCCTTAACGGCAGCGCCTGGCTCAGTCTCTCAGGTTCGAGAGTGCGCCTCCAGGCTGACGCGCTGGGCTAAGGAACACTCCTGCACAGTCATTCTGGTGGGCCACGTCACCAAAGAGGGCACGCTTGCCGGGCCTCGCGTGTTAGAGCACATCGTTGACTCTGTGCTTTATTTTGAGGGTGATGCGCATGCGTCTTATCGCGTTGTACGGGCGATAAAAAATCGATTTGGCACCGTGAATGAGATTGGCGTCTTTGCAATGACGGATCGGGGACTCAAGGCAGTCAGTAATCCGTCGGCTTTGTTTCTCTCGCCGAGACATCTGGGCGCTGCGGGCCAGGGGCCGATTGCCGGCTCGTGTGTGCTGGTAACTCAGGAGGGCTCACGGCCCCTATTGGTTGAGATTCAGGCCTTGGTGGATACCGCCCATGTGCCGAATCCGCGTCGACTCTGTGTGGGCCTCGAGCCACAGCGGCTCGCGATGTTGTTGGCGGTGCTGCATCGTCATGCGGGCATCGCCTGCTTCGATCAGGATGTGTTTGTCAATGCAGTGGGTGGCGTGCGTATCACAGAGCCTGCAGCTGATCTCGCGGTGATGTTGGCGATCGTTTCATCATTTAAAAATCGTGCAGTCCCTGTGGGCCTGGTCGTCTTCGGTGAGCTGGGCCTAGCGGGCGAGGTCCGGCCCGCTCCGCGCGGTCAAGAGCGGCTGAAAGAGGCCGCAAAGCTCGGATTTTCAAGAGCGATTATTCCAGCAGCGAACGCGCCGAAACGCGGTATTGAAGGCATGGAGATCCATCCGGTTGCAAGCCTTGAGCAGGCTCTAGAGGTCCTGCGTAGCTAGCGGCCAGAGAGAAAACGAATTACCCCATCTGCAGTCGCCTCTGCCGAACGTACTGCACTTTCAATGGTGGCGGGGTAGTGTGCAACGAGATCATCCGCGCATCGGAATAAACCTGGCAGACCAGTTTGTCCTTCCTGCTCATCCAGGCTGGGCTGCGGCGCATCGACGGTGCAGGCCCAGGTTGCGGTCTTTTCAGTGATCCATTTCGTATCGCAGGCCGAATACTCAAGTTTCAGCTGCTGTCGTAGCTGAATTGCAAGCTGCGATGCGATCCGATCACGATCCTGATCGGACCGGATCGCATTTTGGGCGCTGATCACCACACCAAGCGTCCGCTCGCGCCGCACCACCACCTGACCACAGTGGGGCAGGCCCGCTATCGCATTGAGCACAAACCACTTCGGCAGGTGGGAGAGCCTTTGCTCCTGCTCCTCGGTCAGTGCGATCCAAATGGTGGTGATCGCACGATGATCAAGCCGCGACCAGCGGCGTGATGCTGCTGTCAAAGCGAGTGCTGAATCCGACCAGAGCCTCTGACTTGCGTGAAAAGGCAATGCCATGATCACTGCATCGGCAGCAATCGATCGCTGTGTGCCGCTTGCTACAAGCTCGACCTGCCAGCGGCCCGCCTCAGTGGGCTTGACGTATTTCACTCGGTGGCCCGACTCAATCTTTACGCCTTGGCGTGCAAGCCATGCTGCAATCGGCTCGACACCATCAATGCTGAGGTTATGACGAGGCACCAAAACATCGCAGGCCCCTGCAGGACCCGCCAGAGAGTCGCGCAGCACTCGAATTAGCGTCGATGCCCGCGCAGTCTCAAGCTCAGTATTCAATGCGCCCTCTGTGAGCGGCTGCCAAAAGTGCTGTATGAGTCCTAGGGGTACGCGTCTTTGCGATAACCACCGTGCGACCGATTGATTCTCGGAGTCTGCGCGAGATGGATCCGGTAATGTCCAGCCCTGACGATGAAGCGCAATCAGAGTTTGTGCCATGCTCAGTCGCCAGGCGCGCGGCCAGCCTTGTGGTCCAAGCCCAGGGATGGCAGCCCAGAGCGCCCTCCCGGGCCAGGCCAATGAGGGCACCCGCCATTGCTGCTCAATCTTGGCGTCACGGCCCAAGCCACACCAATTTAACGGCGTTCTGATCCAGGCCGGCGCGCCGGCCGCTTGAAGTAGTGCCAGGGTTCGCTCATAAGCGCCAATGGTCAGGTGCTGCCCGTTGTCAATATTGCGGTCGCTCCAGAGGAGTCCGCGTGCCCGACCACCGAGGCGAGGAGCGGCTTCAAAGATACAGATCGGCTGTGATGCGTGGCGCTTTAGCGCTGCAGCGCAAGCCAGTCCTGCCCAGCCCCCACCAATGATGATCAGCATCCAATCAGGCCGGCATCATGCCGAGCGAGGCCTTCCAGGCCAGCCAGAGCTTGCGTGCGGGCGCCACAGAGATGCGTTGATTTAAAACCCGAAACGATTCTGACTCCACGACCCTGAGCAGCTCTCGATAAATCGCTGCCATGATCAGGCCTGGCCGCTGTGCACTGCGCTGATTGCGCGGCAGCTGCGCGAATGCCTGGTCGTAAAGACTGTGGGCGCGCTGGGCCATATCGGCCATCATCGATTGAAAGGCTGCGGAGTGCTCGAAACGCAGAATGCCTGCCGCATCCACACCAAATTGATGCAAGGCCTCTGCAGGAATGTAGATCCGTCCGCGCCGCGCGTCATCGCCGACGTCACGAATGATGTTGGTGTATTGCAGGGCGCGGCCCAGAAGTGTGGCGTAGTCCAGTACCCGCGCATCGGCCTGTCCAAAAATTCGTGCCGAGAGCCGGCCTACAGCACCCGCAACACGATCACAGTACAGATCCAAATCTTGCCAGCGGGCATATCGGTTCTGCAGTAGATCCATCTCGCAGCCGGCAATAATCTCAAGAAACTGAGACTGGGGAAGTTCGTGGGCGGCAACACGTGGCTGCAGCGCCTGGCCTACGGGATGCTGGGGCGTGCCTTGAAACAGTCGATCGATTTCTTCCTGCCACCATGCCAGCTTGATGCGTGCCAGATCGGACTCTTTGCATTCATCTACGATGTCATCAATCTCGCGACAAAATGCATAAAGGGCCATGATCGCGGCCCGGGGCTGCGGTTCGAGAATCTTGAAGGCGGCGACCAGATTCGAGCCGCTCTCGGCCACCTTGGCGGCGCAGTACTGATCGGGCGTCATGCGTCGTGGCGGCGAGGATTAATGAACGTCAGCATGGCTCGTAACAGTATCACTGCAAGATCGGCCCGTGACAGCACAGGAGATCTACGCCATACCGCTATAGGATCTGCCAGAACCTTTCGCGACATTCTGAGCCCACCTTCAATGACCATCGCAATCTCGAGTCCGAGTCGTTTTCTTGGACCGCGAGCTGCCCGATGAATGTGGGCAACAAGCCCCGTGCCGCGAACGATATGGTCATGACCCAACCAAGCCATTTTAGTGGCCCAATGGTGTTTGATTTCATCTGAAACACTCTCTGGGCCGGCCTCGGGCAGCCAGCCTGCTGGCCACCACTCTTGCGGAACGTAAATACGCCCGCGCTTAAAGTCTTGGCCCATGTCCTGGGCGAAGTTAACCAGCTGCAGTCCGCTGCAGACGGCATCGGAGGCCGCAGTAATTGGGCAGTTGACATTTGAGTCGTCAATGATCTTGGCGGCTGCCAACATGATGCGGCCGATGGGGTTTGCGGAGTGCTCGCAATACACCATCAGATCTGAAATCGTTGGATAGGGCTGGTGCAGGATATCGCTTTGGAAGGCATCAAGAAGCTTGCCGGCCTGAAGGGTCTGCAGCTGCCTTGCCAGAAGTTCTGCACGCAGTGCGCTTCCAATATCCTGGTGCCCGTTAGGCTTTGCGAGACTCGAGTTAAGCCCATCGAGCCCAGCGCGTAGCGCGTTGAGCCCAGCCTGACGGGCAGCGGGTGCGAGATCGCCCTCATCGGCGAGGTCATCGCCTGTGCGTGCGAATCGATAGAGCGCCAGCAGGGTTCCTCGCATCTCGGCGGGCAGCAGCCAGGAGGCAACGGGAAAGTTTTCGTAGTGCCCACCGCCATGAAAAGCCGTACCTAGGTGTCCCGGGTCCATGCGGGGATTCTAAGTACAATGCGGCTGGAGCGTCGGGCGCACAGGCGAAGGTGGCGAAATTGGTAGACGCACCAGGTTTAGGTCCTGACGCCGCAAGGTGTGCGGGTTCGAGTCCCGCCCTTCGCACCATCCGACATGTTCAAACCCAGCGGTGCCCTCTTGGGTGTGCATTTAGATTGAAGAATTGGCTATGACTGCATCTCCTTCGGTAACCCCCAGCCCGCTTGAGCGGCGCCTCCAACTCACGGTCTCCATCGCCGAGGTCGAGCAGGAGGCCCAGAAACGTCTGCAGCGCATTAGTCGCTCAGTCAAGATGCCGGGCTTTCGGCCGGGCAAGGTGCCAATGAAGGTTGTCGCCCAGACTTACGGCGCTCAGGCCCAGTCGGAAGCCATGAATGAGGTGATTGGCCGCGTTTATGGTCATGCGGTGGTCGAGCAAAAACTGCGTGTCGCTGGGCCGCCATCCATAGAGCCCGCCAAAGAGAGCTCGGGATCCGATCAGGTCCTGAGTTTCGAGGCCGTAGTCGAGGTTTATCCCGAAATCGCCTGCCCGGAACTCGCTGGCGTTGAGATCAAGAGGGTCATCTGTGAGATTACCGAGGCGGATATTGATCGCACGATCGAAACGCTGCGCAAGCAGCGCACGGCCTTTGAAGACGTCAGCCGCCCCTCGCAGAAAGGCGACCGGGTGATGCTGGACTTTACCGGCGAGATCGATGGCGTACCGTTTACGGGCGGCAGTTCCGAGAATTACGCGTTTGTGCTTGGCGACGGCAGCATGCTGAAAGAGTTCGATGAGGCGGCAACCAATATGAAGTCGGGCGAGACTAAAACGTTTCCGCTGCAGTTCCCGCAGGATTACCACGGCAAAGATGTCGCTGGAAAGCTGGCCAGCTTCAAGATCAAGATCCGCTCGGTCGGCGAGCCGAAAATTCCTTCCCTCGATGAGGCCTTCGTCAAGACGATGGGCATCGAATCTGGCGACCTTGCCACTTTTCGAGAGGATGTAAAAAAGAATCTCGCCCGCGAAGTGACAACCCGGTGTAAGTCAAAAACAAAGACTGCAGTCATGGATGCCTTAAATCAGTGGGCCAGCTTCGAAGTCCCCAAGGCCTTAGTGCAAAGCGAATCCCAGCGGATGGCTGATTCGACCCGCGAGGACATGGCGGCCCGCGGTATGAATATGAAGGACGTGCCGATTCCGGCAGACCTTTTCACCGAGCAGGCTACTCGGCGGGTCAAGCTCGGCCTTCTGGTGGGTGAGATTGTCCGAATCAAGGAGCTGCGTCCGACCGAGGCACAGATTCGGGCCTTTGTCGAGGAGTTGGGCTCCGCTTACGAAAAGCCTGATGCCTTTGTGAATTGGTTTCTCGGCCAGCCCAAGCAGCGTGCAGAAGCGGAGGCTGTAGTGATTGAAGATAACGTGGTGACCTGGGCGCTTTCGCAGGCCAAGGTTGTGGACAATCCGATGACGGTGGAGGCCCTGATGGCCGAGCCCGGTCAGGCGGCTTAAGGAAGCGGGAATCATGGCTGCGACAACGTTCAATGGGAATTTCCCCGGTATGCACTCCGAAGCCAGTCAGGCAGAAAGCCCCCGAGGTCTTGGGCTCGTACCCATGGTCATCGAGCAGTCTGGCCGGGGGGAGCGGGCCTATGACATCTACTCCCGTTTATTAAAAGAACGGGTCGTGTTCATGGTGGGTCCGGTTAATGATCAGACCGCGAACCTGGTGATTGCCCAGTTGCTATTTCTCGAGTCGGAAAACCCGGATAAAGATATCTCCCTCTACATCAACTCGCCGGGCGGCTCAGTGTCCTCCGGTCTGGCAATTTTTGACACCATGCAGTTCATCAAGCCGGATGTCAGCACGCTTTGCGTGGGCATGGCAGCCAGTATGGGCGCTTTTCTTCTGGCAGCCGGCGCGAAAGGCAAGCGCTTCTCTTTGCCAAATAGCCGGGTAATGATTCATCAGCCCCTGGGCGGCGTGCAGGGACAGGCCTCAGATATTGAAATTCATGCCCGAGAGATTCTGGCTTTACGAGACAAGCTGAATCGGATTCTGGCCGAGCGGACTGGCCAGACCCTGGAGACGATCGCCCGGGACACGGACCGGGACAACTTTATGTCGGCCGAAGATGCGTTACAGTATGGAATCGTCGACAAGGTGCTGACGCACCGTGAGAGCGCGGATGGCGGATAAAAAGGGATCCAGCGAAAAACTTCTTTATTGCTCTTTTTGCGGCAAAAGTCAGCACGAAGTTAAGAAGCTGATTGCCGGCCCCTCGGTGTTCATCTGCGATGAATGCATCGACCTCTGTAATGACATCATTCGCGATGAGCAGGCCGCGGAACCCGAGGCTGCGAAAGATGGCCTTCCCACCCCTCAGGAAATTGCAGCCCGGCTTGACCAATATGTGATTGGCCAAAGCACGGCCAAGAGAATTCTCTCTGTTGCGGTCTACAACCATTACAAGCGTCTGCGGCATCGTGGTGATAGCCGGCCCGAAGGCAAGGCCGAGATCGAACTCTCGAAGAGCAACATTCTGCTCATCGGACCCACCGGCTCCGGCAAAACGCTGCTGGCGCAGACGCTGGCGCGACTCCTGAATGTGCCTTTTGTTATCGCCGATGCCACCACCCTGACCGAGGCGGGGTATGTGGGTGAGGATGTTGAAAACATTATTCAGAAGCTTCTACAAAACTGTAACTACGAGGTAGAGAAGGCCCAAAACGGCATTGTCTATATCGATGAGATCGATAAGATCACCCGCAAATCCGATAACCCCTCAATTACTCGGGATGTCTCTGGCGAGGGTGTGCAGCAGGCCTTGCTCAAACTGATCGAGGGTACGGTCGCCTCAGTGCCGCCCCAGGGGGGTCGCAAGCATCCGAATCAGGATTTTGTGCAGATCGACACCACCAATATCTTGTTTATCTGCGGCGGCGCGTTTGATGGGCTTGATAAGGTCATTCGCAATCGGACCGAGAAAACTTCGATTGGCTTTGGGGCAGAGGTCCGCTCCCCCAGCGACAGAGATGTGGGCGAGCTTTTCCGTGAGGTCGAGCCCGAAGATCTCATTAAGTTCGGCCTTATTCCAGAGTTGGTTGGCCGGCTGCCTGTGGTCGCCACCCTAGACGAGCTGCGCGAAGATGCATTAATTCAGATTCTGATCGAGCCTAAAAATGCGCTGGTGAAGCAGTATCAGGCCCTTTTCGCGATGGAGAATGTAGAGCTTGAGATTCGCCCCGCTGCGCTGACAGCGATTGCCAAAAAAGCGATCAAACGCAAAACTGGCGCTCGGGGTTTGCGCTCCATACTCGAGCAGGCGCTTTTAGACACCATGTTTGACCTTCCTGGTCTGAGTAATGTCACGAAGGTCGTCATTGATGAATCGGCCATTAACGGGGATGGCCGGCCGCTGCTGATTTATGGCGAGGCCCAAAAGCTTGCCAGCAGCGCCTAGCGTCCAACTGAACACCCTAAACCCCCCGCTTGCCGTGGGGGTGATTCTTCCCGCTACCCCAGAAATCCAAGGCCAAGGCCTTGTTTTTTGGCCGGACAGGCCCCATCTTCGAACCAAACCACTCCTGGAGTCTCGCTAACGTGTCCAAGATCGATTTATTGCCCGAAGAGCCGGTATCACTGCCAATGCTGCCGCTGCGTGATGTCGTGGTCTTTCCGCACATGGTCATCCCCTTGTTTGTCGGCCGGCCAAAGTCCATCAAGGCGATGGAGATTGCAATGGAGGCCGGCAAGCACATCTTTTTGGCTGCCCAGAAAAGCGCGGCCCAAGACGATCCCGCAGCAACCGATATTTACGAGATCGGGTGTGTCGCCAGCATCTTGCAAATGCTCAAGTTGCCCGATGGCACGGTGAAGGTCTTGGTCGAGGGCTCACAGCGGGCGCGGGTGATGGAGGTCGAGGATGAGGGCAGCTACCTCACCTCAAGAATCACTCCCATGGTGCCAGAGTCTCCGGATGGGCCTGAGGTTGAGGCCCTGCGCCGAACCATCCTGAATCAATTCGATCAATTCGTGAAACTGAATAAAAAAGTTCCGGCTGAGATTCTCAATAGCCTTATGAGTATTGAGGATGCGGGCCGGCTTGCTGATGCGATCGCTGCTCATCTGCCGATGAAACTTGAGCAAAAGCAGGCGGTGCTGGAGGTTGTTCCGGTCATCGAGCGGCTGGAAAAGCTGCTGGCGCTCATAGAGACCGAGCTCGATATCCTGCAAGTCGAGAAGCGCATACGCGGTCGCGTGAAGCGGCAGATGGAAAAAAGCCAGCGTGAGTATTATTTAAATGAGCAGGTCAAAGCCATCCAGAAAGAGCTGGGCGAAGGCGAGGATAGCGAACTTGATGAGCTAGATAAAAAAATTAAGTCGGCTCGGATGCCCAAGGAGGCCCTCGATAAGGCCAATGCAGAGCTCAAAAAACTCAGGATGATGTCGCCGATGTCCGCCGAGGCCACCGTCGTCCGAAACTACATTGATGCGCTCGTCAATCTTCCCTGGAAAAAGAAAAGCAAGATCAACAACAATCTCTCGGATGCGGAACAGGTGCTCGAGAAGGAGCATTACGGCCTAGAGAAGGTCAAAGAACGCATCCTGGAGTATCTCGCGGTGCAGCAGCGTGTTGATAAGGTCAAGGCTCCCATTCTGTGCCTGGTGGGGCCTCCCGGCGTGGGCAAGACCTCGCTGGGCCAGTCCATCGCACGGGCGACCAATCGTAAGTTTGTCCGCATGGCCTTAGGCGGTGTGCGTGATGAGGCCGAAATTCGCGGCCATCGGAAGACCTATATCGGCTCGATGCCCGGCAAGGTTTTGTCAAACCTAACCAAGACGGGCGTTCGCAATCCACTGTTCTTGTTTGATGAGGTCGACAAGATGGGTATGGATTTTCGAGGCGATCCTGCCAGTGCTCTGCTGGAGGTGCTGGACCCAGAGCAGAACCATGCCTTTGTGGATCACTATGTTGAGGTGGAATACGACCTCTCTGATGTCATGTTTGTGGCCACTGCCAATTCCTTGAATATCCCGCCTGCACTCCTGGATCGGATGGAGGTAATCAAACTCTCGGGCTATACCGAGGAAGAGAAGATCAACATCGCCACCCGATATCTGCTACCGAAGCAAATTAAGCACACAGGACTGAAGGCGGGTGAGATCGAGGTCGAGGAATCCGCAATCCGCGAGATCATTCGCACCTATACCCGCGAGGCGGGAGTCCGCGGTCTGGAGCGCGAGATTTCAAAAATCTGCCGCAAGGTCACGCGTATGGTGCTCACCAAGAAAGCCGCACCTCCCGTGAAGGTGAATGCGGAAAACATCGAGGAATTCCTGGGTGTGCGCAAGTACACCTATGGCGTTGCTGAGAAGGAGGATCAGGTTGGAGAGGTTACCGGCCTGGCCTGGACCGAGGTCGGCGGAGAATTGCTGACCATCGAGGCGGCCGTCATGCCGGGTAAGGGCCAGATTATCCGCACGGGCTCCCTGGGGGACGTCATGAAGGAGTCGGTTGAGGCCGCCCGCTCTGTGGTCCGAAGCCGCGCCCGACGGCTTGGTATTACTGACGATGTCTTTGAGAAAAAAGATTTACATATTCATGCGCCAGAGGGCGCGACTCCGAAAGACGGGCCGAGCGCAGGTATCGCGATGACCACTGCTATGGTCTCAGCGCTAACGGGCATTGCGGTCCGCGCCGATGTGGCGATGACCGGAGAAATCACGCTACGTGGAGAAGTGCTTCAGATTGGCGGCCTAAAAGAAAAGCTGCTGGCGGCACATCGGGGTGGTATTAAGAAGGTCCTGATTCCGGAGCAAAATGTCCGAGATCTGGCAGAGATTCCTGCCAATGTAAAGGGCGCGTTGGAAATCGTTCCTGTGAAATGGATCGATCAGGTGCTGGATCTAGCACTAGCGAAAGCACCTGTGCCGCTGCCAGAAGATGAGGTGCCGCTTGCTGTCCCTGCAGCAGATGCTGCAAAGGAGTCCTCGCGCGGCCGTAAAAGAACCAAGTCGGATCCGTTGCCGCATTAATAGCCCCGAATTCGATTCGCCTTGACACTGTCTCGGCGAATCGAAATAATTCGCTCTCTGTTTCGCGGGGGGGGTGGTCAGTGAATAAAAATGAAATGATCGAGCATATCGCCAAGCAGGCCGATATCTCGAAGGCAGCCGCAGGCCGGGCGCTTGAGGCAGTCATCGGTGGCGTGAAGAACACACTAAAAAAAGGCAGCTCAGTTACCTTGGTCGGTTTTGGAACATTTGCAGTTGGCAAGCGCGCTGCTCGTACTGGCCGCAATCCTCAGACTGGTGCAGCCATCAAAATTAAAGCTGCAAAAGTGCCGAAATTTCGTGCAGGAAAAGCCCTGAAAGACGCAATTAACCGCTAGTAGTCTTGTCAGACCGTGCCGCCCCCTGTGGGCCGCGCGGGGTCCAACTCAAAAGAGGGTGCGCTTGAAGAGGCGGCCCTTTTTTTTTATAATCGCGGGCTTGCAAAAAGCTGCCTTCGGGCGAGCGGAATCGAGGTTTTGGGTGCTTAGCTCAGTTGGTAGAGCGGCGCCCTTACAAGGCGTAGGTCGGGAGTTCGACCCTCTCAGCACCCACCAAAACTTTTTTGCAGTTGCAGCGGTTGATTTAAAAGGAGTGGTAGTTCAGTTGGTTAGAATACCGGCCTGTCACGCCGGGGGTCGCGGGTTCGAGCCCCGTCCACTCCGCCATCTTTCCCGGCCCCGGATTTGCCGGGCCCGTGTCCTTGCTTACTGTTGAGTTCTCGCCATGTTTGAATCGGTCCGCCGGCACCAAAGAATTTTTCTTGGCCTGATTCTCATCCTGATTATTCCCTCATTCGTCGTGGTCGGCGCTTGGGATCTCATTGCGCCGGGTTCGGATGCGGGTACCGTTGCCACCGTCGGCAGACAGAAGATTCAGAAGTTTGAGTGGGAGCGATCCCATCAGCAGCGGATTGATCAGATCCGCGCCCAACTCGGCGGCCGGATTGACCCAAACCTATTGGATACCCAGGCGTCTCGGCTCTCTACGCTCGAAGATATGGTGACACAGCAGGTTCTGCTTCACGCTGCCGAGTCTCTGCGGGTCAGAATCTCAGATGAGCAGATGCGAAGGACCATCGCAGCGATTCCTGCGGTGCAGAAAGAGGGCCGTTTCGATATGGCCCTGTACCAGCAGGCGCTTAAGGCCCAGGGCCTGACTGCCGAAGGCTTTGAGCAGCGTGTCCGTGCTGATCTTGCCTTGGAATCGGTACCGGCTGCCATTGGCCGCTCAACAATCGTGCCGCGGTCTGTCGCCCGTCGGCTGACTCAGTCTGCGCTCGAGACGCGAGTCGTGCGCCTGAAGAAATTTCCTGTTGCAGAGGCCCTCGCAGGGATCCAGATCTCAGATGCTGATATCCAGGCTTTTTACGAGGCGAATGCCAAAAACTTTCAGACACCAGAGGAAGTAGATATTGCTTTGATTGCGTTTTCAAAGCCCGCCTCAGCAGATCAGGTCGAGCAATTCTCTAATTTGGTTTACGAGCAGTCCGATAGTCTTGAGCCTGCTGCGCGGAAATTTAACCTACCGATACAGACAGTGAAATCCGTGCGCCGTCAGGGCCCTGATGAGGCCAGGTCTGCTGAACTTCAGCGTGTTGTTGGCCATCCGAAAATGCTGCAGGCTTTATTTTCAGCGGATGCCCTGGTGAATAAGCGCAACACTGAAGCGGTGGAGATTGCTCCCGGTATTTTGGCAAGTGCTCGGGTGATGGCCCATCGGCCCGCTGCCCCCATTCCGTTGGATCGGGTCCGCGTGCAGATTGAGCGCCAGTTAAAAGAGCAAAAGGCCGCTGAGCGTGTCACCGGATTGGCGCAAGCAGCAGCGAAAGAATTCGCCCCCGGGACTCCCGCATCGGGCCTGGCGGCCCCGAAGACCTTGGGCCGCTCAGACGGCCAGAAGCCGGGCAGCACACCCGATATCCCGGTAGAGGTTAGAGCAGCAGTCTTTAATGCAGAAATAAAGAATCTGCCTGCTGCGCTGAGCGTGCCGGCCTCTGTTAAGACAGGGGCTGCCTGGCTTGTTGTGATTGACTCCGTCCAGGTCCCCGCAGTCGACAGCCCGCCGGTAAAGGAGGCGGTTGCTCGCGAATTACAGCGGCTCGAGATGGCCTCTACCCAGGATGCGCTAGAGCGCTGGATTAGCTTTCATCGTGGGGCGATCGGCGTAAAAACCTTTCCCGAAAAACTCACGAAGACCGATAGCCGCTAGCTTGGCGCAAAACGCTCAGGCTGCTGCAGCATGCAGCGGTGCGTGCATCGGATGGCCTTGAAGTTTTTTGGCTTGGGCGTAGCCCGAATAATTTTTGCGCATCGACCGACGGTAGGTCGGATCATAGTGATGAGTCAACAATGAGGTAACGAGTTCAGGCCAGGCGCGGCGGCGGATGCTGTCATTCCACTGCGCGAGTCGATCCAGTCCCACGAGCGGGGCAAGCCGCTCCAGCTGTGCCATCAGTAACTCGGGCTGATCAAAAAAATGAGCGTAATCCGCCAGCAGATGCGCAACGCGATCCTCTAGCCGGGGACATAGTTCAATACATTCCGCAGCCCGCATCTGCGTAATCAGCGCTGTAGGCACTTGCAGGGCACCAATCTTTTTGCTCTCGGATTCCACAAGCACCGATTCACTTTCATTGAATTGCCGCAGCTGATCCCATATGGCGGTCTCAAAAGCCTTCTGTGAGGGCTGAGTTCCGGTCGGCTCGGATCCCAACAAGGAGCCACGATGGTGGGCCAAGGCTTCAAGATCAAGGACTTGCCGGCCAGCGTGCCGGGCATTACGCAAAAAGAGGCTCTTTCCGGACCCGGTTACGCCACAAACGATTTGATAACGGAGGCGTTGCGCTTGGACACTCAGGTCTTCTATAACGTAGCGTCGAAACGCGGTGTAGCCGCCTGTTAAGAGTGCGGGCTTCCAGCCAACGCGCTCTAGGACAGTTGCCAGCGCTTGGCTGCGATTACCACCGCGCCAGCAGTAGATGAGGGGCCGCCACTGCCGTGGCTTATCGATCAGGGCAGCCTCCAGTGCAACGGCAATATTACGCGCCACCAATGCAGCACCACGTTTTTTCGCTGCAAAAGCAGATTCGGCATAAAGCGCTCCAATCTCGGCCCGCTCCTGGTTGGAAAGCACGGGGAGATTGATGGCGCCGGGCAATCGATCTGCTGCCCACTCGTCGGGACTGCGCACGTCGATGATTGCATCGAAACGATTCCAGTTGCGGATCGCTTCACGAATCGTGATGTGCATGTGAGGTCAGCCCTCCGGGTTATTTTCGAAGGTCTGCTAAGACCGCACAGCCACGAATAACTGCCGGCCTACTGCCGATCGATTCAAACCAGCGGCGAACATTGGGATAGGCGGTGATATCGACGCCTTGACGCTCATAAGACGCAATCCAAGGCCAGGCGGCGATATCAGCAATCGAGTATTCGTCGCAGCCCAAATAGAGGCGCTCAGCAAGCCGTCGATCCATCACCCCGTAGAGTCGCTGGGCCTCCTGTGTGTAGCGATGAATTGCATACTCAATCTTTTCGGGCGCGTAAATTCGGAAATGGTGGGCCTGTCCGAGCATTGGCCCCAGCCCCCCCATCTGAAACATTAGCCACTGCAAAATATCGTAGCGATCTGTCTCTGTGCTGCCGAGCAGCGAGTTTGTTTTGCCCGCGAGATAAACCAAAATGGCACCGGATTCAAATAGCGAGTACGGCTTGCCGTTCGGCCCTTGACTGTCGACGATCGCCGGAATTTTGTTGTTAGGGCTGATTTTTAAAAAGTCTCGCGCAAACTGCTCATTGGCCGAGATATTGATCGGTCTGGCCTTGTATTTCAGGCCGGTCTCTTCCAGCATGATCTGGACTTTTTTTCCGTTTGGCGTGGGCCAGGTATACAAAGTAATCATTGGGGCGGGCTCCATGGGTGCTGAATGAGTTGCTCTTGGCGAATCACGAACACATTATCAAATTGTTCTTGGGTGCGAATCCATTGCGCTTTTAATCCCGGAAATTCTCTGCGAAGGAGGGCCTCGGTGCTGCGCCGCTCATGTCCGATTTCGATGATCAGCAGGCCGCCGGGCGCCAGAAAGTGGGCAGCCTCACTGAGTAGCCGTCGGACTATCGCCATGCCGCGGTCCTCGGCGATTAAGGCCATACGGGGCTCTGCCCGAAATTCATCGGGCAGCCGCCGCTCTTTTGCCGCCGGGACATAGGGCGGATTCGCAAGGATAAGTTCGTAGGGCCCCCAACGATTAGGGGTGAGTGCAGAAAAGACGTCGGACTGCACCAGACGAATTCGATCGGCCATGCCGTAGCGATCCACGTTCGCCTGAGCAACCGCCAATGCTTCTGCAGATAAATCTGCGGCATCGATACTTGCCTGTCGATAGATATCGGCAGCAATAATGGCCAAGCAGCCCGAGCCCGTGCACATATCCAGGATTCGCGATGGGGTTTCGGATGAGATCGGAAGCGTCGCCAGACGTTGAACGAGCAGCTCGGCGATAAAGGAGCGGGGAATGATGACCCTTGGATCGACGGCAAATCCATAGCCCTTTAGCCAGGCCATTCCGGTGATATAGGCCGTGGGCACGCGCTGTCGAATTCTCCGGTCTAATGCGGCCTGCACAAGCGAGATCTGAGTCGCCGATAGCAGCTGCTCGTGGATGTTTTCGGGGCTATCGACCGGATAATTCAGAATGGCAAGGGTAAGCCATCGCGCCTCATCCCACGCGCTAAGGGTGCCTTGGCCGAATTGGACTCTCGCCTGATGCATCTGCTGCGCACCGATTTCAATCAGTTCGCCAAGCGTCATGATGGGGGAAGGGGCCGATCAGGCCGCCTGAAGCAGACTTTGGATGGCCTGGTAATAGACCTGAGTCAGCGGTTCGAGATCTTTGATTGCAATGCGCTCATTGATCTGATGAATGGTCGC
>RFRK01000101.1 GCA_009924525.1 Betaproteobacteria bacterium
GATCTATGGCGCGATATGTCGTTGGCGATGTGCAAGGCTGCTGGGACAGCCTGGAGGCCTTGGTTGCCCAGATGCCGATCAATCCGCGTCGAGATCAGCTCTGGTTTGTTGGTGACTTAGTCAATCGGGGCCCAAAGTCGCTAAAAACACTACGACGACTCCGAAATGCCGGCAGAAACGTGATCTGTGTTTTGGGGAATCATGATTTACATCTATTGGCGCTCGCTGCTGGCGTACGAAAGGCCCAGCCATTAGATACCCTGCATGAAGTCTTGCGGGCTCCCGATAGCCATGATCTGATTGACTGGCTGCGAAAACAGCCTCTGGCACATGCTGATGGCGATGTGCTGATGGTGCATGCCGGCCTCTTGCCTCACTGGACACTTCGCAAAACCTTAGCACTTGCAAATGCAGTGAGCCTTCGGCTGAGAAGCGCCCATTGGCAAGAATTTCTTCATGAGATGGTCAATGGTGGCCGGCCCCATTGGGCTGATGGACTCGCTGGCCAGAAACGCATGCGGGCTGCTCTCAGTGTATTTACTCGACTGCGTTACCTCACCGCCACCGGCATCCCAGAATTTAAAACCAAGCTCGCACCCGAGCAGGCCGCGGGCCTGACACCGTGGTTTGAGATACCCAATCGAAAAACTGAGAAGCAGACCATTGTCTTCGGACACTGGTCAACGCTTGGCCTCATGGTTCGACCAAAACTGATTGGCCTGGATGCAGGGTGTGTCTGGGGCCGACAGCTGGCTGGAATTCGTTTAGAGGATCGTCGCCTGTATCTACAGTCAAGCCTCGAGGGTGCCAGCGAGGAAGACTGAGTCATCCAGAGCTTGAACCGCAGATGCGATACGCGTATGCGCCATCTGCGCCAACATCTGCCGAGTAATCTCAGGCCCCGGCGGCAGCATCGGATCCAGCAGCTGAAGTTTTGCCTTCAGGCCTCGTGCAGATAGGATCTGCAGCATCGATGCCATAAAAGTCTGCTCACCGATATAGGCTGGAATCAGTGAAGGCTGATTCCCCTGAAAATAGCGGAGTGCGGCCGGCTGCACTGCGGGGGGTTGAATCACACTCGGGCCGTTATCCTGCCGAGCACGCACAACCGCCATCGCAAACAAACTGGAATGAAATGGCAGCACCGCAGCGCCATCCGAGGTGGTGCTCTCGGGAAAAAATGCCACATGCTCGCCACGATTGAGCCGCTCAATAATGCGGTGATTCACGTGCCGCACCGCATGCCGGCTGGAGCGCTCAATGAAAAGTGTATCCGCGCCCTGAAGCAGCCAACCCACTAAAGGCCACTGGCGAATTTCCGACTTGGCAATGAAAGTGGCTGGCATCACAGAATTAAGAACAAAGATATCCAGCCAGGAGACATGATTCATGACCACCAGCATCGGGGCGCTGCTGATGCGATAGGGATTAGGCCGAATCTCCAGCGCAACACCGCAGGCCATCAGCAGCAGACGCGACCAGATCTTGCGCAGCCAGCAACGCTGGCTTAGAGGAAGAATGCGATACAGCGAAAAGAGGGTGGCCAGCCCGATTACCAGCAGCAACAGCAGTAGGCTGGCCCGCAGAATCAGCCGAATCATTTGAATGATCTAGCGGGATGACGCGCTAAATCCGCCGTTCGCACGCTCAAAAACGCAGCGTCCATCCACCAGCACGGACTGTACGCGGCCTTGCAGCTCAAGGCCGAGATAAGGCGTATTCGATCCCTGAGAAAAGAGTTGTGATGCCGATACTGTCCAGTGATCTTGCGGATCGAAGATACAAATATCGGCCTGCCCACCCACCGAAAGATGGCCCGCATCGCGGCCCAGGACCGAGGCGGGATTCACCGTAAGCCGACGCATCGCCTCAATCAGTGGCAGTTTCGACTCATTCGCCCACTTTAGCGTGAGCGGCAGCAGCAGCTCGAGCGCTGTTACGCCGGGCTCAGCCTCGCCGAAGGGAAGCTGCTTAGCGTCGTCATCGACGGGAGCATGATCCGAACAGATCACATCAATCGTGCCATCCAGAACCCCCGCCCGTAAGGCATCGCGATCACGCTGGCTGCGAAACGGCGGCAGCACACGATAATTGCCATCGAAGTCGGCTAAGTCGACATCGATCAAGTGCAGATGATGAATTGCGACATCTGCAGTAATCGCCAGGCCCTCACGTTTCGCCTGCCGAACGAGCTCAACACCGGCGGCCGAAGACAGTCGACAGATATGGACTCGGGCACCGGTTACGCGCATCAACTCAAAGACGGTCTGAAGGGCAATCGTTTCATTTGCAACCGGAATACCCGGCAGGCCGAGTCGGCCTGATACCGGCCCAGAGTGGGCTACCCCGGTTCGACCAATCCACGGATCCATCGGATAAAACCAGACGGGATACTCAAAAGTGCTGGCATATTGCAACGCCCGGAAAAAAATCTGGGTATTCGCAATTGGTATCGGTCCCTGCGAGAACCCAACACAGCCTGCCTCAGAGAGTTCTGCCATCTCGGTAATCTGCTCACCCTTAAGGCCCACTGTAAGCGCCCCTAAAGGATGCACATGGGCCTGAATCAGATTGCGGGCCCGATGCTTGAGCATCTCCACAAGGCCGGGCTCATCTAATGGTGGATCAGTATCCGGCGGGCAGACCAATCGGGTCACGCCGCCCGCAATGGCCGCTCGCATCTCCGATTCGAGAGTCGCTTTGTACTCAAAGCCTGGCTCACGCAGACGGGCACACAGATCAATCAGGCCGGGGCAGATTACACGGCCCGAGGCGTCAATCTCCTGGTCGCAGGAAAAGCCTGCTAAGCGCTCGCCAGGGGGTGTGATCGCAACCAGACTGCCATCATCAATCCAGAGATCCATCGGCCGATCGGTCTTGCTGGAGGGATCGATGAGGCGGCCGCCAAAAATACGAAGCCTCGGCAGGCTCGCGGACAAGGAGAGGCGTCGCTGCGCGGCAGCCATCAGTGACGCGCCTCTGCGAGCATGCTCATGACGGCCATGCGGACAGCGATACCAAAGGTGACCTGTGAGAGGATGACCGATTGGCTGCCATCGGCCACTGCCGAATCGATCTCGACACCACGATTCATGGGCCCGGGATGCATCACGATGGCATCAGGCTTTGCAACCGAGAGTCGATCAACAGTCAGTCCATAATTTTTAAAGTATTCCTGGGTGCTCGGCAGCATCGCGCCGCGCATCCGCTCGTTTTGCAGACGCAGTGTCAAGATGACATCGACATCGCGCAGGCCCTCGGAGAGGTCGGTGTAGACCTGAAGGCCAAGCTCTTTTAATCCCGAGGGTAATAAAGTCCGCGGGCCGATGGCGCGAATCTCTGGAACCCCAAGCGTGGTCAGCGCATGAATATTGGAGCGGGCCACGCGTGAGTGCAGGATATCCCCCACGATGGCAACACGAAGATGCTGAAAGTCGCCCTTAAAGTGGCGGATCGTAAAGGCGTCTAAAAGGGCCTGTGTTGGATGGGCATGGCGGCCATCTCCGGCATTCATGACACGAATATGAGGCGCGACCTTGTTGATGTGCTTGGCGATCAGTGTCGGTGCACCGCTTTGCCCGTGACGAACAACAAACATATCAGCCTTCATCGCCGCGAGGTTATCGATCGTATCCAATAAGGACTCGCCCTTTGCGGTACTCGAGGCCTGCACATTCAGATTAACCACATCGGCTGACAGCCGCTTGGCAGCAATCTCAAAAGTGGTCCGTGTCCGGGTGGAATTTTCGAAAAAGAGATTGAAAACACTCTTGCCGTCGAGCAGTGGCGCATTAACGACTTCTTTTGGATTTTTAGGATCGAGAAAGGTCTTGGCGCGATCCAGAATGCGCAGCATTAATGCCTTCGGAATGCCCTCTGTGGTGAGCAGATGGACCAGCTCACCGCTTTCATTGATTTGAATGGACCGGGGCATGAGCCGACAGTGTATCTAAAACGCCTTGCAGCAGGATCGCTGCCGCCTCGGCATCAATAGGATCGCGGCCCGGTGCGAGGGCGGATGTCCAGCGCTCATCCGCAAGCTCTACCGGCAGCCCAAAGCGGCCCTGCAGCTGATGGGCAAAACGCTGGCAGCGCCGCGCAAATGGGTGTGGATTGCCATCGGGATAGCGGGGCAGTCCCACGACCAATCGTTGGGGGGCCCACTGGACGATCAAATCGGCAAGCCTTTGAAAACGCAGATCACGGCGCTGCGCCTCAATGACTGCCAGGGGGCGGGCGCCACCAGTCAGCGTGTTGCCAATGGCCACTCCGATACGACGCTCACCGAAATCAAAGGCCATGAGGGTGAGACCCCCACGGGCCGGGTCATGCATGCCCGGCGGCCCCCGAGAAATGAAGTGGGTCAACACCCAAGAGCCTGAAGGCATAGGCAAAGCGCTCCTCGGCAGGGATATCGAACATCAGATCGGTATCCGTGGCCGGCACAGTCAGCCAGGCATTGGCCGCAAGTTCCTGGTCGAGCTGGCCCTCGCCCCACCCGGCGTAGCCCAGTGAGACCAGCATGCGCTGCGGGCCACGGCCGCGGGCTGCAGCCTCCAGGATGTCCCGAGAGGACGTCAGGCCAGTGACATCGTTAAGCACTAGGGTGGAATTCCATTTGCCGACCGGCTCATGAAGTACAAAGCCACGATCGGTCTGCACCGGCCCGCCGAGAAAGACCGGCTCCTGGCCGATTGGACCGTAGCCCTGGCCGGCCCGGTGAACCGAGATGCCCTCGCGCTCAGGTGGCGAGAGATCAATGCGATCGAATAGCACCGAGAGGGTCATATCCGATGGGCGGTTCACCACCAGGCCCATGGCTCCCTTCGGCGTATGCTCAGCAAGGTAAACCACCGTGCCATTGAATTGAGGATCCGTCAGGCTGGGCATCGCCACGAGATAATGGTGAAAGAGAGACTGATGGCCCATGTGGAAATTCTAACCTTGTCTGATCACAAATCACAGCCCTGCACACTGGTGTGGCTTCGGCGGGATCTTCGGCTTGAAGACCACGCTGCTATTGCAGCCGCACTCCAACATACGGAAAGTCTGCAGCTGGTGTTTATTTTTGATCGCACCATCCTTGCGGCTCTGCCGGGCGCGGGCGGATCAACACTGCTGGAGGATCGTCGGGTCGCCTTTATTCATGCCGCCGTTACCGAGATCGGCCAACGGCTTGAGTCGGCAGGCAGCCACCTCATCATTGCTGATGGGGATCCACGCCAGCTGATTCCCGAATTGGCGGAGCAACTGGGGGCCGCCCGTATCTGCTTTGCGCACGACGATGAGCCCGAGGCGCTACAGCGCGACCAAATCGTTCGCGATCGGCTGCAGAAAAAAGGTGTCGGGGTTCTCTCTGTGAAGGATCAATGCATCTTTGAGCGCCGCGAAGTCCTGACTGCAACCAGCACGCCTTTCTCGGTCTTCACGCCTTATAAAAATGCTTGGCTCAAACGATTCACTTCACAAGATGCGGCAGCCCGCGTCACTGGCGCCGGCCCTGCCAATCACCGCTCAGTCGGTGCCGGACTGGCCAGGCGGCTGCGGCCAAAAGCCACGCTGCCAAAAGCCCTCCAGACGGCGGGCCCGACATTAAACGCGCTTGGATTTTCTGCAGGCAATCTTTATGAATTGAAAATTCCACTTGCAGAGACGGGCGCACAGATCCTGCTCAATGAATTTAAGCCGCGCATCGG
>RFRK01000102.1 GCA_009924525.1 Betaproteobacteria bacterium
CCAAATCGGGCTGCGGTTCGCACCAGAGCCTTTACATCCTTGGGAAAGCAGGATCCACCGTAACCCGCCCCGGAATATAAAAAGCCATAGCCTATTCTGGAGTCCGAGCCAATGCCTCTGCGCACGCTCTCGATATCCGCATCCAGCGACTCGGCAAGATTAGCCAGCTCATTCATAAAGCTGATCCGGGTGGCCAGCATCGCATTGGCAGCATATTTGGTGAGTTCGGCAGATCGAACATCCATCACCATGAGCTTGTCGTGCTGCCGCTGAAACGGCGCATAGATCTCACGCATGACCTCCTCCGCCCTTGCGGAATCCAGGCCGACCACGATCCGATCTGGCCGCTGAAAGTCCTCTACCGCCGCGCCCTCTTTTAAAAATTCAGGATTGGAGACCACATGAAAGGGAATCGATGTACCGCGGGATTTAAGCGCATCGGCAATTGCATCCCGAACTTTATCGGCTGTACCCACGGGTACAGTGGATTTATCAACCACTATTTTTTCCGAGGTCATATATCTGCCGATGTTGCGTGCCGCCGCAACCACATGCTGAAGATCGGCTGATCCATCTTCATCCGGTGGTGTGCCCACAGCAATAAATTGCGCGAGTCCGTGCTCGACTGACTCTTCAACACTGGTCGTAAATCCAAGCCGGCCTGCGGCAACATTTCGGCGGACTAACTCAAGCAGGCCCGGCTCGTGAATGGGAATCCCGCCCTCGCGTAGCACCTTGATCTTTTCGGCATCCAGATCCAGGCATAAGACATGATTGCCCGCATCAGCAAAACATGCGCCTGTGACCAGGCCAACGTAGCCCGTGCCGATCATTGAAATCTTCATTCGACTCCCTTATCTAAATCGAAGATAAATCTACAGGATCAAATCTTAGAGTCTGATCTTTGCCCAACAGGCTCATCAAAACCAGAATTCGATCTTTCGCAACCCTAGAAATCAGGCCCTCTAGCCCAACAAATGGGCCGGTCTTAATCAATACCTTTTGGCCCACCGTCAGGCCCTCAAGCTGCGCAATCGACTCAACACCGCCTTCTTGCTGGGCCTGGGCATAGTCCATGATCGCCTGACACCGATCATCGGGCAGCATCGCGAGCTCAACCCCGAACCGAACGATCGAACTCACCCCGACAGTGGATCGCACCGGGGAGAGAGATTGCTGAGCAGATTCGGGCCTAAAAAATAAATACCGCGGAAAAAGTGGCTCAATTCCCACCCGGCGACGGACCACCTTGCGCACCATTGCTAAACGCACCTGATAGCCCTGCCGCTCCAAATTCTCTTGGGCAATCAGCTCAGATTTCGGCTTGGTGTAGGCAACGTACCAGCCAGTGGGCGTATCCAAAGGTTTAGTTCCTATTGTTAACTGCCGTATGCTATCGAAATGCTGATTGTCATCAAAATTCTGACCTGGATCGCATCGCCCCTGGGAATACTCACGCTTGGTGCGCTCTGCGCACTCGGGCTGCTCTTTAGCCGGCGTCTGCGCTGGCTGTCGGTCACGATTATTTTTTTGTCGATCATTCAATTGATCGGTTTTAGCTCCCCGCTGATTGCAGATGCCCTCATGGATCGGCTAGAAAATCAGGCCAGGGCATTGGCAGAGGGCGGCAAGCGGGCTGAGAAAATCCTTGAGCAGAAAAAATACGCCGCGATTATTCTGCTTGGCGGAGCCACCACCCCCGCTTCACCGCCCCGGCGGCCTGACCCCGATCTCGGATCGGCGGCAGACCGCATCTGGCATGCGGCGCGGCTTTATCAGCAGGGCCTGGCCCCCCAGATTATTGTGAGTGGCGGCAGAAGTCCGGGCCTGGAGTCCGCAACTGAAATTCAGACCGAGGCCCAGGCCATGCGTTTACTGCTCTTAAACCTTGGGGTTCCGCCCTCGGCAATCGTGCTCGAGGAAGAGTCCCGAACAACACGGGAAAATGCCGCGCTGACGAAAAAGCTTATTGGCAATCAGCCAGCGGCTCTTGTGACCTCAGCTTTTCATATGCCGCGATCGATTAAGAATTTTCAAAAAGAAGGGCTAGTGGTGGATGCCTTTCCGACAGACTTTCAGGTCACACCAGAGGTCACGCCGCTGTGGGCCAGGATGCTGCCAACGGCTGGGGCCCTACAGAGAAGCGAAATGGCAATAAAAGAATATATAGCACTTTTAGTAAATTATTAATAAATTCTTTTCGGAATATAATCTGGGCTCAAATTTAATCGTCTGTTTTATATCCGAATGAAAGTCCACTCCATGTCAAGTTATATTCAGCTCGCTACCCAGATTGAAAAACTCAAAAAAGAAGCCGAAGCGGCCCGCAAGCGCGAAGTGGCCGAGACCATCGCAAATATCAAACGGGCCATTGAGCTCTTTGGGCTGACCGCCGAAGACCTCGGTCTTGGCCGATCGGGCAAGAAACGTGGCCGTAAAGCCAGCGCAAAATCGGCAGCAAAATCCACAGGCGCGGCCAAGCGTCGCGGCAGGCCGCCCAAGGCAGCGGCATCTTCAAAAGCTGGCCGCAAGACAGGGCGAAAGGCCTCTAAAAAACGTGGTCGCAAGGCCGCAGGTGTCGATAAGCGCAGCGTAGTCGCCCCCAAATACCGCGACTCTGCTACCGGCACCACATGGACGGGCCGCGGCAAACAGCCCAAGTGGCTTGCGGCTGCAATTCAATCCGGCAAAAAGCTAGAAGACTTTAAAATCTAGAGTCTTTCTTTTTCTGCGCCCGATTCGGGCGATTTTCTATGATCCTTGTTACCGGAGGAGCCGGCTTCATCGGCTCCAACTTCGTCTTAGACTGGTTTAAAGGTCGTGCGCCTGCCGAGCCCGTCATCACGTTAGACGCGCTCACCTATGCCGGCAATCTTGAGAATCTTCGTGCTCTCGAATCCACGAAGGATCACCGTTTTATACGCGGAGATATCGGCGATCGCGAGCTTGTCCGCTCGCTTCTTGCCGAAACAAAACCTCGGGCGATCGTGCACTTTGCCGCCGAGTCACATGTCGATCGGTCAATACATGGCCCTGCAGACTTTATTCAAACCAATATCCAAGGCACCTTTAATCTTTTAGAGTGCGCGCGGACTTACTGGTCAGCCCTTCCCGAGAATGAAGCAAGTCGCTTCCGGTTTCTGCACGTAAGCACCGATGAGGTCTATGGCTCGCTTGGCCCCAATGACCCGGCGTTTACCGAGGCAACACCGTATCAGCCCAATAGCCCTTACTCCGCAAGCAAGGCCGCAAGCGATCATTTGGTACGAGCCTGGCATCACACCTATGGGCTGCCGGTGCTCACAACAAACTGCTCGAATAACTACGGCCCTTATCAGTTTCCAGAAAAACTGATTCCCTTGATGATCGCCAATGCGCTGGCAGGAAAGCCTCTGCCGATTTATGGCGATGGGTTAAATGTTCGCGACTGGCTCTATGTTGCCGATCATTGCTCCGCGATTCGTGCTGTACTGGAAAAGGGCGCCATCGGAGAGGTCTACAACATCGGCGGCTGGAATGAGATGCCGAATATTGAGATCGTAAAAATTATCTGTGGCCTTCTTGATACAAAATCCCCACAGACTGCAGCCCGCGCTGGCGGTAAACACGAAGGGCTGATTACCTATGTCAAAGATCGGCCCGGACACGATCGTCGCTATGCTATCGATGCAGGCAAGATTAATCGCGATCTCGGCTGGAAGCCCGCAGAAACCTTTGAAAGCGGAATTGCAAAGACCGTGGACTGGTATCTAGCAAATCAGGCATGGGTGCAACGTGTGCAAAGCGGCGCCTACCGAGAATGGATTGAGCGCCAATATGGAGCGACTCAGCAATGATTGTTGTGTTCGGCAGCCGCGGCCAGGTTGGCCAGGCCTTGGTCGAAGCGCTGGGTGAGTGCCCCACGCATTTGTTTTTGCATCGAGAAAGCCAAGACTACTGTGGTGAGCTCTCTAATCTTGCCGGTATTACCGAAACGCTGGTCGAGCTCAAACCCGAAATCATTATTAATGCCGCGGCGTATACAGCAGTCGATCAGGCAGAGTCTGAGACCGAGCAGGCCTTTGCAATCAATGCCCACGCCATCGGCGCGATCGCCCAGATTGCTGCAAAGATCAATGCCTTATTGGTGCACTACTCTACCGATTATGTCTTTAATGGATCCGGTACTCGACCATGGCATGAGGCCGATGTCTGCCAGCCACTCTCTGTTTATGGAAAAAGTAAACGCGCAGGAGAAGAGGCTATTGAAAAATCGGGGTGCCGGCATTTCATTTTGCGCACCAGCTGGGTCTATAGCCACCATGGCAATAATTTTTTAAAAACCATGCTGCGATTGGCGGAGTCACGCGAAGAAATCAAAGTCGTTGATGACCAATGGGGCGTGCCCACACATGCAAGCCTACTCGCTGAAACTACCTTAGATTTGATTAATCTTGCGACACCCGGCTTTGGCTCGGCTCCTGACAGGATGCCGCCCTTCGGGATTTATCACTGCGCACCCGCAGGTGAAACAAACTGGTTCGACTATGCGCGGCTTGTCATTAATACTGCCAAAGCGGCTGGTGCAGCGAAAGCCTGCAAGGCCCTGACTCCGATCTCTACCGCGGAGTATCCTACTGCAGCCCAGCGGCCACTCAACTCTCGGCTGGATACACAGAAATTACAAAAGGTGCTCGGCAGCAAGCTGCCGGACTGGCAAGATGACGTGATCGCTACAGTAAATCAGTTGGTTGAAACACAAGAATCGTAGAGGACGAACTCATGACGCAGCATAGAAAGGGAATTATTCTTGCCGGCGGCTCAGGTACGCGGCTACATCCCGCCACACTTTCGGTTTCCAAGCAGCTGCTGCCAGTCTATGACAAGCCAATGGTCTTCTATCCCCTCGCCACCCTGATGCTCGCGGGAATTCGTGAAATTCTGCTGATCTCAACGCCCATGGACACTCCACGCTTTGAGCAGCTGCTTGGCGATGGAAGCCAGTGGGGAATTGAGATTCAATACGCAGTGCAGCCCTCGCCCGATGGCCTTGCTCAGGCGTTCATTATTGGAGACCAATTTATTGGCAGTCAGCCCAGCGCCCTGGTGCTCGGTGATAACGTGTTCTATGGACATGACTTTGCGCCTTCATTAAAAAAGGCTAGTCAACAACACCAAGGCGCGACTGTCTTTGCCTATCCGGTTCAAGATCCTGAGCGCTACGGTGTAGTTGAATTCGATGCCCAGGGCCGGGCGATCTCACTTGAAGAGAAGCCCAGCAAACCCAAATCACGATATGCGGTGACTGGCCTGTATTTCTACGACTCCCAAGTAGTAGAAATTGCCAAGGCCCTTAAACCCTCGGCCCGCGGTGAACTGGAAATTACCGATGTCAATCGACACTACCTTGAGTCGAACACGCTCGACGTTATTGTGATGGGCCGCGGCCATGCCTGGCTCGACACCGGCACCCATGAATCACTGCTCGAGGCAAGCCAGTTTATTCAAACCATCGAAAAACGACAGGGCCTGAAGGTCGCCTGCCCAGAGGAAATTGCTTGGCGCAGCGGCTGGATCAATGATCAGGCTCTAGAGCAGCTTGCCAGACCGCTGGCAAAGAGTGGCTATGGGCAGTATCTGCTGGATATCCTTCGCGAGCGAGTTTTCTAAATGGCAAGCCCATTGCAGATTCAGGC
>RFRK01000103.1 GCA_009924525.1 Betaproteobacteria bacterium
AGGAGGGGGCATGACGCAGGTGGTTATCACAATCCGCCAAGACGGCAGCGAGGCCGTGGACTGCCAGGTAAAAAACGGCTTATCCGTTTTTCCAACGCAAAGCGAAAAGCTGGGCCAGCAGTTTGTCCGAAATTTTATAGAAACCTGCCTGCCGGTGTACGGCAATGATTTGGCCAGCAAGGAGGGCAAAACAAAATGAGCTTTGCCAAACAGCTGCTGGCCTTTGCCGGGTTTGTGACGATTGCGGACACGGGCCGGGCGGTGCACGTGATCATTGACCGGCGCAAACCTAACGCACGGCTGAAGCCGCACGACTCGATCCGCGGTTATTACAAAAAGCTAAAGCACGTGGAGAAAGGCAAATGAAATACTTAAACGAGCTGGACCCAGTGACGTCTGCGCTGACCTACCGCGTCTCGCAGCTGGAGCGGCGAATCAATGACGAGATTTTACCGGCGGTAACGGAGATGACCAGCGCGTTGGCCACAATGAGACAAAACGCAGCCGTTGCCCGGATGGAGCTAAAGCGGCGCAACTTGCAGGACGCAGAGGTATTGGCCGGATCTATCTTATCTTGGCAGGACATTGCGGTACCGGCTGAGCTGAAGATTGCCAAAAGCAAGATGGCCAAGGGCCAGCGAAGGGGATCCGGGCGCAATCGGACGGCGGCCGTGGTGGCCAAGAGGTGGGCGCTTTGGAAATTACAAAGGGCGCAAGGCTACACGGTGGAGCAAATCGCCAAGGCGTGGGGCTGCAACCACAGCAGCATTACCAACGCTGAGAAGCACAAGTTTCAAGCCGGCTACAGCGGGAGGCCGCGGAGCTCATGAGCCAGAACGAAAAATATCTTTATACCGGGGATAAAATTCCTGGAACGACTTGCAAGCGAAAGGTTAAAGGCCGCGAGGCTTACCGTTGCAAAAATAATGGCAAAAACCGCCGGCATATACGTCGGCACAAGGTGGTAATGGCATGAACCAATTTATTCAACCAACTGACGTTAGGGATTTGGAACAGGAAGGCGTGATGGGTCACGCGAGCTGGAGTGCCGGGGTGCAGGACGCGTTCCTCAATGCCCGCAGGGACATCTTAATTCAAGGCCTGGTCGCCCGAGTGGAGCGGCTGGAGGAGGTCCTGGCGGATCTCATTAAAAAACAAAAAGGAGGGTAATTATGAGTGAACTAGAGCTACTTGTAAGACTACTGATTCCGGCAGGGGCCTTGGCGTTATTTGCCCTGGCGTGGCCGGCCTTAAAAAGCTGGGACGCGTAGATGACCTACGCAGGCCACCATTGTGATGCGGCCGACAGGCCGGAGGCCAGCCATACCCCCGATATGGCCAGCTTATGCGACAACCCCGTGGAGGCCCTTTACCGGGAAGCTACGGAATCGTACAGCAGTGGTGGCCTGCCCGGCTTTCAAAAATGGCTAACTAACGCCACCCAGGAGGAGGCCCGACAGCTGACGGTGGAAACGCTATCCCGGGTGCTGCCGGTGCTGGTCAAGCCAGGCAACGTCAGGCTGCGGGTGTATGCCCTGATGTTTGCCATTAACAGCGATGCGCTCAACGGGGTAGTGACGCAGACGGCGGCCGCCAAGGAAATGGGACTTACTAGGGCGGCAATGAGCAAACAGGTGCAGTGGTGGCTGGTGTTTTTGGGTTTTCGCCGCAACGCGCACACCAAAAGCGCGGAGGCGGTGGAAAGTTATCGAACAGTGCAGCGGGAGCGGCACTGGAGACGTCAATCAATCGGCAAAAAAGGAGGAAAAAATGCAAATCATTGAACTGAAACGCTTGGACCGTGAGGGCCGGGCGGTGGAAAAGGTGCCCGGAGTAAGGATTACGCCAAGCGGGCTGGTGTTTGAAAAGGCGCTAAACATCGAGCAGTGGAAGGAGGTGGGCCGGTGGCTGCAGAGCTGCCGCCGGGCGCAGACCTGGCTGGACGCGGACTGGCTAAACTATGGCAAAAAGTCATACGACGAGGGGGATCTGCAGGAGGCATTGGACCAGCTGGAGTTTAACTTCGGGCCTAAGACAGACGCTTTGTTTGCCCT
The DNA here is from genome assembly GCA_009924525.1 of Betaproteobacteria bacterium. GTDB lineage: Bacteria > Pseudomonadota > Gammaproteobacteria > Burkholderiales > Burkholderiaceae_A > Lacustribacter. The sequence goes on from RFRK01000103.1 coordinate 2,055, forward strand.
GGGGACGGTGCCGATTGAAAAGCGGCGGCCGGAACTGACGGCGTCGCATTATTTGGAGCTTCAAAAGCTTAAGACAGCCAAAGATCAGGACAAATGGGCCAAGCTGGCGGTGGCGGAAAAACTAACTCCTAACGATCTAAAGCGATCCATTGCCTCCGGTGAGGTTGTGCGAGGATCCGACGAAAGATCCAGCGGAGTCTGGACGCTGCAAGCCTGGGTGACTGAATTTGAGATCTGGAAGCGGGACCTGCCGGCTGGATGGCAGGACGACAAAAGCTGGCACCGGATGGTAAGGGATTGGATCAAGCCGGTGATTGAGTTTGTCGAAACCGTAAAAGCCAAGGAGTAGTGCCAGATTTAGCCTGGATGCGCAACGTGCTGGGCACGTTGCGGGGCACGCTCGTGCGGATCCGTGAGGTCAGCGCCAACCCGGAAGTCCGGACGGCTATTGCCCTAGTGGATGCGTTGTTACTGATGTCTGGAAGAAAAAAGGAGGATGAAAATGGACAACAAGCTGATCGAGGCGGCGAAAAACTACCGCCTGACTGTGCTGGAAAAAAAGTCTGAGCATTACGAGCGGGAGCTGGACAAGATCAGGCAATCTCTGGCTCAGCTAAGCCAGGAAGCGGTCCTAAGATCTGCCCTTAAAAAACCCGAGCTGGCTCTGCCTGTTCTGGAGGTGCCAAAAGAAATTAGTTACCGCCCGGCAAATGGGAAAAAACAGCGAAACAGGACCACACATGTGGTGGCCCAGCGTTGGGCTTTTTGGCGCAAGCAGTATGAGGCAGGAATGACGGTCTCCATGATCGCCAAGGCATGGGACTGTGATCATGCCACAGTGTGCAATGCAAGAAGGTGCGGATGGAAGCCATCGATCCGTGGGCAGCGCCGAGGGTTTTTGGTGAAGTCATGCTGACGATAGAAGATCTAAAGGCGAAAATTCCTTTGCCGGAGGCAGCCCGAAGGCTGGGGATTACGGGATTTCCTGACGGGCCTGGCAAGATGTGCAGCCCGATACGGCAGGGCGACGAAAATCCCAGCTTTTCGGTATGGCAGGGGGACAAGGGGCTGGTCTGGACAGATCACGGCACCAAGGAAAGCGGGGATCAGATCACGCTGATTGAAAAGGTGCGAGGAGTATCAGCCAAGGAAGCGATTCGCATGATGCGCGAGTGGGCGGGGGATTTGGCCCCAGTTATTACGCGAAAAGACGGCAAGCCGCAGCCCAGGATTGTAAAGGTTTATGATTATGTAGACGCGGACGGAAAGCTGAAGCATCAGACGCTGCGTTATGAGCCCAAGATGTTCCGTCAGCGCCGTCCGGCCTCAGAAGGTGAAAGGGCAGGGAACAAACAGGCCAGCCGAGACAGGGAGGGAAACTGGTGGCTCTGGACATTGGCCGGGATCACTCCGGTGCTGTATCGGTTGCCTCAGTTACTGGCTAACCCGGAGCTGGTTGTGGGAATATTTGAGGGCGAAAAGGACGCGGATGCCGCCGCGGCTGCGGATGGAAAGATTGCGGCCACAACTTCACCGATGGGGGCCGGGAAATGGCGTGACGAATACACGCAGGCGCTGGCGAAAAGGCGGGTGGTCATTGTACCGGACCGTGACAAGGCAGGGCAGGACCACGGGCTGGCGGTGGCCAAAGCCTTGCGGGACAAGGGAGGATGCCAAGTTAGGATTGTCAGGTGGGAGTTGCTGTGGCCATCGGCTCCGATGGACGGAAAGGTGGATTTTTATGACTGGATGGACGTGTGGAGGAAATCGGCATGAAGGATGGGCAGGTACTTGATGCCTTATGGGAGGCCAGTGCAGATGTTTCTGATTTTATAGGGCACTCCGAAGCTGGGGCCGCGGTGGTCAGTAGCGTGTTGCCAAAGGTGCGGCTGCCTGGGAATGGCCACAGAATAGGTCAGACGGCGGAGGATCTAGGTAAAGCTTTGCGAGAGCAGGATTTGTTTGAGCGTGACGGCATTGTGCTGATGGTGAACCGGCGCGGCCGGCTGTCGGTGATGACCTCGGAGAAGTTTCACAGCTGGATTGAGGATTACGTGGCGCCTTACAAGCTGGGCGAGCACGGCGAGGAAGCGGCCAGCATGAGCGACAAGTGCGCGTCTGGGGTGTTGGCTAGTGAGCAATTTATCCGTGAACTACGGCCGATCCGCAGGGTGGCCACCGTAAGACTGCCTGTGATCCGAAAGGATGGGACGCTGGAGCTGTTGCCGGAAGGGTATGACGCGGAGACACAGGTGCTGACCAGGTCGGAAATGGAGTTGCAGGACGACATGACTTTGGAACAAGCCAAGGCTGTTTTTGAGGAGTGGATGGTGGATTTTCCATGGCCAACAAATGAGGCTGAGGCCGCCAGGTCGAAAGCTGTGGCGTTGGCGGCAATGTTTGCGCCGTATCTTGACCTGATGCTGGCCCCGCGGGAGCCACGGCCAGCGTTCATCTTTTCAGCTAACTCGGAAGGAGCTGGCAAGACGTTACTGTGTCGATTGGCGGTCTGCCCGGTGTTTGGGCCTATGAAGATTACGGCACCCCCGGAAGGCAGTGAAAGCGAGGAGCTTACCAAGGCGCTGAACGCAGCCGCGATTAATGGGGAGCCTTACTTGGTGTTTGATAACTGGAGGGGTGAGATTAAGTCGTCCAGCTTGGAGGCTTTTATCACGGCCAACGTATGGGCCGGACGGGTGTTGGGTGCATCTCGTAATTTTGAGGTGGAAAAGTCCTGCCTGATTTACGTGACCGCCAATACTGCCAGAGTAAATGCGGACATGCGTCGGCGGTGTTTGCAGCTGTCTCTGCACGTTCAGGAGGCAAAGATTGAGGAAAGGCGGTACAGCCGAGCTATCAGCGAGGAGGACATTTTGTCGGCCCGGCCGCAGTTACTGGGCGCCTTGTGGGCGTTTGTTAAGCACTGGGACGCGCAAGGCCGGACCCCCGGATCCGTAAATCACAGCAGTTTCCCCAGATGGTCGTCTCAGGTAGGTGGCATTGGCATTGTACAGCTTGTCACTGGGATTCACCCATGCACTGCGCCTTTGGTAAGTGCAGACGATACCCTGGCCGACATGGAGAAGCTGGTGGGAGCCGTAATGGTAGACGAGACACAGCCGGTCTTAGAGTTTCGCCCTGCAGAGTTAATGGCAAAATCTCGTGAGATGGGGCTTTTTGCCTGGGTGTTAGATGAAACGCCTCCAGACGAGGAAAGGCAGGACAAGCAGGTACGGCGCGAAAGGTCAGCCTTTGGTAAGATCTTGGCTAGGTTTGATGGTAGAACGTTTGGTGTTAAGCGCTTGGAGGTTAAGGGCGAGGGTCATGCCAGGATGATTCAAGTGCACCATGTGCCCTGCCATGTTACAGACCATGTCGCAACGCAACCCGCTCCCGTTTAATTGGTTTCATTAAAGTAGTCATGGTCATCATGGTAAGTTGCTTATACACGCCTATCTGTTGCCA
>RFRK01000104.1 GCA_009924525.1 Betaproteobacteria bacterium
TTTACGGGCCGGCCTTCTGAAAACTTGGTGTAGGCCTCAGTTGAGAGGGCCGCAGCCTGAATTTGATCCTGGCTTGCCGATGCGGCCACGGTCACGCTGCCACGGACTTTGCCGTTAATTTGAAGCACCAGCTCAATGGATTCGCGGACCAAGGCGGTGTCATCTACGGTGGGCCAGGCGGTATCGAGCATATCGCCATGGGTCGCAGCAAAACCCAGGTCGCGCCACAGCACCCAGCCGATATGGGGCACCACGGGATAAAGGGTCCGCAGCAGAATCGAGAGGCCCTCGGTTAAGGCAAGGTTTAAATCTTTGTTATCGGCTGCGCCTGCTTTTGCAGCATCCTCCAGGGTGTTCAGCATTTTCATCGTCGCTGAGACCACGGTGTTGTACTGCTTGCGCTGCATGTCAAAGTCAGCCTGCTTTAAAAGCGTATGAATATCTCGGCGAAGAGTCTTTGCGGAATCATCCGCTAGCGAACCGAAGTCTTTCGCCTGGGGAGAAATCCGCGGTACAAGACCTGATGCAAAGGTCCAGAGCCGCTTTAAAAATCGAAATGCGCCCTCTACCCCAGAGTCTGACCACTCAAGCGTTTGCTCAGGCGGTGAGGCAAACATCGTAAAAAGCCTTGCGGTGTCAGCACCATAGCGGTCGATGAGGGCCTGGGGATCGATGCCGTTGTTTTTCGATTTGGCCATCTTCTCCGTGCCGCCCATGAGCACGGGCTTACCGTCACTGGTGAGTCGGGCATGCGTTGGCCGGCCTTTGTCATCAAACTCGACATCGACCTCTGAGGGGTTAAACCAGGTCTTGCGGCCAGCCTCATCCTCGCGGTAATAGGTTTCGTTCAGCACCATGCCTTGGGTAAGCAGGTTGGTGAAGGGCTCGTTAAATTTCACTAGGCCAATATCCCGCATGACCTTGGTCCAAAAGCGCGCATAAAGCAGATGCAAGACTGCATGTTCGATGCCGCCGATGTATTGATCCATCGGCATCCAGTAGTCATTACGCTGATCCACCATTGCGCCCTGTTGATCGGGGCTGCAGTAGCGCATGTAATACCAGCTGGAATCAATAAAGGTATCCATGGTGTCGGTCTCGCGCCGGGCGAGTTTGCCGCATTTGGGGCAGTTGACCTTTAAAAATCGTTCGTCTTTATTTAACGGGTTGCCACTGCCATCGGGCACTAAATCTTCGGGCAGCACCACAGGAAGATCTTTTTCCGGCACAGGCACTTCACCGCAGTCTTTGCAGTGGATGATTGGAATTGGTGTGCCCCAATAGCGCTGACGTGAAATACCCCAGTCGCGCAGCCGGAACTGAATGCGTTTTTCGCCGAGACCGAGTTTCTCAAGATCCCCAGCAACTGAATTGACGGCTGCTTCGTAATTTAAGCCATCGTATTTGCCGGAGTTCACGCAGACAGCATTTTCTTTATCTGCATACCACTCTTGCCAGGCGTCAGTCGAGAAGTCGGGGCTGTTTTTCACTGGGCTTTTGATCACTTGCTTGATCTCCAAGCCGTATTTCTTCGCAAACGCAAAGTCCCGTTCATCATGCGCGGGCACGCCCATCACCGCGCCATCACCATAGGTCATCAGCACATAGTTGCCCACCCAGACTGGGACATCAGCACCTGTTAGCGGATGCTGAACAGTCAAGCCGGTCGGCAGGCCTTCTTTTTCGCGGGTCGCAATATCGGCTTCTGCAACACCGCCGGCCTTGCAATCCTCGATGAATGCAGAAAGCTTCGGGTTCGACTTTGCGGCGATGGTTGCAATCGGGTGTTCGGGCGCGACCGCGACAAAGGTCACTCCCATGATGGTGTCGGCGCGGGTGGTAAACACATACATCTTGCCGCTACCAATCAGGGATCCGTCCGTATCTTTGATCTGATGCGGAAAGGCAAAGCGCACGCCTGTGGATTTGCCAATCCAGTTTTCTTGCATGATCTTGACCCGCTCAGGCCAGCCCAGGCCATTAAGATCATTTAAAAGCTCGTCGGCGTATTTTGTAATGCCCAAGTAGTACATCGGAATTTCGCGCTTTTCCACGACAGCACCACTTCGCCAGCCTTTTCCGTCAACCACCTGTTCATTGGCCAGCACGGTTTGATCGACTGGATCCCAGTTGACTGTGCCGGTTTTGAGATAGGCGATCCCACGCTCACGCATTTTCAGAAACAACCACTGATTCCACTTGTAGTAATCGGGCGCGCAGGTGGCGACCTCGCGGCTCCAGTCAATCGCTAGGCCCATCGCCAGCATCTGCTGCTTCATGTAGGCAATGTTGTCGTAGGTCCATTTTGCAGGAGCCACTTTGTTAGCCATTGCGGCGTTTTCAGCGGGAAGTCCGAAGGCATCCCAGCCCATGGGCATGAGCACGTTATAGCCCTGCATGCGCAGGGAGCGGGTCATGACATCGTTAATCGTGTAGTTGCGGACATGGCCCATATGCAGCTTGCCCGAGGGGTAGGGCAGCATCGAGCAGGCGTAGTACTTACCTTTGGGAAAGCGGGGGTCGTTTTCCTTGGCGATATAGGCATTGGCGGTCTGCCAGGCGGCTTGGGCCTGCGACTCCACGGCCTTGGGCTGATAAGTGGACTCGGTCATCGGGACTGCGGCAGAGGACATAAGGGGGAAGGGCGATGTTCGACTGGGTTTGGATGGCGGATTTTATCAAGGGGGATCCCCCCAAAAGTCTTGTGCCTGTTCGAAATAGACCCAATAATGACACCACTTTCAGAAAAGGATCTGCTCCGCAGGCTCGAGCGCAATCCCCACAACATCCGTTTTGAAAAATTAAGGCAACTATGCGAGCAACATTTCGGCAGCCCAAGGCAAAGCGCAAGCCATCTGATATTTCGGACACCGTGGCCCAACGATCCGTTCATCAATATTCAGAGCGATCGGGGAAAGGCAAAGTCTTATCAGGTAAGGCAGGTCGTTCGCGCGATTCAAAGACTCAAGAAAATCGACTAAATGTCGATCACTATGCTTTCCGGATTTTTTGGTCGGCAGAGGATCGTCAGCATGTGGGAGCCTGCGCAGAATTTCCCTCGTTGTCGCACCTTGATGCTTCCCCTGCCAAAGCCTTAAAGGGCATTCGGGATTTGATTGAGTCGGTGATTTTGGAATTAAATGAAAGCGGCGCAGAGGTGCCCTCGCCAATCTCTGAGCGCCCCTATAGTGGCGCTTTTAAAGTCCGTGTTCCACCGCTGCTGCATCGCCGCCTCGTGATGGAGGCCGCAGAGCAGGGCGTAAGCCTCAATCGCCTTGTAAGCGCAAAGCTCGCGGTCTAAGCACGCTATTTGCCGAGGTAGCAACCTCGTTTCTAACCAACCGTACAATCCCAGCATGCCCGACCTTCTTGCGTATTTAAATCCTGAGCAGCGTGCCGCAGTCACCCTGCCTGCGGAATCGGCCCTGATTCTGGCGGGTGCCGGAAGCGGCAAGACTCGAGTGCTGACCACCCGCATTGCCTGGCTTATCTCGACAGGTCAGATCAGCCCGCAGGGCCTCTTGGCGGTGACCTTCACCAATAAAGCAGCCAAAGAGATGCTGGGCAGAATCGGTGCCATGCTGCCTGTGAATGTCCGCGGCATGTGGGTAGGCACCTTTCATGGGCTGTGCAATCGGCTGCTGCGGGCCCATCATCGTGATGCGCAGCTGCCTGCAACCTTTCAGATCCTGGATTCTCAGGATCAGCTCTCGGCGATCAAGCGTTTACTTAAATCTCTCAACTGGGATGATGAAAAATTTCCACCGCGGCAGCTGCAGTCGTTTATCAATGGCGCAAAAGAACAGGGCCTGCGGTCAGCCGACATTGAGGAGTCCGACGGCTATAACCGCAAGTTCATCGAGTTTTATCAGGCCTACGATGAGCAATGCCAGCGCGAAGGCGTGGTGGATTTTGGCGAGCTTTTACTGCGATCAGTTGAGCTTTTAAAGCGCAACACGGCGCTGCGGGATCATTACCGAAATCGCTTTCGTCACATCTTGATTGATGAGTTTCAAGACACCAATCCCTTGCAATACGAGTGGATTCGGCAGTTAGCCGGGCCAGGCACAGCGGTGTTTGCGGTTGGAGATGATGATCAATCGATTTACGCCTTTCGTGGGGCCGATGTTGCCAATATGCAGCGCTACGAGCGGGAATTCGCAGTGCCCCACCTGATTAAGCTTGAGCAGAACTATCGCTCTTGCGGCCATATTCTGGATGCTGCCAACGCGATGATTCGCAATAACACCCAGCGGCTGGGCAAAAATCTCTGGACAGACGCTGGTGAAGGAGAGCAACTACGGGTGATGGAGGCCGCAAGCGATGGCCTTGAGGCCCAGTGGCTTGTCGATGAGATCCGATCCTTAGTGTCCGAGGGATCCTTGCGCCGCGAAATTGCGGTGCTTTATCGCAGCAACGCCCAATCTCGAGTGATTGAGCACACGCTTTTTAACGCTGGCATTCCTTATCGGGTCTTTGGCGGCTTGCGCTTTTTTGAGCGGGCCGAGATTAAGCATGCGCTGGCCTATCTGCGGCTGATGGAAAATCCCCACGATGACACCTCGTTTTCGCGGGTCGTGAATTTCCCGGCCCGTGGTATTGGTGCACGCAGCATTGAGTCGCTGCAGAATCAGGCGGCAGCACAGCGCTTAAGCCTCTACGCGGCGGTCCCATACTTAGATGGCAAGGCGGGCAGTGCGCTGTCCGGCTTCACCCGATTGATTGAATCCATGCGGTTTGAAAGCCAGGGTATGAAACTGAATGACCTTGTCGACCTGGTGATCGAGAAGTCAGGCCTGATCGCCCACTACCAGGCGGAGCGCGAGGGCCGCGACCGAGTGGAAAACTTACGTGAGCTGGTCAACGCCGCTGCGGTCTTTGTCGGCGAATCGGGTGAGAGCGTGACCGATGATGGTGAGATACAGATGCCGCCTTTGGTGGGTTTTTTATCGCATGCATCGCTTGAGGCGGGCGACCATCAGGCCGAAGAGGGCCAGGATGCTATTCAGCTCATGACCGTGCACTCTGCTAAGGGCCTTGAGTTTGATTCGGTTTTCATCACCGGATTAGAGGAAGGGCTCTTTCCGCATGAGAATTCGGTGATGGAGCCCAATGGCCTAGAGGAAGAGCGTCGTCTGATGTATGTCGCAATTACGCGTGCTCGGCAGCGTTTGTATTTGTCGTTGGCGCAGACACGGATGCTGCATGGCCAGACCCGCTACAACATGCGCAGCCGTTTTTTAGATGAGCTCCCTGAAAATGACGTCCGCTGGCTCACCCCAAGGCTGAACGCCCAGGGCCCGATGGGTGGAGGCTTTGTGAACTACGAGGGCGGATCTTCCTATGGCTATGGCAGCCGCCCGGGTAATGGATTTGCGGGCCGCGGCAGAGCCAGCCAGCAGTCAGGATTGAGTTCGGTCGCTAAGGGTCCCGGTGGCAG
>RFRK01000105.1 GCA_009924525.1 Betaproteobacteria bacterium
CGACGGATGCGGTCGGCAGCCCACGGCAGGCGTCCCGACTGGTCACGGCTCGTGCGTGAGACAAGCCGCTACGCAGGCGAGGCGCCCGTGCCTGCGTTTTTGCAGCATCGTCAGCAGCCCTTGCCCTTATTGGTGCTGGTTGATGTTTCAGGATCGATGGAGCGCTATGCTCGGTTATTGCTCGCGTTTTTGCATCAGTCCACACGTCGCCTGCGTCGTTCGGTATTTTCTTTTGGCGTTACGCTGACGGATTTAACCCAGGCCTTTCGCGAGCGTGATACCGATCGAATGCTGGATCTGGCGAATACCTTAATTCCAGATTTCGCTTCGGGCACACGGCTCGGGGAATCGCTGGCGCAGTTGCGACAGCATCACCGCTTTGCCGTGGTGGGCCGACGCAGTCTGGTACTCCTAATTAGCGATGGCCTAGACACGGGTAACAGTGAACTGCTGGATCATGAACTCGCCTGGCTTTCCGGCCAGAGTCGGCGGCTCGTTCTGCTGCGATACGAGGGCTATCGGCCATTGGCGGCCGGTGCGACGGTCTTGCATCGCTATGCGGACCGCGCGGTTGCGATTCACAATCTCTCGCATGTCGAGTCGCTTGCTAAAGAGCTTGCGGCGCTGATGCGATCCGACTGATGCTTGATGCTTAAGGATTAGATGCGTGGAGAATCTTGATGTCATTGTCTTGCGGCGCCTGCGCGATTGGCGCAGTCAGGGCAAGCGTGCCTTGCTGGCCACAGTGGTGCGGACCTGGGGCTCATCGCCGCGGCCGCTGGGCTCCATCATGGGTTTGTGTGAAACCGGCGCAGTGGTGGGCTCAGTCTCAGGCGGCTGCATCGAGGATGACTTAATTTTTCGCTACACGCAGGCTGCGAAAGCGGGTAGCTCGGATGCGCTTTGCGATGGACCGCCGCAGCTGCTGCGCTATGGCATTACGGCCGATGAGGCCCACCGATTTGGATTGCCCTGCGGCGGCACGCTTGAGTTGTTGCTGGAATTTAATCCGAGTGCTGAACCTCTGGGGGCGCTCGTGCAGCGCCTAGAGTCTGGTGTATTGGTTCAGCGCATTACTGATTTGGCCTCAGGAGAGGTTCACTTGGAGTCGGTCAGCCAGATCGATGAATTAAGCATCGATACAACGACACTGAAAAACACCTTTGGTCCAGAGTATCGGATGCTCCTCATCGGCGCTGGGCAGATGGCGGAATACCTAGCCAGCATGGCGCTCTTTAATGGATTTCGGGTAGCGGTTTGTGATCCGCGCAGTGAATATTCCACTTCATGGTCGGTGCCAGGCGTCACGATACTGTCTGACTGGCCCGATGATGCGGTCCGAGCATTTAAACCCGATCGCCGATGCTGTGTGTTGGCCCTGACCCATGACCCCAAGCTCGATGACATTGCGCTTTTAGAGGCCTTGCAGAGCGAAGCGTTTTATGTGGGCGCGATCGGCTCGCGCTCTAATAATGCCGAGCGGCACCGCCGGATGATCGAGCATTTTGGCCAGACCGAGGCAAGCCTTGCGCGCCTTCGCGGGCCGATTGGGATTTATATTGGCAGCAAGACACCTGCTGAGATCGCCGTGAGCGTGATGGCCGAAGTGCTCGCAGTTAAAAACGCAGTGCCACTGCCGCGCGATCTGAATGTGGCTTTCGCCAAGAATTCGCAAATGAAATGACGGCCTTTATTCCTTCGGCAGCGATCGGCCTTTTGCTGACAGCGGGCCGTGGAAGCCGGTTAGGCGGCCGCTGCAAGGGGCTGCTGCATATTGATGGCCTGCCGTTGGCTGTCCGACAGCTGCAGACTATGGCTGACGCGGGAATTCGGCGTGCGGTGGTAGTCATCGGCGCCCAGGCTGACGCGCTCTCAGATGCGTTGTCGCGGCATGCGTCGGTGCTTATGGACATCGAGATCACTCTCGTTAAGATTTCCCCTGATCAGCTAACCGATGATCCGCAGTTCTCTGTGGCCAGCGGGCTTCGCGCGGCGCTTACACTTGCGCAATGCTTGCCTGGGGCGGATTCGCAAAACAATACGGACGCCTTGACGGTCGGCGACCGCACCCCGGTGTTTGTCAGCCTGGTCGATCTGCCACTGCTTACGGCCCGGCATTACGAAACCCTCTGGGCCCAAGCCCATTATCAGAATGCGGATATTGCTTTGCCCCGAAATAGTGCGGGCGTGCCGGGCCATCCTATTGTGCTGGCGGCTCAGATCATTCCGCCGTCGGCCCTTGGCCAGCCCGGATTTCGTCTGCGGGAGTTTGTGGCCTGCGGGAGCTTGAGGCGCCAAGAATTTTTTACCGAGGATCCAGCCTATTTCGCTGACCTAGACACTCCGCAGGATCTGCAGAACATGGCCCGCGTCTATGGAGTTTTCCTAGGTTTTCCTGACCCCTAGCTGGAGTATCATCGCTCGCGGTGTGGGCTTTCGGGCCTGCAGCAGGCTTTCAGGGAGTCTTTGCAAAAACCATGACAAATGAGCGCAAAGAAGAGTTGTTAGCGAGCGGGGTCACGTTGCATGAGTTCGTGGCCAATGCGCTGGCAGATCGGATTCGGGCAGGAGAGTGGGGGGTCGGCGGCACGCTGCCTTCTGAGAGCTCGTTCTGCAAACACTATGATGTCAGCCGTCATACGCTGCGGCATGCGCTGGCGACACTCGAGGCCCAGGGCCTGATTCTGCGTCGCCAGGGGGCTCCCACGCGTGTGATCTCGCGTGATCGGGCGGTCCGTTTTGTGCAGACTGTAGCAGCGCCCTCGGAGCTACTGCGTTACTCCCGCGATACCTATCGCACCAACGAAGTGGAAGAGACGCTCTCGTGTGACGCAGAGACCGCCAAGCTGCTCGGGGTCGCTGTGGGCTCACAGTGGTATCACATCGGTGGTGCGCGGCGCGAGCGTGATACCCAGCAAGTCGTGTCTTACAGCGATATCTATATCCACCCGAAATTTTCCGGGGTGGTGCAGGAGCCCGATCACAGCCAAGCGATGGTATTTGAGCAGATCGAGCGCCGCTATGGCGTCAAGATTGAGCGGGCAACGGTGGATCTCTTTGCGACCGCACTGCCGGCTCGGCTTACTAAATCGATGCAAGTCAGTCGTGATACGCCGTGTCTGGTGGTGATTCGGCGTTACTACGATCGTAACGACGAGCTTTTCGAGATCTCTGTGACCCATCATCCTGAAGAGCGTTTTATTTATAGCTTGGAATACCGTAGAAGCGATCTGGTTCGGCCGTAAGGCATCTTCATTGGGCCTGGGTTACGCTTTCGCCCATTGCTGGGATTATTCAGGAGTAAGTCATGCCCGTTATTGAGTCCGTTTCGGTCGCGGTCTGTGAGGTACCGCTGGATCGGGTCACCTCGTTTTCGACCCGCACTGTGTCATCGCGGCACTATGGTCTGGTGAAGATCCGCAGCCGCGATGGCCATGAGGGCATTGGATTTTGTTATGTCGGCAGCCGCGCTGGCGGCATTCTGAAGTCGGCGGTAGAACTGCTGCTTGGTCCATTGCTGATTGGCCAAGAGAGTCATCGCACTGAGGGGCTTTGGCAGACGCTTTATCAAGAGGCCTTACTTCAGGGCAGGGCCGGCACCGTGATGCGTGGCGTCTCGATTCTCGATACGGCGCTTTGGGATTTAAATGCCCGTTCGGCCGGCCTTCCCCTGCATGACTACCTCGGCAGCAACGAGCAGGTCAGCGTGCCGGCGTATGCCAGCGGTGGGTATTACTTGGATGGAAAGTCTCCTGCCGATCTCGGCAAAGAGCTTGCAGGCTATGTGGCCCAGGGCTTTCGTGCCGTCAAGATGAAAACCGGCCGGCTCTCACCAGCCGAGGAAGAGGCCCGGATCGCCGCTGCACGGGATGCGATTGGTCCGGATGTGCTGCTAATGCTTGATGCCAACAATGCCTGGGCAGACCTGCCAACGGCAATGGACTATATGCGTCGCTTTGAGGCTTATGATCCATATTGGATTGAAGAGCCATTTTCTCCGGATGCAATTGATTTGCATGCACGGCTTGCCGCACGAACATCCATCACTGTGGCCACCGGTGAAATTGAGGTCGGACGTTGGCGTTTTCGTGAGCTGGTCGATTGCGGTGGCGCCGAGATTTTGCAGGCTGATGCCGCAGTCTGTGGCGGTATTTCTGAGTGGAGAAAGATTGCTGCCTATGCAGACTGCCGCGGTGTAACGGTCAGTCCTCACTGGTTTCATGATTTGCATGCCCCTTTAGTGGCCGCTACCACGAATGCCCGATTCGTAGAGTTTTTCACCGATGATCAGGTTTTGAATTTTCGCCGCCTGATTAACAATCAGCTTGAATTACGCCAGGGCCGTGTGGTGCTGCGGCAGTCACCAGGGCTTGGGTTTGAGTTTGACGAGCAGGCGGTAGCCCATGCGGGCGGCCAATGGACCCGCATCGCATAGGCTAAACTGACTCTATGCAAAACGACTCCGCACACTCAGAAGCCCCGCCCGCCGCCCGCCGCTTAAGGCCCATGCCGGCGCTCATCTTCGCGAGCCGATGGCTGCAGCTGCCCCTATATCTGGGATTGATCGTGGCTCAGGGCGTTTACGTGGTGCTCTTTATTCAGGAGCTGATGCACCTGGTGCCCGTGCTTTGGGATTCGAATGCGCTCACCCAGACCGCCCAGACCATGGGCGTGCAGGCAGTCAGCAAAGAGACCGTTGTTATGCTCATGGTGCTCTCACTGATTGATGTTGTGATGATTTCTAATCTGCTGATTATGGTGATCATCGGCGGATATGAGACCTTTGTCTCGCGGCTCGATCTTGAGGGCCACCCCGATCAGCCCGAGTGGCTATCGCATGTCAATGCCAACATTCTGAAGGTGAAACTGGCCACCGCAATAATTGGCATTTCATCGATTCACCTGCTGAAGACCTTTATCTCTGCCGATGCGATGACGGATAAGGCCATGCTGTGGCAGACGATTATTCACGTGGCCTTTATCGTCTCCGCTGTCTGCATCGCATGGATTGATCGGCTTCTGGCCCACTCCGTGCCGCCAAGTTCGACTCATTGACCCCTGTACCAGCGACTTTTCTCTACCTCGTGGCGCAAAAAGCGCAGGCCTACAAGTGTGATGGCGGCAGCGGGAAGTGCCAGCAGTACGCCGAAAAACCCGAATAAGCTGCCAAAAAACATCAGTGCGAAAACGACGGCCACGGGATGTAGGCCGATCTTTTGTCCCACCAGCGTGGGGGTGAGTACAAAACTCTCCAGCAGCTGCCCCGCTGCATAGATCAATCCAATGATCAGCAATTCAGCACCGGGCCCAAACTGCAGCAGCCCTGAGATCAGTGCCAGGGCTAGTCCTACGCCAAATCCGATATAAGGAATAAAAATCGCCAGGCCAGTCAGGATGCC
>RFRK01000106.1 GCA_009924525.1 Betaproteobacteria bacterium
GCAGATCATCAAAATCTTCAAGCCGCGTGATCACTGCGTGCGGCACCACATCAACCCCGCAGGCAGCGATGAATCGCTTTTCGTCAATACGGTCCTGGGCAACCGCTACGCATCGACCGTCAGGCCGGGTCGCCCCAAAGCGCGCAAGATAGCGCAATGACTCGGCAGGAACATTTTCAAATTCAGTGGTAAACGAAGCGCAAGTGCGGGCAAGCTGATCGAGGCCTTTCGTATCGTCGTAGTCCCGGGTGATGACCGCATCTGCAATCTGCGCTGCGGGGCCCTGGCCGTCAGGATCAAGTACGGTGACTTGCTCACCCAGGCGGTGAGCCGCCTGGATCATCATCCGTCCCAGCTGACCCCCGCCCAACAATCCAATCATGTGCGGCCGAGCGAGGCATTCATGGAGTGGGCCGCCTGGGTCTGGTCTCGGCGATAGGCAGCGAGCCGGCTGCGAAGATGTTCATCCTGTGCTGCCAGCGTGGCGATCAGATGCAAGGCCGCATTGGCCGCACCTGCCTCGCCAATTGCGAATGTCGCCACGGGAATGCCTTTGGGCATCTGCACAATGGAATACAGGGAGTCTTCTCCACGCAGATATTTCGATGGCACCGGAACCCCGAATACAGGCACCGTTGTTTTCGCTGCAAGCATTCCGGGCAGATGGGCCGCACCCCCGGCGCCGGCAATGATGCCCCGCAGCCCCCGGGCCTGGGCAGATTCCGCATAGGCATAAAGCGCATCCGGCATGCGATGGGCTGAGACCACTCGGGCCTCGTGAGGTATTCCGAATTGATCGAGAATTGCGACCGCATGCCGCATGACCTCCCAATCGGATTGCGATCCCATGACCACACCCACCACCGGCAGGCGTACGCCTGCGATGCGAAATAAGGCCTCGCGATATTTTTCCGCTGTCCGCTCTACGACATGATCAGGCAACGCCGGGGCGGGTGGCGCCTTATCCCAATCCAGGGTCTCAAGGTAATCGCGAACAAACTGCTTATCAAAACTGGGCGGACTGATGCCCTCAGCATAGCCATCCGCCGGCCAGAATCGCGATGAATCGGCTGTGAGCACCTCATCCATGAGATGCAGTGCGCCTTTTTTATCTAGGCCGAACTCAAATTTTGTATCGGCAATGATGATGCCGCGCTCTAGGGCATAGTCGCTTGCAGCTTGATAAAGCTTCAGACTGACATCACGAATTTTTGTTGCCAGCGGCCTGCCGATTTGCCGCACCATCTGCTCAAAGCTGATGTTTTCATCATGCGCGCCCGCCTCGGCCTTGTGAGCAGGCGTAAAGATCGGCGCAGGCAGTCGTGCCGCCAGTTTGAGTTTTTTGGGAAGCTTGATGCCACATACCGCACCGGTCTGTTGATAGTCCTTCCATCCTGAGCCAATTAAATAGCCACGTACTACTGCCTCAACAGGCACAGGCTTTAATCGCTTCACTACTACGGCCCGGCCGCGGACCTGCTCGACCTCGGACTGTGTGACTACCGACTCAGGATCGATACCCGTGAGATGGTTAGGAATAATCTTGGCCAAGCGCGCAAACCAGAAGTCGGACAGCCGTGTAAGCACCACACCTTTATCGGGAATCGGCCGGCCCATAATCACATCGAACGCAGAGAGCCGGTCGGTCGCGACCATGAGCAGCTTGTCTTTACCTACCGCATAGATATCGCGGACTTTGCCGCGAGAGACCAAAGGTAAGGATCGAATCTGACTCTGGAGTTTTGCTGGAATCACAGAAGTCGCCTCGTTTGATCTACAGCACCGTCTGGGCCAAGGCACCCGACTTATAGCGCTGGGCAATCTCGGAAAGCGGCACCGGCTTAATCTTGCTGGCCTGACCTGCCGCGCCGAATTGCTGATAGCGCTCCATACAAATGCTCTTGGCCGCCGCACGTGCAGGCTTCAAGAAATCACGGGGATCAAACTTTGAGGGGTCTTCAGCCATGACCTTGCGAATGGCGGCAGTCATCGCAAGCCGAATATCAGTATCAATATTAATTTTGCGCACGCCGTATTTGATCGCCTCTTGGATCTCCTCTACGGGAACACCGTAAGTCTCTTTAATATTGCCTCCATAACGGCGAATCTCCGCAAGGATTTCTTGTGGTACCGATGAGGATCCATGCATCACCAGATGGGTATTTGGAATGCGCTTATTGATCTCTTTGATGCGATCAATGGCCAGAATGTCGCCCGTGGGTTTACGAGTGAATTTATAAGCTCCGTGGCTTGTACCAATCGCAATTGCGAGTGCATCGAGCTGGGTGCGTTTTACAAAATCCGCCGCCTGCTCCGGATCGGTCAGCAGCTGATCGCGAGTCATCGTGGCCTCGGTGCCATGGCCGTCTTCTTTGTCGCCGCGCATGGTCTCTAAAGAGCCCAGACATCCCAGCTCGCCCTCGACTGTGACACCAGTGGCATGTGCCATCTCGACAACTGCCTTGGTCACTGAGACGTTGTAGTCATAACTCGCAATAGTCTTGCCATCTGACTCCAGCGATCCATCCATCATGACACTCGAAAACCCAAGCCCAATCGCGCCCTTGCAGACATCGGGGCTTTGGCCATGATCCTGATGCATCACGATTGGAATATGCGGATAGGCCTCGATTGCTGCCTCGATAAGATGTTTTAAGAAAGGCTCGCCTGCATATTTTCGTGCGCCCGCTGAGCCCTGCATGATGACGGGCGCATTGACCTCAGCTGCAGCCTCCATGATGGCCTGCACCTGCTCCAGGTTATTGACGTTGAATGCAGGAATACCGTAATTGTTTTCAGCGGCATGGTCGAGCAGCTGTCTCATTGATACCAGGGGCATATCGTCTCTCCTTCCTTACCCAGACGTTTTTATAAAAATTGAAACTAGCTGAAGACTGGCTTGGATTTTAGGGCCGCCTTACTGCCAGCACGCGGCGTTGCGATCACTCGCACGATCTTCATCGTATTGGTGCCGCCCGATTGGCCAATCGGCTCTCCGATTGTGATGATGAGAAGATCGTTGGTCGTGACCACACCTTCGTCGACAAGGCGCTGCTCAGCCTCGCGCAGAATTTCCTCGCGCACGCGAGAGTTATAGTCAAAAAATACCGGTGTCACATCCCGGTAAAGCGCCATGCGGCGACGACTCGCCTGAACCGGTGTGAGTGCATAAACTGGGACTCCTGAGTTCAGTCGTGACATCCACAGCGCGGTGGACCCCGATTCAGTCAGCGAGGCAATCGCCTTCACCTTAAGGTGCCGCGCAGTAAATAGTGAGGCCATTGCAATCGATTGATCCACTCGATCGAAAGTACGATCCAGAAAATCTGACTCCAGCGTGATGGGTTCTGACTTCTCAGCCTCCAGGCAGACACGGGCCATGGCCTGTACCGTCTGCACTGGAAAGCTGCCGCTTGCCGTCTCGGCCGAGAGCATCACCGCATCGGAGCCATCCAGCACTGCATTGGCCACATCAGAGACCTCAGCGCGGGTCGGCACCGGCGAATGAATCATAGATTCCATCATCTGTGTTGCAGTGATCGTGACACGATTTGATTCCCGGGCCATACGAATCATGCGCTTTTGCAACGCCGGTACTGCGGCATCACCCACTTCGACTGCCAGATCTCCGCGCGCCACCATGATGGCATCCGCGGCATCGATAATGGCCTGAAGATTATCGATTGCTTCAACCCGCTCAATCTTCGCTACGATGGCAGCGCGGCCGCCTGCGGCCTGCATGAGCCGACGGGCCAATGTGAGATCTGCGGCATCTTTTGGAAATGACACCGCAAGAAAATCAGCCTCAAGCTCGGCTGCCACTCGGATATCGGCCATATCTTTTTCGGTGAGCGCTGGCGCAGATAGCCCTCCACCCAGCCGATTGATGCCTTTACGATCCGAAAGCACGCCGCCTTCAATCACAGTACAGGTAATAGTTCTGGGGGTGACTTTTTCTACCCGCATTGACATCTGGCCATCATTTAAGAGCAAGGTATCACCAGCTGCAACGTCGTTTACGAGTTCTTTGTAGTCCAGGCCCACACGCTGCGCATCACCGAGTTCGCAATCCAGATCAAAAGTAAAGGATGCGCCCGAGGCGAGTGTGACCTTGCCTTCGGCGAACTTCCCCACGCGAATCTTGGGCCCTTGAAGGTCCACCAATACCCCAATATCTACCCCCAAACGCTCCGCGGCAGCTCGCACAAGCGCTGCTCGGCTGCGGTGATCATCGGCAGTACCGTGTGAGAAATTCAAGCGGACTACGTTTACTCCCGCCTGAATCAGTTTTTCAATCATCTCCGGCGAGGAACTCGCTGGTCCAAGTGTTGCCACGATCTTGGTGGCGCGGGGAAGTGTCACGTGAGGCCCTTCGGGCAGTTATCCAGCGGTTAGAAAAACTTACAGGCGCGCATCATGAGCCATCTCCACTTAGCGCGCCGCCATCAGAGCTACGGTGGTATCCAGCATCCGGTTCGAAAAGCCCCACTCATTGTCATACCAAGAGAGGATCTTGACTAGATGGCCATCGGGCGAGACCCGGGTCTGAGTAGCATCAAAAATACTCGAACGCGGGTCGTGGTTGAAGTCCACCGATACGAGAGGATCGGTATTCACCCCTAGTACTCCTTTTAATTCACCTTCCGCCGCCTGCTTCATCATGGCATTAATTTCATCCACGCTAGTGGCTTTTTTTGCAACAAAACTCAAGTCCACTACCGATACATTGATGGTTGGAACACGCATTGCAAAACCATCTAACTTGCCATTGAGCTCGGGCAAGACCAGGCCCACCGCAGCGGCTGCGCCGGTTTTTGTGGGGATCATCGACATGGTTGCAGAGCGGGCCCGACGGAGATCTTCGTGGTAGACATCGGTTAGTACCTGGTCATTCGTGTAGGCATGGATTGTGGTCATCAGTCCGCTCTCGATACCAACTTTTTCATGCAAGACCTTGGCCACCGGCGCCAGGCAGTTGGTAGTACAGGAGGCATTTGAAATGACGGTATGGGCGGCCTTCAGCACGCCCTGGTTCACGCCGAACACCACAGTCGCATCCACATCCTTTCCACCCGGCGCTGAGATGATGACTTTCTTTGCGCCGCCCCGTAAATGGGCCGAGGCCTTCTCTTTACTGGTAAAAAATCCGGTGCACTCCATCACAACATCAACGCCAAGCTCACCCCAAGGCAGTTCGGCGGGATTACGATTGGCCAGCACTCGGATCCGATCGCCATTGACCACCATATTCTCCCCTTCAACTGCTACCGTACCCGGAAACTTTCCGTGGGCGGTGTCATAGCGAGTGAGATGAGCATTGGTGTTCGGGTCGCCCAGGTCATTGATCGCAACAATTTGAATATCGTGCCGCTTGCCCCCTTC
>RFRK01000107.1 GCA_009924525.1 Betaproteobacteria bacterium
TTTCGCCTGCGCAGAATTCCGTTTATTGACTCCGTTGAAAAGGCCAATGACGCGGTACGCGTCATTGAGCAGCAGGCCCAGGAAGATGGCAAGCGGCCGATTGTCTTTTCCACCTTGGTTAACACTGCGATTCTCGAGCGCATCAAGCAAGTTCGGGCCTTGCATCTCGATATGTTTAAGACTTTCGTGGAGCCCCTGGAGCAGGAACTTCATGTAAAGTCAAGCCACACCATCGGCCGCTTTCATCATGCGACGGACACCGAGGCCTACAAGAATCGAATTGAAGCGATCAATTTTTCTCTGGCCCACGATGATGGCCAGTCGGTACGCAATCTCGAAGAGGCCGATGTGATTCTGATTGGGGTCTCGCGAAGCGGCAAAACGCCGACCAGCCTCTACCTAGCCATGCAGCACGGACTCAAGGTGGCGAATTGCCCGCTCATTCCCGAGGACTTTGAGCGAGACGCCCTGCCCTCTACTATCGTTGCTTATAAACCCAAACTCTTTGGGCTGACCATTGACCCGGATCGGTTATCTCAGATTCGTAATGAACGGCGGCCAGGGTCCCGATACGCCGCTCTTGAAAACTGTCGTATGGAGGTCAGTAGTGCGGAAGCCTTAATGCGTCGCGAATCCATCACCTGGCTATCAACAACGACCAAATCCATCGAAGAGATCGCAACAACAATTCTGACCAGCCTGAATCTCGGCCGCTAGCGCCATCGAGCGAACCGGATTAAAGTACAGCGAGGTTTTTCTGGCGGCGTGACTCAAATAGACAGACCGCAGCAGCCGCGGCAACATTTAAGGACTCGACCTCAGCATGCTGAGGAATCTGGATGCAGCGTGCCTGATGCAGCAAGTCAGCCGAGACTCCGGAGCCCTCCTGGCCGAAAATCCAGGCCACCGGCTGCGCTAAGCCGAGCGCGGCATCAAAAAGTGAATCTGTTTGTGAACCAAGGCGGGTCGCAAAGAGCCGCAGACGCGCGCTATGCACAGCGATCAGAACCTCCTGGACGGTCATCTCTTCACGAATCTGGAGGCTGAAATGAGCCCCCATCGCCGAACGCAGGACCTTGGGTGACCAGGGGTCAGCTGTGCCAGAGATACACCATACCGCTCGAGCACCGGCGGCCGCAGATGAACGCAAAATACTGCCGACATTACCTGGGTCTTGTAAGCGATCAAGAATCACCACATCGCCGTCTCGCCCGGATGCGGTAGCGCTAATTCTTGGTATCAATACACCCCATCCTTGCGGACTCTCGACCTGTGTGATCTCTTTATATAGGCTGGGCTCCAGGGACCAAATTTCTTTGCAGCGCTGGCGTAGGCTTTGACTGATCTGCACCGCCGGGGGTGAATCCCGTATGACCAAAATCGGGGCTTGTGGCCACTCGGAGCTAAAAAATGCAGCACAAAGCCGATCGCCCTCAAGCCATGCGGCTTGGTGTTCCCGCCGCGCGCGTGATGATCCAACAATTGATTTCAGCAGCTTAAATCCAGGATTCTGCCGTGATGCGATTATCTTTACGCGGGACTCTGACGCTGGCATCTCAAGAAAACCCAAGGGAGCGTTGCTTGATTGGGGAGAAGCTTTTTCGATGGACCTCGCAGGGGCCATGTAAGGCAAGGGCCTGGAGATGGGCCTTAGTGCCGTAGCCGGCATGGCGGGCAAAGCCGTAATGTGGATGCTGCGCATCGAGTCGACACATCTCGGCATCGCGGGCAGTCTTCGCAAGAATCGAGGCGGCTGAAATACAAGCCACCGTTTGATCACCCTTCACGATAGTTTGCGTTGCATAGGGCCAGTGCCAGGGGCCAGGATAGTCGGCGGGAGATCGATTTCCGTCGACGAGTACCAAGGGGGATCCAGCGCCGCCCATCGCATGCCCATCGTCAGGCAAGGCTCTTGTTTTTTCAAGCCGCTCCAAACACGCTTGCATCGCCCGAGCCATCGCCAAAAATGTTGCCCGCAAGATATTATGCTCATCGATCTCAGCGACACTAGCCCAGCCCAGCCCCCAGGCTAAACTCTTTGCCTTTACTTCGGCGGCAAGGGCCTGCCGACGCTTTGCCGCGAGCAGCTTCGAATCCTTAAGGCCATCGATTTGGGATTGGCCTAAGATCACAGCGGCAGCGCAGACCGGTCCAGCCAGTGGGCCGCGGCCTGCCTCGTCAACGCCGGCTTGCATGGGCAAGCTCCGAATCTAGGATGTCGGCAATCCTGCTGGCAGCGTCGAGCCTTAGCTGATGATGCAACTCGGTAAATTGCTCATGAATCGATCGGTAGGCGGCAGAATCCGTAAGCCAGTTGCGGACTGCGGAGACGAGCGTCTGGCACTTAAACTGCTCTTGAGTAATCTCAGGAACAATACGTCGCCCAAGCAAGATATTCGGAAGGCCGATGTCTTTGATGACAGCCTTGCGCCGCATCATCCAGTACGTTACTGAAGGAACCCGGTAGCCAATGACCATTGGTCGTTTAAAAAGTGCCGCCTCAAGGGTGGCTGTGCCGCTCGCGACTAGCGCGACATCACAAGAAGCTAAAGCAAGGTGTGATACTGGCTGCAAACCCTGTTGGGGCAGTAGCCGAACTCCTCGATCCCTGGCCCCATGAAAGTCGGGATGGCGCTCGATCATCCTAGCTACAGCTCCTGAGGCTGCAGGAACGACAACTTCGCAGTCCTGAGCAAGCACTGCCGCAGCACCGAAAAAAGCTGGTCCGTTATACTTTAACTCCGCAAGGCGCGACCCCGGTAATACCGCCACCACAGGCCTTGTTCCGGAAATACTGAGTTTTTGTCGAGCGCCCGACTGATCAATTTCCATAGGGATCATATCGGCAATGGGGTGGCCAACATAGGTTGCTCGGACTCCAGTCCCTTCGTACACCTTGATCTCAAATGGGAAGATGCAAAGCATATGGTCGACCGCGCGTTTAATCTTGCTAATACGCTCGGGTCTCCAGGCCCAAATCGAGGGGCTAATCAAATGCACCGTGCGAATACCCTGCGCTTTAACTCGCTCCTCCACTCCCAAGTTGAAATCGGGCGCATCTACACCAAGAAAAACGCCTGGATTCCATTTATCGATATACCTGAGGAGCCAATGGCGCACCGCAAAAATATGAACGAGTTTCGAGATGGCTTCAGCATAACCCCGCACCGCAAGGTCATCGCTTCGAAACCAGCAATCCATTCCCAGACTAGCAAGTCGGTCACCGCCAATGCCACCGAGCTCTATTTCAGGTCTGCGGTTTTTTAACCGGCCTAAGGCATCCGAGGCAATAAGATCCCCAGAGGCCTCCCCAGTCACCGTTACAAGACGCATTTCCTTATTCCCTCAGGCCTGGCGGGACGCATACCAGCACGAGGCTGGACAATCGAGGCACGGCATGACAGGGCCAGTCACGACTAAAGTGAACGATCGGGTGGATACAAATTTAGGAAGACGCTCCGGGTATATCTCGAAGCGCACACATCAGATCAGCCTCGGCCGAGATTTGCTCCCCAACGAATGCTGTACCGCGGTACTTCCAAAGAAGTCGGGACTGTCGCTCAATGGTGACTTGAAGCGTCAGTATATCGCCGGGGACCACCGGTCGCTTAAAACGGCAGTTGTCGATACCTACAAAAAAATATACCGAATCCTGGCTTGATGCGGTACCCATTGTCTTGAAAGAAAGAATTCCAGCAGCCTGTGCCAAGGCTTCAATAATCAGCACACCCGGCATAACAGGAAAGTGAGGAAAATGCCCTACAAAAAAATGCTCGTTAATGGTTACATTCTTCTGAGCAACGATACGATCACCGGGCACGAGCTCGATAACTTTATCGACGAGTAGAAAGGGATAACGATGGGGTAACGTATCAAGAATCGCTCGGATATCCATCATGCTATGTGTCCTGGTCCCCTGTTTGTTTTAATTGCCTGCGAAAACGTGATAAGCGGCGCACAAGAACCGCGCTTTTTTCCCATGCTCGCTGCTCTTGAAGAGGATACACCCCGACATATTTACCGGCGCGATCGATGCTGGACATCACTAAACTCATGGGGCCAATTGTTGTAAAGTCGGGAATCTCTAAGTGGCCAAGAATCCCGGCGGCCCCGCCAATTTGGCAATATGCACCGATCTGAGCACTGCCCGCAATTCCCACGCACGCAGCAACCGCAGTGTGCCTCCCGATTCGAACATTGTGTGCGATCTGAATGAGGTTATCGAGCTTTACTCCGTCTTCGATGATTGTCGCATCTAGGGTGCCACGATCAATCGTCGTATTTGCGCCGATTTCAACATCATTACCAATTGTAACGAACCCTAACTGGGGAACTTTCATCCAGGATCGATCAGGACGCGCGACGAGTCCGAATCCATCGCTACCAATAACGGCACCGCTCTGAATTAAGACGCGTTCGCCGATGCTAGAGCCCGAGCAAATCGTTACCCTCGCAAGAAGCCGGGATCCGCGACCAATACGCGTCCCGGATCCGATGATGCAGCCAGGGCCAATTTCAACCTCGTCATCAACTATCACTCCGGATTCGATGACAGCTTGGGCACCGATACTAACCCCGCTTCCGAGATGGGCAGATGGGTCAACACAGGCAGATGTGTGAACCCTTTTGTCTCGGGGGTGAGCTTCGCATGCCCTCGCTGATAGCCAAGATGCGGCTTTGGCGAAAAATAAATAGGGGTCGTCAGTGACAACCAGAGTGCATGTCAGGCCACGCTCCCTTGCAAGCTGCGCATCAGAGAGTACGATAATCGATGCTGAAGTGTTATTGAGCTGCTTCTGATATCGGGGATGCGCAAGGAATGACGCGTCACCTGTTTCTGCAGTCGCTAAGCTCATGAACCGCCAAATGCCTATCGAGGGATCTCCGTCAATCCGGCCGCCAAAACGGTCTACCAGTTCTTGAGCTGTGACGTGTGCCTGAGAACTGGCGTCCATATGCGGCCAGTAAGGGCCTAGCGTGCAGGGGCGTTGAGGGCCCGAATCACTTTGTCGGTAATGTCGATTCGCGCCGAGGCGTAGACCGCTTCTTGAAAAATGATGTCGAACTTTTCCGCCTCGGCAATCTGCCGTATCGCGCGATTAGCCCGCTCAACGACCGCAGCGAGCTCTTCATTACGCCGTTGATTAAGGTCTTCACGAAATTCCCGCTGCCGACGCTGTACATCTCGCTCTAGCTCAGCGGCTTCCCGCTGCCGCTTTAGGCGCTCGGACTCAGGCATAACCGTGGCATCGCGCTCAAGCTTGGTGGACATTTCCTTTAGCTTATTGGCCGCATCCTGAATTTGCTTTTCGCGCTT
>RFRK01000108.1 GCA_009924525.1 Betaproteobacteria bacterium
CCCCTTGGTTCGTAGCCAAGTACTCTATCCAACTGAGCTACAGCCGCAAGACCGCGAAGTTTAGCAGTTTTCTGGGGGTCCAGCCGCCCTGAACGGCGTCACCGCCTGGCTGATCCAGGCTCAGATTTATTCCTGCCGAGCGGCCAGCGCGGTCTTCATTAGATCGGCCATGGTTCGGGCCTCAATCTTGTCCATGATGTTAGCCCGATGGGCCTCTACCGTTTTGATGCTGATATCAAGATCATCAGCGATTTGTTTATTTAGACGTCCCGCCACGATCCGATCCAGCACCTGTTCCTCGCGCGGCGTAAGCCTTGCCAGTAGCTCGCGGGCCCGCTTGGAGAGTACGCCGCGAGAGCCCTCATCCCGCGCCCGCTGAAATGCATTGGCCACAAGCATGCAGAGTTGCTCATCGTTAAAAGGCTTTTCTAGAAAATCGACCGCACCCTTTTTCATGCTGCTGACTGCCATGGGCACCGTGCCGTGGCCGGTGATAAAAATCAAGGGAAGCGCGATTCCTCTGCGTAGCAGCTCATCGTGGAGTTCCGTGCCCGACATGCCGGGCATGCGAACATCCGCAATCAGACACCCCCCCATCTGGCCGGTAAATCCTGTGGGGACCGAGGCCATGAAACGCTCGGCACTATCAAAAGTGGTGACCCGAAATCCCTGGCCTTCGAGCAACCATCTGAGCGAGTCGCGGACGGCTTCATCGTCATCGACAACGTAGACCATCTCCGCATTCGCTGTGCGATAGGCTTGGGAATTTACGCTCATGACTTCATAGCCTCCGACTCTGGGGTAGTGTTCTTGGGCGGCAGATCTGCCTGAACCGGTAATGTAAACCGAAATGTGCAGCCGCCATCCGGATTGTCTTCAAACCATAGTCTGCCCTGGTGCGATTCGATGATCGAGCGGCAGATATTTAAGCCCATGCCCATTCCGTCGTTTTTGGTGGTGTAAAACGAATCGAAGAGCCTATCGCGGATAGCCCTCGGAACGCCATGGCCGCGGTCAATCACTGAAAAGGCCATCTGATCGGCGATCAAGCTGACCTCGATAACCAGAGTTCGCCGCTGCGCGCCCCGCATGGCATCAATGCCATTTTTAACCAGATTCACAAGCACCTGCTCAATCAACACCGGGTCCACATTGAGCATCGGCAGACCATCGGGGATTTTCTGAATCAACTCAATGCCTTGCTCGCGGGCGTCGATTTCCGCAAGCCCGAGGGAGTCCGCAAGAATCGTGCGCGGATCGGTGAGCCGACGAATCGGGTCACTGCGTTTTACGAAACCTCGGATTCTCCGAATCACGTGGCCCGCCCGCTCAGCCTGCCGCGCAGTCTTGGTTAGCAGGTCAATCAAATCTTCGTTCGGGATCTCCTCGCCACGTGACTCGGCGAGGCGAATTCGGGATGCGGCTCCCGAGGTGTAGTTGGCGATTGCTGTCAGGGGCTGATTCAGCTCATGCGCGAGTGAAGAGGCCATCTCACCCATGGTGACCAGACGGGCGGTCTGCTGGAGTTTTTCATGTTGCTCACGCTGGGCCTGCTGATTGGCGCGCTCCTGCGTAATATCGGTCGCCACCATCAACTCAACCGCACGGCCATCGACCCATTGAATGCTTCGTATGCGGACCTCAAACCAGCGCTCTACGATCTCGCTGTAGACCTCGCGAACATCGGCCCACGGTCCTCGCGCGGCAGCAGAGAGGTAACGGTGGCCATCGGTAATCGAATTCCCAAACCATTTCTTATAGGCTTGATTCGCAAAGAGCAATTCGCCAGTGGGCGTGGGTGCGGCTACCGAGACTGCAGTATCGAGTGCTTGCAAAACGGTGATGAAGCGTTCTTGGGATTGGGCAAGCTCTTGTCGGATGCGGGTCTGCTCCGTGATGTCAGTAACTGAAGTCATCCATCCTGTCTGCTGGCCGTTCTGATCGATCAGAGGTGAGGTGTACATCCGCACCGTCAGCCGGCTGCCATCTTTACGCATGATATTGATGGGCAGGCCCGAGGGCGGGCTCTCACCGGCCATCATCCGATCAAGGTTTCTGCCCAATTGATCCTGTGCCTCACCCGGCCAGTAGGGATAGGGTGGTCCTGCACCAGTGAGTTCTTGCGCAGTAAAACCCACCATGCGACAAAACGCAGGGTTAACGTATTTGATGCGGCCCTCCAGATCGATCACCCGCATACCGGTAGACATGGAGTTTTCCATCGCCCGACGGAAGGCTGTTTCTTCAGCGAGTTCTTGCTCCACGCCGAGTCGGCGGCGTGTATTTCGCCAAACAACGATCTGACTGATAACCGCAAACAAAATCAGCCCGACGACCAGCGTTGTGATGACATCGTTATAGACCGTGCTGACTGGTCGCTGAATAAAGCCGCGCAGTCGAATCTGTTTCGACATGGGCTCAAGCGGCACTTCGTAGGCGGGCCCGCCGGATGCAGTGTCCTCCGTTCGGGTCTGTCCGAGCCGCTCGCCTTCAGATCCGACCAAGCTGAAAGCGACCCGGCTGCCGATTTCGCTGGGAATGGTGGTGAGCAGCATCGCAGGCAAGGAGTAGGTGGCAACCACGACACCATCCGCAGCGCCATCGCGAATGATGGGCACATGTAGATCGACCTCGATGTCATTCGAGGTACGAATCGGGCTGGAGTAGTGCGGCTTTTTTGCACTCATCGCGTACTCGAATGCTGTGATGCTGGGCGGCCTGGCGAGCGGACTGCCTAGCCGATCGAAACCCTGCGTCGGTAAGCCTTGCGAGGTGCTGACGAAGCGAACGGTTGAGCCGCGATCGAGCCAGGCAATAAAGACAACCTCAGGGTGTTTGACAAAAAAGTTCTCGGCAAAGCGCTGCAGATCTCGGCCCGCCGGCTTAACGGGAAGTTGACTGGCGAACCCGCTTACTTCGTCCTGGGCGCGTTGCAGTCGTTCACCGATCTGCCGTTGGGTGGCGTTGACATCTCGAATCAGCGCCTGCTGCTGTTGATTGGATTCGGATGCGGTCAGATACCAAATAGTGGCGGCCATGAGCATGGCCAGGGCAACCACTGCAATCAGAGGGGAGACCAGAATCCAGCGCATCGATCGCGAGAAACGCAGCGGCCCGAGCTTGATCGGATCAAGGACCTCAGGGATGGTGCTCTGCTGGTTATCGGGCATGGGGTTAGGGGCGATTGGCCGGGCTCGGTCGCAGATGAGACCACACCTTGAGCGTTCCTGGCGAGCCAGGAGGGATCGGCCTAAAATTTCTTAATGTGAAATTATAGTTCGTATAATGAAAAATCACTTGTCGCCAGTGAGATCTGCCACGCACAATCCGACTGACAACAAACACTCAACAAAAACGATAGGAGGTGACCATGGCCGAGCCACAACGCGTCGACATGGACGAGGTGGAGACAAGGGAGTGGCTGGACTCACTTGAGGCGGTCATTGAGCGCGAGGGCCCGGAGCGCGCCCAATTTCTCCTTGAAAAGCTGATTGACAAGACCCGCCGCACTGGCGGCTTCGTTCCGTTTTCGGCAAACACGGCCTATGTGAACACGATTCCGGCTGCACTCGAAGAGCACTGCCCCGGCAATCTCGAATATGAAGAGCGTCTTCGCTCATGGATGCGCTGGAACGCGATGGCAATGGTCGTGAAGGCTAATCGTGGTGAGGGCGATCTCGGCGGCCACATCTCCAGCTTTCAATCGCTGGCCAACATGTTGGGCGTTGGCTTTAATCATTTCTGGAAAGGCCCCGATCATCCAAAGGGCCACGATCTGCTTTTTATCCAAGGCCATTCGTCGCCCGGCATTTATGCCCGCGCTTATCTCGAAGGCCGCATCAACGAGGATCAGCTGAATAACTTTCGTCGGGAGGTGGATGGCAAAGGGCTCTCAAGCTATCCCCATCCGAAGCTCATGCCGAATTTCTGGCAGTTCCCCACGGTCTCGATGGGCCTTGGCCCGCTGATGGCAATTTATCAGGCCCGATTTTTGAAGTACATGCATGCCCGCGGTCTTGCAGATACTGAAGAGCGAAAAGTCTGGGCCTTCTGCGGCGATGGCGAGATGGACGAGCCTGAGTCAATGGGCGCGATAGGCCTTGCTGCCCGCGAGAAGCTCGATAACTTGGTGTTTGTCGTGAACTGCAATCTGCAGCGTCTCGATGGGCCGGTGCGCGGCAACGGGAAGATTATTCAGGAGTTGGAAAGCGATTTCCGCGGTGCGGGCTGGAATGTGATTAAGGTCATCTGGGGATCATATTGGGATCCGCTGCTGGCAAAAGACAAAGAGGGCCTTCTGCAGCAGGTCATGATGGATACCGTTGATGGTGAGTATCAAAATTACAAAGCGAATGACGGTGCCTATGTGCGCAAACATTTCTTTGGCAAGCATCCCAAGCTGTTAGAAATGGTGTCGCGCATGAGTGATGACGACATCTGGCGCTTAAACCGTGGCGGTCATGATCCGCACAAAATCTATGCGGCGTTCTCCGCAGCGTCGCAGCACAAGGGTCAGCCCACTGTCATTCTTGTGAAGACGATCAAGGGCTATGGCATGGGCAAGGTGGCCGAAGGCCGCAACACCGCCCACCAGACGAAAAAGCTGGATGACATGACCATTCATGAGTTCCGGGATCGGTTTGGCATTCCTATTCCGGACGACAAACTGCATGACATCCCGTTTTACAAGCCTGCCGACGATGCCCCAGAGATGAAATATCTTCA
This sequence comes from Betaproteobacteria bacterium, assembly GCA_009924525.1. Lineage (GTDB taxonomy): Bacteria > Pseudomonadota > Gammaproteobacteria > Burkholderiales > Burkholderiaceae_A > Lacustribacter. The sequence continues at coordinate 4,726 of RFRK01000108.1, forward strand.
CGAGCGCCGCGCCGCGTTGGGTGGGTATTTGCCGGCTCGTCGGATGAAGGCCGACGAGCAGTTAAATGTACCGGCTCTAGAGGTCTTCGCTCCTGCCCTGGAGGCCACCCCCGAGGGCCGTGAGATCTCCACTACCCAGGCCTATGTTCGATGCCTGACGCAGCTGCTACGAGATAAAGAACTGGGCCCGCGTGTCGTGCCGATTCTGGTGGATGAGGCCAGAACCTTCGGCATGGAGGGACTCTTTCGCCAGATCGGTATTTACTCGGTCGAGCCGCAGAAGTATGAGCCCGTGGATCGTGATCAGGTGATGTATTACCGAGAGGATGTAAAAGGCCAGATCCTGCAAGAGGGAATCAATGAGGCGGGTGGTATGAGTTCATGGGTGGCGGCTGCCACCAGCTACTCCACCAATAACCGAATCATGATTCCGTTTTATATCTATTACTCCATGTTCGGTTTGCAGCGGGTGGGCGATCTTGCATGGGCAGCCGGTGATATGCGGGCCCGCGGCTTTTTGCTCGGCGGCACCGCAGGCCGGACCACGCTGAACGGGGAGGGCCTGCAGCACGAAGATGG
>RFRK01000109.1 GCA_009924525.1 Betaproteobacteria bacterium
ACGACCGGAATCACAATCCGGGACTCTACCAACTGAGCTACGGTCACCACTGAACTGCTGCTGTTCGGCTCCCCGCCCACAGGGCTGGCCTGCCGGGAGGGAATCGAACCCCCGACCTACAGCTTAGAAGGCTGTTGCTCTATCCAACTGAGCTACCGGCAGGTGGTCGAGGCTTGCCCCAGGATGAACGGTTAACGCAACCTGGTCGGGGTGGAGAGATTCGAACTCCCGACCCTCTGCTCCCAAAGCAGATGCGCTACCAGACTGCGCTACACCCCGAGGAGGGCGGAGGGCCGAATTATATCAGCGTGGCTGGGCCCTAGCCAAAGCGGCCAGTGATGTAGTCCTCGGTCTCTTGTTTTTTGGGTTTGATGAAGATTTCGTCGGTCTTGCCGAATTCCACCATCTCACCGAGGTACATATAGGCCGTGAAATCCGAGACTCGCGCAGCCTGCTGCATGTTGTGCGTAACGATGGCCACGGTGTAATCAGCCTTTAGCTCATGCACGAGTTCTTCCACCTTGGCTGTGGAGATAGGATCTAGAGCCGAAGTTGGCTCGTCGAGAAGAATTACTGAGGGCTTCACCGCAACCGAGCGTGCAATACACAGCCGCTGCTGCTGGCCACCCGAGAGTGCCAGGCCACTCTGTTGAAGCTTATCTTTCACCTCGCCCCAGAGGGCCGTCTTGGTTAGCGCCCACTCGACTCGGGCGTCCATCTCGCCCTTAGTCAGGTTTTCATAAAGCCGCACCCCAAATGCAATATTTTCATAAATTGACATAGGAAACGGTGTCGGTTTCTGAAAAACCATACCGATTCGGGCCCGTAATAAATTCAGATCCTGCTTGGGATCCAGAATATTCTGGCCATAAAAGTTAATCTCACCCTCTGCGCGCTGGCCCGGGTAGAGGCTATACATTCGATTTAATGTACGCAGCAGTGTTGATTTACCGCAGCCCGATGGGCCGATAAATGCTGTGACGCGACGCTCCGCGATTTCAAGGTTAACGTCTTTTAGGCCCTGAAACTTTCCGTAGAAAAAGTTTAACTTTCGAATCTCTAGGGCGGTCTTAAATTCTATGGCGTTATCTTCTGTCATGGTCTGCTCTCTCTGCGTTCTCAGGTATGCCGCTATCGAGGGTTAGCGTTGACTACCCTGATCTCTAAAATAAACCCGCGCGATGATATTCAGTGCAAGTACCGTCAACGTAATTAACAGGGCCCCGCCCCAGGCCAGTCGCACCCAATTGTCATAAGGGCTCATCGCAAACTGGAAAATAACGACCGGGAGATTGGCCATGGGCTTACCCATATCGGTCGAGAAAAACTGATTATTGAGCGCAGTAAACAGCAGTGGCGCAGTCTCGCCACTGATCCGGGCTACGGCCAGCAGCACTCCCGTGACCACCCCGCTTTTGGCAGCCCGAAGGGTCACCATGGTGGTGACCTTCCACTGAGGCGCTCCGAGAGCGAAAGCGGCCTCCCTCAAGCTCCCCGGAACCAGCCGCAGCATGTTCTCGGTTGTGCGCAGCACGACAGGAATCGCAATCAATGACAGTGCTACGGTGCCTGCCCATCCCGAGAACTGCTTGGTCTGAGCCACGATCAATGCATAGACAAACAGCCCCAAAACGATCGATGGTGCGCTGAGCATAATGTCAGTCACAAACCGGGTGACCTGAGCAATTTTGCTGCGGTCTCCAAATTCGGCCAGATACACCCCCGCAAGAATACCGATCGGCGTGCTAAGGAATGTTGCTAAGCCCACAATCATCAGGCTGCCCACGATTGCATTGGCGAGACCCCCGCCCTCAGAGCCTGGCGCGGGTGTAGACTGAGTAAACATATTCCAATCTAGTGATGACAGACCGTTCTTAAACAGAACAAATAAAATCCATAACAATACAAAAAGTCCGATGGCCATTGCTGCCATGGACAGCGTCAGGCCAATCCAGTTGGTTCTTACACGTCGGCGATAAAGCTTCTCGTTCATGATTTTTTAGGTCCCCGTGACCGTGTACCTATGTTTTGGCGCCCTTAGCGCGTTCTGTGCGAATGATGAGGATCTTCGCAAATGCGAGCACCACAAAGGTGATGACAAAGAGAAGAAAGCCGAGCGCAAACAAGGTCGACAGGTGGAAGTCATCTGCTTCGCCGAACTCATTGGCAAGCGTGGATGCAATTGATGAGCCCGGCGCAAATAAGGAACTGCTAATTCGCTGGGAGTTTCCAATCACAAAGGTAACCGCCATCGTCTCACCAAGGGCGCGGCCAAGGCCCAGCATGATGCCGCCGATTACCCCCTGCTGGGTGTAAGGCAGCACTACATAGCGGACAACCTCCCAGGTGGTGCAGCCCACGCCATACGCTGATTCCCGAAGAATCGGGGGAACAATTTCAAATACATCTCGCATGACGGCCGCAATAAATGGCAGGATCATGAACGCAAGAATCAAGCCGGCCGCCAAAATGCCGATGCCATTCATGGCGCCACCGAAAAGAGGCCCGATCAGCGGCATCTGTCCCAAGGTTGACTGCATGGCGGGTTGGCCATACTCGGCAAATAAAGGTGCGAAAATAAATAGCCCGAACATGCCGTAAATAATTGAGGGCACCGCCGCCAGAAGCTCCACTGCAGTGCCAAGGGGCCGGCGCAGCAAGACTGGGCAGGTCTCTGTCAGGAACAGCGCAATTCCGAAGCTCAGCGGGACTGCGATTAAAAGCGCGATTCCTGAACTCACCAAAGTTCCAAAAATGGCGATTGCGGCGCCGAATTCTTCGTTAATGATGTCCCACTCGACCCGCCAAATAAACTCTAGGCCAAACTTTTTAAACGCCGGCCAGGCGGTGATGATGAGTGAGATCAGAATGCCCGCCAAGGCAGCCAGCACAAGCAGCGAGAAGCTCAGAGTGACTTTATGAAAGAGAAAGTCCTGAAGGCGCTGACGCTTTACGACGTCGAGGCGTTTTTGGTCTAGTAATCCACTATCTGAGGCAGAGGCGCTCATAACGGCCTTTCCGACTTTCTGTTTTCCGAGGTTTTGGCTCGGTCGCTGCTCCAAGAGGTGGCTGGGCGCCGAAGGGCGCCCAGCCTCTCATAAATCCACCAAACGCTAGCGTGCGATCTGCTTCCAGACCTTCTCGGTAATTGCCTTGGTTAAGCTATCGGGCAGGGCCACGTAATCCAATTCCTCGGCCATTTTCTTACCGTTTTTAAACGACCAGTCAAAGAACTTCAGGGCCTCATTAGAGGCTGCCTTATCAGCAGGATCTTTGTACATCAGCACAAATGTTGCGCCGGTGATGGGCCAGGCTTTGGTGCCACGCTGATTGACTAACGAAATCCCCATGCCAGGAACGCTAAACCAATCGGCGTTCGCCGCTGCAGCAGCAAAGGTCGTGTCATCGGGCTCAACGAAAATACCATTTCGATTCTCAAGAGTTGTGTGCGCAATCTTATTCTTTTTGGCGTAAGCAAACTCCACGTAACCAATAGAGCCCTTCACCCGGGCAACGTTTGCAGCCACACCCTCGTTACCCTTGCCACCTACCGAACTGGCAGCGGGCCACTTTACCGCGGCGCCTTTGCCGACCTTATCTGCCCATGCTTTGCTCACCTCATTTAGATAGTCGGTGAAAATGAATGTTGTGCCTGAGCCATCCGCACGATGCACCACAGTAATCGCCTGATCGGGAAGCTTCTTGCCGGGATTAATTGCGGCGATTTTTGGATCATTCCACTTCGCAATGGATCCCATGAAGATTTCAGCGAGGACCGGGCCAGTCAATCGCATTTCGCCAGGCTTAAAGCCATCCAAATTCACGATGGGCACCACGCCACCTAAGACCGTCGGGAATTGGACCAGGCCATCTTTCTCAAGATCAGCACCAGAAAGAGGCGCATCTGTGCCGCCGAAGGTTACGGTTTTTGCACGAATCTGACGAATGCCGCCGGATGAGCCTATCGATTGGTAATTCAGTCCAACCTTAGAAACTTTTTTGTACTCCTCAGCCCATTTCGCATAGATCGGGTAAGGGAAGGTCGCACCAGCACCCGTGATGTCGGCTGACTGGGCAGAAGTCGCGACGCCAACAGCGAGCGCGGCTGCAGTGAGAAATTTCTTAAAGGAGACCATCGTGGAAATTCCTATGAAAAAGAGGTTGTGCGAAACAAGAAGGACCGCAATTTGATCCAAGGCCTGAGTCTAGAGACCCAATATTTCAAACAGATGACATGGACCGGACTTAGATACGGCGTATCGCGTCGGCGACCGCCTGGGCGGTCGATTGCGCGAGCTCGGACTGCCGGGCCTCGACCATAACCCGCACCACCGGCTCGGTACCCGAGGGCCGGATCAATAGGCGGCCCTGCTCCGCAAGGCGCTTTTGGGCCTCGGCGCAAGCTTGGGCGACCCCGGGAGCCTTCTGCCAGTCGTTTTGGGCAGGCATCGGGACATTGATCAGGGTCTGGGGATAGCGCTCAAACTCTTTCACCAGTGCGGCCAGAGGCAGATTGAAGCGGACAGTTGCCGCTAAGACCTGCAACGCGCTGACAATCCCATCCCCAGTAGTGTGCTGATCCAAACACAGGATATGGCCAGACGACTCGCCACCCAAAAGCCAGCCGGTCTCCTTCAGCATCTCCATCACATACCGGTCGCCGACTTTTGCACGACGAAAATCAATATGCAGCCGATGCATCGCATGCTCAAAGCCGAGATTGGTCATGAGTGTTCCCACCACGCCAGGCACAGCATCAACGCTGACATGCCGGACGCGATCCTTGACAATCACATAGAGCAGCTGATCGCCGTCGAATACTGCGCCGCTGCGATCCACCATGATCAGCCGGTCGCCATCGCCATCCAGAGCAATTCCGTAATCGGCCTGCTCCCGTATCACGCGCTCCACAAGCGCCTGCGGATGAGTCGCCCCAACTCCAGAATTAATATTGAAACCATCTGGTTCATGGCCCATCACCGTGATCTCTGCGCCAAGCTCGTGAAAGACGGGTGGGGCAACGTGATACGACGCCCCATGCGCACAATCAATCACCAGCTTGTGGCCGCGAAGCGACAGACCGGAGGGAAAGGTATTTTTACAGAACTCAATATAGCGGCCAGAGGCATCATCTAGACGGCGGACCTTACCCAAATCTGCCGAGGCCACGCACTGCATCGGCTGATCAATCGCAGCCTCAATCTCGGCCTCAATAGCATCGGAGAGCTTCTCGCCACGGCCATCGAAAAACTTGATGCCGTTATCGTTAAAAGGGTT
>RFRK01000110.1 GCA_009924525.1 Betaproteobacteria bacterium
CGTTATTTCCTGGAATACTGAAGTCAGCCCGCCTGGGCTATGACGGCAAGGGCCAGCAGAAAGTCCACAGCGTGGCGGATGCAAGATCCGCCTGGTCAGCGATGGGATCAGTCGCTTGTGTTCTTGAAAAGCGCGTTGCGCTTGAGCGTGAGATCTCGGTGATCGTCGCGCGGGATATGCAAGGCGAAATTGCGGTTTTTCCAGTCGGTGAAAATATTCATCGCAATGGCATTTTGGCCGTGACGCGAGTACCCGCTGCGATTAGTGATGACTTGGCAGAGCATGCTCGTCAGGCGGCCTGCCGAATTGCACAGGCGATGGAGTATGTCGGCGTCTTATGCGTTGAATTCTTTGTTCTTTCGGGCGAACGCCTAATGGCCAATGAGATGGCGCCGCGGCCGCACAACAGCGGCCATCACAGCATTGAGTCCTGTGCCACAAGCCAGTTTGAGCAGCAGGTCAGAATTTGTATCCAGAAGCCCTTAGGCAGCACGGCATTAAATTCACCCGCGGTGATGCTCAATGTCTTGGGGGATGCCTGGTTTAAGTTTTCTGATCAGCCGCAAGAGCCCGACTGGCAGGCGGTTCGGGCACAACGCGATGTGGCCTTACATCTATATGGAAAATCCGATCCAAGGCCTGGCCGCAAAATGGCCCATGTCACTTGCCTGGGATCGACATTGCCACAGGCCCTGGCGCGTGCTCGAAATGTGGCGGATATTCTTGGCCTAGATGTTGGAGACGGCCTTGCCTAAAAAAGGCCCGGCGGTGCGTGCAGCCCTTTTGACCGATACTGCCGAGTCGATTGCAGAGGCTGCCCAAGCACTGAATCATGGTCACCTGGTCGCTCTGCCAACGGAGACGGTCTATGGACTGGGTGGGGATGGATTTAATCCGCAGGCGGTGATGCAGATTTTTAAAGCCAAGGGCAGGCCCTCGGATCATCCGGTCATTCTGCATGTGGCTGACCTTGATCATGCGAAATCCTTGAGTGCATCCTGGCCGGAGTCTGCTGATCGCCTAGCCAATGCGTTTTGGCCTGGGCCACTCACGATCATTCTGAAGCGTTCGGACCGTGTTTTAGATCTGGTCACCGGTGGTCAGGATACGGTGGGCATTCGCATGCCATCACACCCCTTAGCCCGCGCCTTACTCACTAAATTTTCGGCCTGCGGCAGTGGCGTCATCGCCGCGCCGTCAGCCAATCGATTTGGCGCGGTCAGCCCCACACAGGCCGCCCATGTGCTTTCAGGGATCGGGCCGTGGCTGACCGAAGACGATCGAATCTTAGATGGTGGTCCCTGTGCGGTTGGCGTGGAGTCGACGATTATCGATCTGAGTGGCCCATCACCCAGGCTACTTCGGCCAGGGGGGCTTTCTGCCGAGAAAATCGCCGCTGTGCTGGGTTTATCTGCGTCCACCTTGCGTGTGACATCCGGCTCCGATACCACGGTGCCCCGCGTTTCCGGCAGCCTGCAGTCTCACTACGCGCCCCGCGCAATTGCACAACTCGTGCCCCCCGAAGAACTCGCCGAGGCGGCTAAAAAGATTATTGAAAAGCAGCCTGGCCAGCGTGTTATTGGTCTGTGGCGATCGGCTGTCTTAACGCCCGTTGCAGGAGTTGAGATCTGGCCCATGCCGGAGGACCCGGAGGGCTATGCCCGGGTACTGTATTGCTGCCTTCATGATGCCGACAAAGCAGGTGCCGATGTCTTGTTGATTGAGTCACCGCCATCCGATGCTGGCTGGGAGGCGGTGGCAGATCGTTTGATGCGGGCCTGCGCCGCCCGATAGTCGAGCATGACGCGCTAGTACACCGCTTTAGCACAAAGCTTAGGAAGTTTTGCAAAGAGTCGTTGGGCAGCCTGATGCCGTGCATCTTGTTCTGGACTGACTGTGTCGCGCTGGGCAGTGGACCAAAGCGACTGCGGAAAGTAGGGATCATCATGCCAGCGGGGGATGATATGCCAATGCATGTGCGGCACCTGATTGCCAAGACTGGCAATGTTGATCTTGGTGGGCTTAAGTTCCTGGCGCATGGATTCATCAATGACCTGTAGCAGGCTAAAAAGCTGCTCACGCTCTGGCTTGGCAAGCCATGACAATTCGGTGATGTGTCGATTCACAATTAAACGCAGATAGCCAGGAATGCTAGTGTCTCCGGCATCGATTAGCCGCCAGAAGGCGCCGCGCCAAATCACCACCTCTTTTTCGGGTACGCATAAGCTACAGTCAGATCGTAGCGCCGAAGAAGGCTCATCTTTATCGGACTTCATCAGAATCGAAAGAATAGACATCTCAGATTTTCCTTATCGGCCAGAGCAGTGGCCACCGTTTGCCACCTCACCACTGCCAAGCGCAAGGGCGGGGGGTTCGACCCGATAGCCATATGGCGAGTGCTGAAGATCAAGTGCAATGCATGCCACTGCCAGAAGCCAAAAAATAATGACGCCGCGGCTCATGCGATACCTGCCTTAGCCCGAGCGCGCACGCCGAACATTGAGCCAAGAAATGCACAGGCAAACCAGACCCAGCCGTGCAAGCTGGCGGAGGCGATGCCTCCAAGGTAGCCGCCAACATTGCAGCCAAATGCGAGTCGTGAGCTATAGCCCATGACTAGGCCCGCCGCAATGCTGATCACCAGTGCAGACGCATTAGGCCAGCGCGGTTTTTGAAAGGATTTTAAATTCCATCGATCAGCGATCAGTGCACCGTAGAGCAGTCCGATATTGGTCACTGAAGTGACATCCCATAAGATCGGTTCGAGGAGTCGTTCGGCATGTGGCGCTGCGCCCCAGAATGCATCCTGACTTAAGTCGACACCGACAGCACTCGCGATCTTTGCACCCCAGAGCCCCAGGCCATAAACAATCCCCCAGGGTTGACCAGCAACAATAAGATGCGCGCCGTACACCAAAGCGATTGCGACTGCGCCCCAGAGCCAGCGCTTGGGAATCGGTGGTAAGGACTCACCGCGTGTCCGCCGCTGCCGGGCGGTGACGGCGATGCTCATCAGCGCAATCAGCGCACACAGGCCAATTGTCATCATGAGCGCAGTGGGCAGCCCCATGCGTGCAATCAAATCAATTGGTTCGGCGGGCTGAGAATTACCAAGGATATCGATTGGCCCACCCAGCTCAGTCCATGCCGGCAGATGAGAGGCTCCGAAGAAACTGCCAACAATAAAAGCGGGGAGCACCGCCCAAGAAGTGGGTGAAGAGGCCCCGGCTTTATAGAGCGTGCCCGAGCCACAGCCGTCGGCGAGCTGCATGGCAAACCCAAAGACCAGTGCACCCAAGACAAGACTCCAGGTGATGGGCGCTAAAGCGCCTACGATTTCTTCGCTCGCATGATCCAGTAGCGGAAAGGCCAGCAGGGCGCATAACGACAGCAGCAGCATCTGGCCAGTCATGCCCCAGGGGTCGCGGTCTTGAAGCAAGGTCCGCCATCCGGTTGTGAATCCAAAGCGGGCCCCACTGAGTGCGGCGCCGAATCCTAGGCCGAGCAGCAGCAGCAAACCCGTGCGAATTCCGGCAAGCCAGGTGATCGCCATCCATGCAAAGAGTGCCGGGAGAATAAGCAGCAGTCGTTGCATCGGATAGAGGATCGCGCTATCGCTTCAAATTATCGACAGAGTCTTTCAGCTGCTGCTTTAAGACTGTGGCCCGAGAGGGCTCGTTATCCATGGGGTTTCTGCTTTTTGACCAAGATACTGTGGACTCTGGATAGAGCTTAATATTGCTTTGCCCAAGGAGTTGTGTGAGCACAAACCAGGTGGTTGCACTCCAGTGGCCGGTATTACAAAAGGTGATGACGTCTTGGTCTCCGATCAGGCCTGCGTTTTTGGCAATTGATTCGAGCTGATCGCGTGGCAAGAGTTTGCTGGTATTGAGCTGAAACCATTCCTCGTGGTCATGATTTTTCGCGCCGGGCAGTGTGCCGGCTCTCGGCGACGCTGGATGCTTATCTTCTCCAAGAAAGTAATCCTCCGGCCGTGAATCGGAAAGCAGAAATTTCTTCCCGGATGTGCGATTGCGAATCAGCCCGGCGATCTCGCTGGTGGTTGCGATTTGCGTACGATCCAGCTTCACCGAGATGCTGCTGGCGGCGGGTGTGTTCTTGGTGGTTTCAATGGGATAGCCCAGCGCGCCCCAGGCACCCAAGCCACCCTCGAGAATTGAGATGCGCTTTAAACCCGCAAGACGAAGCGTCCAGAACAGGCGGGCGGCACCACCGAAATCGCTGGCATCCGATCCCACTGGAGCGATGATGATATGGGCCTGAGCATCGATCTCCCATTTTCGAAATAGCTGAGTGAGCTCTTGATCGGAGGGCACCCGACCCGGATTTTTTTCTGGCCCGCGAATCGAGGAGTAAGGCGCGGCGATCGCGCCAGGGATATGGCCTGCATCGTAGTTCGGCGTCTTGCCATCGCCCTGCATCAGCTCTCGGATATCGAGAATCCGGAGGTTGGCCTTTTTGTCGATCAGGGCCTTTAAGGCCGCTGGCGTGATGATCGGTGAGACCACCTCGGCAGACGCGGCTGCTGCGGCCGGCGGGGTCTGGGCCATTACAGGATGTGAGCAAAGCGCTGCAGCCACCACCAGACAGCCAATCAGCACCTGCAGCGCACGGGGTGCGCGGCGGGGAATCGGCATCTGGAGCTTGATGGGTGCGGCTGGCGACATCATGGCAGACTCACATTTATAAGGATATTGGCATGTGTGTTTCGGCGCAGGGTCGCGCGGCACACAGGTCTGAGGATACGTGAAATTGGATGCGAGTCCATTCAGAATCTGAAATCTCACTAAGACAAGGGGCGGTGATGACACAGCAGCAGACAGCAATTTTTGGGGGCGGGTGCTTCTGGTGCCTAGAGGCTGTTTTCCAGGACCTGCGCGGCGTGTCGAGCGTACGGTCAGGCTATATGGGCGGCCATTTGGCGAGCCCAAGTTATGAGCAGGTCTGTGACAAAAGCACTGGTCATGCCGAGGTGGTTCGTATCGAATTCGATCCGGCAGTCATCCAGTACGACCAATTGCTGGACGTCTTTTTTGCGATCCATGATCCCACCACGCTCAATCGACAGGGCAATGATGTCGGGCCCC
>RFRK01000012.1 GCA_009924525.1 Betaproteobacteria bacterium
CGGTTTTGCCAGTTCACACCAGACTCTGGCAGCACGATCCCAGAACCAAACTCATGATAGATGCTTTGAATAAATGAGACCGCTATTCCCTGAGCATCAATCACCCCCATCCAGATCGTATCTCCTGGCTTGGACTTGCTGCCCCAGGGTGCTGCGCGCTGCATCGAAATCTCGGCAGCGAGTTGGTCTAAAAATGCGGGCTCTAGCAGTGACCCTGGAGAGCGCTTCATAAACGCCCGGTCCGTAAGGTGGGCGTCGCGAATTCGAAATGCAGCTTTTGTAGCCTCGACCTGCGCGTGGATAAACTCGGCCGACTCGGGGCCATGATTCCAGCCCTTGAGCCGATCCATGATGCCAAGGATCATGAGCGATAAGACCCCCTGAGACGGCGGCACCATGTTAAAAAGCTGTGCCTGCCGACCTGCACGGGCAGATCGAGTGCGTATCATTGTAGTGAGTGGGTCCACCAGCTGAGCCTGATGCCGATTAAGATCCATCGCAGTCAAGGGGCTGCCCACCTTCGAAAGCTCTTGTGCCATCAGCTTGGATAACTTACCCCGATAGAACGTATCGGTGCCCTCTTTAGCAATACGCTGAAGCGTTGCTGCAAGGCGCGGCTGCTTAAATAACGTGCCGGCCTCGGGCGGCTGGCCGTTGACTAAAAACGTCTCCGCAAATCCCGGAATGTCTCTCAGTTCAGTGAGCTTGGCCTTCGTGCTCGCCGCCTGACTGGCCGTGACGGGGCTGCCCTGCTGCGCCAAAAAGATCGCATCGGCGAGTAATCGCGACAGCGGTAATCGGCCGCCCAGATGCCGGCGCGAGAGCTGATGGGCTGCTCCCCAGCCTGAGATTGTCCCGGCGACAGTTAAGGCCGCAACACCACCGCGAAACGGAATCTTGTCGACAATGCCGCGATCGAGAAACCAATTTTTAGTCGCTTTCAGTCCGCTTGCGCCGCTCGCATCGATGCCCCCAACCTGGCCGCCTGGCCCATTAATGACCCAAAACCCATCGCCGCCGATCGAGTTCATATGGGGGTAGACCACTGCGATCGTTGCCGCCGCAGAAATCATTGCCTCGAGTGCATTACCCCCTTCGCGCAGCACATCAATTGCCGACTCAGCCGCAAGTGAATGTGGCGCTACCGCCATTCCCCGAAGTCCCAGCGCAGAAAATGCCACCTTGGTTAATCCTTTTTATAAATTCGTGCGGGTTAGAGATTTCTGGAATGTATCCCTGCTTCGAAAACCTACCACCCAATCGCCTTAGGCAGCCACAGCGCGATCTGCGGATAAAGAAACACGATCACCAGGGCGATTGCCTGCATCAGCACAAAGGGTACTACTCCCTTATAAATATCTGCAATGGTCACCCCGGGCGGTGCAACGCCCTTAAGGTAAAACAAGGCCCATCCGAATGGCGGGGTGAGAAACGAAGACTGAAGATTGACTGTGATGAGCATCGCAAGCCAGATCGGGTCCACCCCCTGCGCCATCAATACCGGCAGAAAGAGTGGCACAGCAATGTAGCTGATCTCGATCCATTCAATAAAAAATCCAAGAATGAAAATAATCAGCATCATGAACCAGATATCAGAATTAACGCCGCCGGGAAGAAACTCGAACATCTTGGTGATTAGGTCTTCGCCATGAAGGCCACGAAACGCCAACGCAAAAACCTGTGCCATCATAAGAATGAACATCATCACTGCGGTGATCTTGGTGGTTTCGCGGGCGACATCCCGCAGTACCACCCAGGAGAGGCGCTTTGATATCAACGTGATTAGTGCGGAGCCTAGTGCTCCCATGCAGGCTGCCTCGGTGGGCGCAGCAACGCCCCCAATAATCGAGCCCAATACTGCAACCACCAGCAAAATTGGCGGCACCGCCACCTTCCAGAATCGGATGAAGAGCTCTCGGCGTGACACTTCATCACGCTCCTCTTGCGGCATTGCTGGCATTAGATCGGGCTTCGCCCAGCCCAGCAGCAGCAGAAATACGATATACACGCCAGCCAAAAGCAGACCCGGCCCAACGGCCGCTGCAAATAGAGTTCCGACGGACTGCTGCATGATGTCCGAGAGCAAAATCAGAATCAGGCTAGGTGGAATGATTTGGCCAAGCGTTCCCGACGCGCAGATGGCGCCGCATGCGATTGACTTGTTGTAGCCCCTACGAATCAAGGTCGGCAGCGTCAACAGCCCCAGGGTGATCACTGTGGCACCCACGATTCCGGTCGTCGCGCCCATTAGCACACCAAAAAGAATAATTCCGACGCCCATGCCCCCACGAACACCACCTGCAAGATGGCCCATCACATCGAGAAGATCATTGGCTAGACGTGACTTTTCGAGCATGACCCCCATAAAAACAAATAATGGAATCGCGAGCCATTGATAGCCAGTGACAACACCAAATAAACGCGCAGGGATTAAATTGAAAAGTGTTGTACCGAAACCAATTCCACCAAAAACAAACCCTACCGTAGCGATACTAATCGCCACTGGAATGCCGATCATGAGCATGCCAAAAAACGCCACCAACATCAGGATGGCAAGAATCTCAAAGCTAGGCATTTGCAGCCTCCTGCCCCGAATCTCTGTCTAGAAACCAAAGCTTCAGGAGTGCTCCAAATGACTGAAGGAGCAAAAGCCCATAGCCCAGCGGTAACAGCGACTTCAGCAGCCATCGCATGGGAATACCGCCCGGATCAGGCGACTTTTCGGCGATGGCATAAGACTGTCCCACGTACTTCCACGAGAGCGTAATCATGATGACTGCAATCACCATGGTCAGTACGGCCGACGCAATGTCAACCCAACGTTTTGTCTGCGCACTGTATTTTGAGTAAAAAATATCGACACGGACATTATCGCCACGCAACAGCGCATAACTCATGCCAAAGAGAATCAGCGCGGCCAACAAATGCCACTCCAGCTCTTGGGCCCAAACGGTGCCTAGGCTTAGCGAGTAGCGCAGCAGCACATTACAGGCCATCAGCACGATAATGACCAGGGCAAGCAGCGACGCTGCTTGCCCGATTCGATCAACTACCCACTCAATACGCGCAACGATCCCCGCGATGGACTTTTGCATCGCTCCCCCTCCCTTTAGATGGATTTTTAGCCGCGAATCTTGGTGTGATACGGCAGTTCGCTGTAGCCTGACCAAGAGTCAAACTTTGCTTTAAATGCCATATAAGAATCGTGAACTTTCTTGGTTAAAGGATCCTTAGCGATATTCTCTGCGAGCACCTTGCGGGTCTCATCTCGGAGCGCCTTGATCACCGGGTCGGGAAGCGGCCGGGCCACTACCTTTTGGTTTTTGATCAAGTCTTCCATCGCCTCGGCATTATTGCGCTGACACCAGCCTTCGCTGATTACGTTACAAGCCGCACAGGCATTTTCGACAATCGCCTGAAGGTCTTTGGGCAGCTTCGCCCAGGCCGCTTTATTGATGAGCAGCTCGGAGACGGTCGCTGTTTCATGCCAGCCCGTGGTGTAGTAGAACTTTGCCGCCTTATGCAGACCAAGACGACGATCCTGAAACGGGCCAACGAATTCAGCCGCATCGATTACGCCGCGCTCAAGTGCTGGGAAGATCTCGCCGCCCGGAAGCACTTTCACATCAACACCCAGGTTTGCATAAACCTTGCCCGCAAGACCAGGTATGCGCATCTTCAGGCCTTCTAAATCTTTTACTGTCTTAATCTCTTTTTTAAACCAGCCCGTCATCTGCACCCCTGTGTTGCCACAGGGAAAAGCAATCATTCCAAAGGGATCGTAGACCTCGTGCCATAAGCCCAGTCCACCTCCGTCGTAAAGCCAACCATTCATACCCTGAAAATTCAGGCCAAACGGCACGGCTGTGAAATATTGGGCGGCGAAGGTTTTTCCAGTCCAGAAGTAGCTGTTCGCATGATTCATCTCTACCGTTCCTGCGCGAACCGCATCGAATCCTTCGAAGGCGGGAATCAACTCCCCTGCCCCAAACACTTGGATTCGCAGGCGGCCATTGGACATCTCATTGATGCGCCGTGCGAGGTCAGTCGCACTGCCAGGGCCTTCCATGTAAAACGGGGAACCCTTCCCGTAGGCGCTGGTCATCTTCCAATTAAATGTCTGCTGCGCTTTGGCGATCATCGGAAAGCCAAGGGTTGATGCGCCTGCTACGCCTGCAACAGCGCCTTTTGAGAGAAACTTTCTACGATTCGATTGCATGCCGAGCTCCGAGTAAGAAGAGGTGATAGGAGGGTGAACTACATCCATCACCATTGGGAGCAACAAGCGTGCCAGCTACGATCGGTCCGTTTTAATCGAATCCCGCTACTGTCGCGAGGGGTTGAATGCACAGAAGTAGCGCGTATGCACCCTTTGGTGCCAAAGTGCTCCGAACTTGTGCACCCGGAGCTTTAGGCAGAAAGCTACTGATCCTGACTTCGGATCTGCTTCTCAAATACCGGCCAGGACTCATTAGTCGGCATTGATTCCCAGTCGGGATTGGCGATCTGATTGAAAGTTTTACGAAGTTCCTGCCCCCAAAAACTGCGTATCGAATTGAAGTAATGGTTATCGGCAGTGATGGTTGCGTATTTCGAGACCTGAAACGAATCCCGCTCGTAGACTAAAAGATCTAACGGCATACCCACCGAGATATTTGATCGTAAGGTGGAATCCATGGAGATGAGAGCGCATTTTGCAGCGACATCCAGCGGAGTCTCCGGTGTAATCACCCGGTCGACAATGGGCTTACCGTATTTGAATTCTCCGATCTGAAAATAAGGGCTCTCGGCATGGGCCTCGATAAAGTTGCCTGCTGAATAGATATTGAAAAGACGGCAGTCCTCTCCCCGAATCTGCCCGCCGAGGATGAAGCTACAGTTAAAGTCCAGGCCGAACTGCTGCATTGAGCTGCCATCACGGCGATAAATCTCCCGAATTCCTTCGCCGACGAGCTCGGCACCCTTGGCCACAGATGGCACTGTCCAGAGATTCTCAGCCCGAGAGGGCTCGGACAGCAGCTGGGCAACCGCCTGCGTTACCGCTAAATTGCCAGCGCACATGAGAATAAGAACCCGATCCCCACGCCGCTCAAAGACGGTCATCTTCCGAACCGTTGAAATGTGATCGACCCCCGCATTCGATCGGCTATCTGAAAGAAACACCAGCCCCGAATTCAAACGCATTCCCACGCAATAAGTCATAGACCGTCCTTGTGCTCAGGCGGCCGACTGCTGCCGCTGGTGTCCGAGATACTCGCTGCTGATACAAATGCCGAGATAATATATCTGCTCGAGAAAACGCTGCAAAAAGCTGTGGATTTCCCGCTCAAACTCTGCATCGATTCGTAAAAACTGAAGATCCGCCCGCAGCTTTCCGGCCAAGCGCTGCGACTCGTTGCCCCGATCGCCCACCGCATCGAGATTGATACAGACCTCATTAAGACAGGCCAAAAGCGACCGGGGCATATCGGGCCGTTGAATCAAGAGCTCCGCCACACGCCGTGAAGACACCACATCCCGATACACACGGCGGTAGATATCGAAGGCCGACACCGCCCGCAGGATCGAGGCCCAATAGTAGTAGTCCATCCGCTGATCGCTATTTGTTTCTGCTGAGACACTGTCTGTGAACTCTGCAGGGTTGAAATCAAACTTTGAATCCAGGATGCGGGCTGTGCTGTCAGCCCGCTCGATAAAGGTGCCGAGCCGCATGAAATGGAAGGCTTCATCTTTGAGCATCGTGCCGATGGCGACCCCACGAAATAAGTGGGAGCGGGTTTTGACCCACTCGAAGAACTCCCCCGGATCTTTATGCCATGCGGTTTGGGACAACAAAGACTGTAATTCGAGCCAGGTCGCATTGACGGTTTCCCAGACATCGGTATTGACCGAATTGCGCGCGATCCGACAGTTCTCACGGGCAGCAGAGATGCTATTGCGAATGCTCGAGGGATTATTCGGGTCCGAGACGAGTTCAAGAAGCAGCTGTTCATAGGTCGCGTTTTGAACAACGAAGGCACTCGGCAGCAGCACAGCCTGACGCTGAACGTCTAACTGCCGCGCAGTATTTTCGGCCCGCTCAATGTATCGGGCCATCCAAAAAAGGCTGTCGGCTGTGCGGCTTAGCATGGCCTACAGGGAGTCTTGAAGAACCCAGGTATCTTTTGTGCCGCCGCCCTGCGAAGAATTTACAACCAGGGAGCCCTCGCGGAGCGCCACACGGGTCAGTCCGCCAGGAACAATCGACATTTCTTCGCCTGAGAGCACAAAGGGCCGAAGATCGATATGCCGGGGTGCTACCCCGTTCGCTACAAAGGTTGGGCATGTTGAGAGCGCCAGAGTCGGCTGCGGCTGCGCGATGTAACGCTCAGGGTTTCGTGCCAGCAAACCTCTAAATTTCTCAATGTCGGCCCGCGAGGCGCAGGGCCCCACCAACATGCCGTAGCCACCCGCGCCATGGGTCTCCTTCACTACCAACTCTTCAAGATGATCTACCACGTAGGCCAGGTCATCAGGCTTACGGCAGAGGTAGGTTGGGACATTGGCCAGCAGCGGCTCCTCTCCAAGGTAAAACCGAATCATATCGGGCACATAGGGGTAAATCGATTTGTCATCCGCTACGCCGGTGCCCGGCGCATTGCAAATGGTCACGCGGCCAGCCCGCAGGGCTTGCATCAAGCCATCTACCCCCAGGGTTGAATTCGGGAGAAATACCTGTGGATCAAGAAAATCATCATCGATTCTTCGATACAGCACGTCGACACGCTGCGGCCCGCGCGTCGTCTTCATGTAAACCCGCTGCTCTGAGACAAAAAGGTCCTGGCCCTCGACTAACTCAACTCCCATCTGCTGCGCCAAAAAGGCATGTTCAAAGTAGGCAGAGTTATAGCTGCCTGGTGTGAGCACCGCTACGGTGGGCTCGCTGATGCCCCCAGGTGCTACCGATCGCAGATGCTTGAGCAGCATATCGGGATAGTGCTCTACAGGAGCGACACGATGCAGCGCAAAGAGCTCAGGGAAAAGCCGCATCATCGCCTTGCGGTCTTCGATCATGTACGAGACCCCAGACGGTACGCGCAAATTATCCTCAAGCACGTAAAACTCGCCCTTTCCTGCCCGAACGATATCGATCCCGCTGATGTGGGCGTAGATATCCCGAGGAACATTGATCCCCTGCATTTCAGCCCGATACTGTGAGTTTTGTAAGACCAGCTCACTGGGGATCACCTTGGCTCGAAGAATCTCTTGGCCATGGTAGATGTCACGAATAAAGCGATTCAATGCAGTAACACGCTGGCGCAGGCCCCGATCGAGCATCTGCCACTCGAAGGACGGCAAGATTCTGGGAATCAGATCAAAGGGAATGAGCCGCTCGGTGCCCTGCTCATCACCGTAGACGTTAAACGTAATACCCACCCGGCGAAAAAACAGATCCGCCTCAGCCCGGGCGCGCTCCATGGCCTCTGGGGACTGGCCGGAAAGCCATGACCAGAACTTCCGATAGTGGGCGAGCGGCATGGACTCCCCGCGGGGCTCGAGTCCCATTACTTCGTCCACACTTGGCGGACGTTTCACAGCAGTAGCGACTGCTGAACGAAGAAGGCTTGCCATAGTTTGATTCTCCCGGCACTACCTAAGCACTTACCGTGCCATCCGACCGGCACGGCTTTTGCTAAATGGGACATTAAAAGGAGACTAGTGTGGATCAGGACAGGGCTGTTGGCCGCATCAACGTTTTTACCTACGGGTCACTCATGCTGTCCTTTGTTTTTCAGCGGGTTGTGGGCCGATGCCCGCAATCGATCGAGGCGACTCTAAACGACTGGAAGCGGGTCCGTGTCGACAAAGAGTCATTTCCTGCAGCAGTTCCCGCAAGTGGCGATCAGGTCCGCGGTATTCTCTGGCTTGGATTGTCAACTGATGAAATCGCACGCCTGGATCAATTCGAAGGCGAACACTACCAGCGCATGAGTGTTCAAGTCAGTGCTCTTTCTGGCGAGCGCCACGCCGCTGAGATCTATCAGTGGGTGCGGGATGATGGGCTGATCAACGAGCCCTGGGATATCGATTGGTTTAAGACCGTCGGAATCAAGGATTTCTCTAGCAAATATCTCTAGGGGCGTCATTCCCCATGTCGGTGCATCGCATTGATATTGTGGTGCGTAGATTCCCGTTTTGGTGACATTGGACGCGGCCGGGGCCGTCAAACGGGGTTCTAGCAAGCGCCAAACCCCTGATTTCTGACCACGGTTCACGATGGCACGCTATTTGCATACTTTCTTGTATACAAATAAGGATCCCGATGAACGCCCGCCATCCCTCTGTATCCGCAGACAACGCCTGGATTGAACACTTCGACCAGCCCCTGGTGAAGCAGTCCTCCGGGAGTCTCGCCGGCCTACGATTTGCCGTGAAGGACAACATCGATGTCGCAGGAATCCCCACGACTGCGGCCTGCCCCGAATTCGCGTTTACACCTTCAGCACATGCGACCGTTGTTGAAAAGCTCCTCAGCGCCGGCGCAGCGCTGTGCGGAAAAACAAATCTGGATCAGTTCGCCTGCGGGCTAAACGGCACACGCTCCCCTTTTGGTCCGGTGCCGAATGCGGTCAATCCCGACTATGTCAGCGGAGGTTCAAGCTCGGGTTCAGCCTATGTGGTCGCAAGTGGTCAGGTGGACTTCTCACTGGGCACCGATACAGCGGGGTCCGGCCGTGTCCCTGCGGGGCTTAACCACATCGTAGGCCTCAAACCCACCAAGGGCCTGATCAGCACACATGGTGTTCTGCCCGCCGCCCGAAGCGCTGATGCTGTCTCGATTTTTACCCGTGATGTGCGGACCGCATGGCGGGTGCTGCTCGCTGCGCTGGGTCCGGATAGACAGGACCCTTATTCCCGCGATCTGCCGCTGAAATCGATACCGCTGCCAAAAGAGTTTCGATTCGGCGTCCCGGATCATCTCGAGTGGTTTGGCGATCAACAGGCAAAAGCAGAGTTTGAAAAAGCCATCGACCACTGCCGGAACCTTGGCGGCATCCCGGTCACGATCAATTACCAGCCGCTTGCGGATGCAGCCGAGCTGCTTTATGGCAGCGCCCTTCTTGCAGAGCGGCTAGAAGTGCTTGAGTCATTTTTCAAAGAACAGCCACAAGCTGTGATTGAGCCAGTCAAAGCCCTATTGGCGCCCGGTTTGAATATGTCGGGCACTGAGGTTTTTCGGGCCCAGACACGACTGCGACAGCTGGCTCAGCAGGCCGCAACAATGTGGGAGTCGATTGATGTACTGCTCGTACCCACCGCGCCCACGATTTATCGCATCGATGAGATGTTGCGGGATCCGATTGAGCTGAATCGCCGACTCGGCTATTACACCAACTTTGTGAATCTGCTGGATTACGCAGCGATCTCGATTCCCTCAAGCATTCGGACCGATCAGCTACCTTTTGGGATCACTTTCATTGGGCCTGCTGCCAGCGACTGGCAACTCGCCTCTCTCGCCTTGCGCTACGAGCAATCAAAGCTCGCCAGCACACAGCGTTCGCCAGGGGGGCTCAACCCGCTCGAGTTGCCCTCGCGGCCAAACACAAAAAACGCTTCCATAGTCAAGGTCGCAGTCGTCGGAGCACATTTAAGCGGTATGCCCTTGAATAGTCAGCTGATTGAGCGTGGAGCCACACTGATTAAAGCCACCACGACATCTTCAGCCTATCGGCTTTACGCGCTTGCAAATACGCAGCCTGCCAAACCAGGACTCATCCGCGTTGAAGATGCTGGTACGCCAATCGAGATCGAAATCTGGCAAATGCCGATGACTGAGTACGGAGGCTTTGTGGCCATGATCCCGCGGCCCCTTGGTATCGGACAGATCGAGACCCGTGAGGGCGAGCTTATCCAAGGCTTTCTGTGCGAACCGTCGGGCCTTTCAGGCGCCCGGGACATCAGCGAATTTGGCGGCTGGCGCCCATATCTGGCCGCGATTGAATCACAAGTCTCGACAGCCTAATCGCTTCGATATCAATTTATCTACCCCCCACCTCAAGGAGAGCATCATGAAAAACGCGAAGAAGTCCCCACAACTTGGCATGGGTTCCGAGCCAGTCGCTTCAAGCCAGCGACGCACAGTACTTAAAGCGGGTGCCGCCGCTGCCGTAACGCTTGCGAGTCCGGCACTTGTAAAAGCTCAAGCTGGCCCAAAGATACGGGTTGGTTATTGGCCGGTGGCTTCAGGTCTTCCGTTTTTTGCCGCAGTCGAGCGGGGGTTTTTCAAAGAAGCGGGGCTCGATGTTGAGGCAGTCCGCTTTGCGAGCCCGCAGCAGGTTGCAGAGGCCATGCTTGCCGGGCGGCTAGAGGGCAGCTCCAACGGCACGGCTTCAGCGGCACTCGGAATAGCCGAGCTGGCCCAGCCGGGGCTTTTAAAGATTTTCTGCACCAACCCGACCAATGCGAAATTTGTATTGGATCAGTTCATCGTAGCCAAAGATAGTCCGCTGAAGTCGGTGGGTGACCTCTCCGGCAAAAAAGTCGGCTGTGGTCCAGGCGTACAAAACGTGACGCTCACCCGCGCAGTCCTTGAGCGTGCTGGATCGAAAAATAATCAAATCATTGAACTGCCGATTGCGCAGCATGTGGCTGCCATTGCTGCGGGCCAAGTGGATGCCTGCTACACGCTTGAGCCTACCGGAACGGTGGGCCGCCTGAATGGAACGACCCGCAATCTGGAAGTCGGGGTGATTGCAAAATATATCCT
Source organism: Betaproteobacteria bacterium (assembly GCA_009924525.1). GTDB lineage: Bacteria > Pseudomonadota > Gammaproteobacteria > Burkholderiales > Burkholderiaceae_A > Lacustribacter. The sequence goes on from RFRK01000012.1 coordinate 10,748, forward strand.
CGGCGATCCGATGGCACCCTGGCATGGGGGATCCGCGAGTTTGACCTCAGAGTTCATCCAGAAAAATCCAGAGGTCACACGTCGATATATCGCCGCTTATCGACGCGGCGTCGACCTAGTGAAAAACAAACCCGCCGAGGCGCGGCCCTTCCTGAAGGGGTACACCGCAATTGAAGGCGCGCTCACCAATGAGGTGCCCATGGCCGATTACATGTTCTCCACTGAATTTAAGGCCTCGGATATTGCAGCCTTCCAGAAGTTTTTTGACCTGTTCTCAGATCGCGGCATCTTCAGCAAGCGCATCTTGATCGACAGCATTCTTTACAAAGGCTAGTTATGTCCAACGAAGGCGTCAGCACTAACGCCCAGACCCCTTGGTCCGATACCCGGACCGAGGGGGCATCAGCCCCACGCAAAACGGCGGATCTTGCTAAATTTCTTCCGATCGTTGGGCCTGTAATCCTGGTTCTCATCTGGGATATTGTTGTTCGGTTCGGACTGATCAAAGCAATCTTATTGCCACCACCCGCCGACACGATTGTCGCCCTGGTCTCGGGAATGCTTGGTGGGCCACTGCTATTTGATTTCTGGGTCACTCTGTATCGGACACTCGTCGCCTTTGGTATTGCGGTGGTATTAGGCATGCCGCTGGGCATCGCCTTAGGCAGCAATGAACGGGCCTATCGCAGCGTTGAGTTTGTAATCGACTTTTTCCGTTCTACGCCTGCCTCGGCGCTTATTCCGCTGTTTTTACTAATTTTTGGTACTTCCGATATCAATAAGATTGCTATCGCCTGCTTTGGGGCCTGGCTTTTAGTGGTCTTTAACTGTGCCTATGGCGTCATTAATGCGCGCAAACAGCGCATTGCGGCCGCCAAGGTGATGGGGGCATCCCGCTGGCAGATCTTTAAAGATGTTCTGATCTGGGAAAGCTTACAGGCATCGTTTGTCGGCCTTCGCTCGGCGGTATCCATGGCGTTGGTGATTGTCGTTGTTGCCGAGATGTTCATCGGTTCGGAAAGCGGACTGGGGCACAAAATTATCAACGCCCAGCAGGTCATGAATACGAAAATGATGTACGCCGCGATTATGTCCGCGGGAATCCTAGGCTATGCGCTAAATGTCGCATTTCTTGCGATTGAGAGAAAAATTGTCCACTGGAGCGGAAGATGACCCAAGTCATTAATGCGCCAATGATGGTGGATGTCCCACAGCGGCATTTTCGACCTGGGCCGCTCGGCACCCACATCACCATCAGAGGCCTTACAAAGTACTTTGCGGGCTGGCCGCTATACGAGAATTTCGATCTCGATATTCCCAAGGGAAAAATTGTTTCTATTTTTGGTCCAAACGGCTGTGGTAAGTCGACCCTCATCAACATGATTTCGGGCCTTATCCCAATCGATGCCGGAGAGATACTTTTTGATGGAAAATCATTAAAAGACACGACCATTGGATACGTTTTTCAAAACTACCGCGAGGCGCTTTTCCCGTGGTGGAGAACGATTGACAATATCGCCTATCCCTTAAAACTGATGGGCAAGTCCAAGGCGGAGGTCGACCGTCGCGTTGAAGAGTTGGTTGACTCTTTCGATGTGAAATTTGATCTCAATCGGTATCCCTATGAACTCTCCGGGGGCCAGCAGCAGACTGCGTCGATCATGCGTGCTCTTGCTCCAAATCCGGAAGTGCTCTTTCTGGATGAGCCATTTTCCGCTCTAGATTTTGAGATGACACTGTTCATTCGAGAAAAGCTCCAAGAGGTCTTCATCAAAACCCAGACCACGATGATGCTGGTCTCCCACGATCTCGAAGAAGCGGTCTATCTTGCCGACCAGATCCTGCTGCTGACCAAGCGCCCAACCTCGATCGCCGATATACTCTCCTACGATGATCCACGCCCCAGGACAACCGCAACCCTCTCTGAGGCCAGCTTTATAGCAACTAAAAAGAAGAGCTTAGAAATTTTCCAACGCGAAGTCCGTAAATGATCTCCCATTCAGCTCCTGAGAGTGCCCGCTCTTTACTAAGTGAAGATGCTTACCAGCAGATCAAGGATGCACTGAATAATTTTCTGTTAATTCCTGGAGACCGCTTTACCGAATCTCAGCTATCAGAGCAGCTTAATGTCTCTCGCACACCCATTCGTCAAGCGCTTTTTCGACTTCAGCAAGAGGGCTTTGTAGAGGTTTTATTTCGTAATGGTTGGCGGGTGTTGCCCCTTGATTTTGCACAGTTTGATGCCCTGTATGACTTTCGGATTCTCATTGAAACCGATGCGATTCAACGGCTTTGCGATGGCCGCTCGCCGGGTGTTTTACCAAAATCAAACCCTCAACTTCAGGCCTTAAGTGAGGTCTGGCTTACGCCCAAGGCAAAACGACTATCGGAAGCTCAACAAGTAAGCCAACTTGATGAGGCGTTTCATTGTGCAATTGTTGAGGCTGCCGGAAATCCTGCAATCGCCAGAACCCATCGAGAAATCACCGAAAAAATTCGGGTAATTCGGCGCTTAGATTTCACACGTTGCCCAAGAATCGATACAACTTATGATGAGCACGCCAAAATACTTCGCGCGATCCTAAATCAGCGGGCTGACCAGGCGCGTATGCTGATTAAGGCCCATATCGAGGTTAGTCAGCTTGAAGTCCGAAAGATCACGCTTCACCAGCTCGAATCGGCCCGCAGCCAGCCCAGGGCGTCACGAGAGCTTGCCGAGGGCTAGTCGCAAATGTCCTAAGGTGCGATCAGAATTCTGAAGTTTTTCCAGGCCAAATAAGCCCACCCGCCAGCTCCTGAAATCGCTCGTCTCATCGCACTGTAACGGGACACCCGAGGCCGTCTGTAGGCCAAGTGCTGCAAATTTTCTACCGGATTGAATCTCTGGATCAGTGGTGTAGCTGACCACAACACAAGGTGCTTTAAATCCCTCAGCTGCAACACTGGGGTATCCATAGCCCTCGATCAACTGGCGGGCAAGCCTGCCAAGGTTCTCCTGCTGTTGTCGGGTCTGCTCAAAACCACAGTCACGAGTCTCTTGCATTACATCCCTGAGTCGGATCAGCGCATCAGTCGGCATCGTGGTGTGATAGACATGAGAGCCTGACTCATAAGTTTCTACTACCTGCAGCCACTTTTTTAGATCACAGGCATAGCTGGAACTCACGGTCTGGTCGATTGCTGCCCGTGCGCGCTCACTTAACATCACCATGGCGCAGCAGGGCGACCCACTCCACCCCTTTTGCGGCGCTGAGATCAAAACATCAACCCCAGTGGCTCGCATATCGACCCACATCGCCCCGGACGCAATGCAATCTAAAACAAACAATCCGCCAGCCTGATGGGTGGCAGCTGCAACCCGGCTCAGATAATGATCCGGAAGGAGCATTCCGGCCGAAGTCTCAACATGGGGAGCAAATACAACAGCAGGACGCTCCCGCAAGATACTTGCTTCAACTTCTTCAATCGGATGCGGAATCCAGGGGGACTGCGCACCTGCGCCGGTCTGCCTCGCCTTTAATACAATCGGCTGATTCGTAATCGCGCCCATTTCAATAATCTGGCTCCAGCGATAGCTAAACCAGCCATTGCGCAAGATAACGACCTTCTTGCCACCGGCAAATTGTCGGGCGACAGCCTCCATGCCGAAAGTACCGCTGCCCGGTACCAAAACTGCTGAGTGCGCACCATAGACCTGTTTGAGCATCGATGAGATGTCGCAGACCACACGCTGAAAGCGCTTGGACATATGATTTAAGGCACGATCGGTATAGACGACTGAGAATTCCAGTAGTCCATCAGGATCGACATTCGGCAGCAGACCTGGCATGACACTCCCCCTTCTTTTCTTTTAGTTTTCAAGCATTTCAACACCAAAGCGCTGTGATTTCAATCCGCCAGGCCGATCCGATACAAGTCCTGGGTGTGTAAAATCGGGCCATGAGCCCCGAAGCTTTTATTGCAATGGCCCGGATGGAAGGCTTTGCAGACCCTGTCGAGGTCTGCCGCGAGCCAGAAGGATTTCTTAATCTTCACGAGCATCCCTTCGAGGCAAAGGCACTGATTCTCGATGGTGAGATTGAGATCGGAGATGCCCACGAATGCCAGCACTATCGGGCTGGTGATATGTTCCATCTTCAAAAAAACCAGCCCCATTGGGAGCGCTATGGCCCAAGCGGGGTGCGGTATCTCTCCGCACGAAAAGACTAGCGTTAGATTGAATCAACCAAAATCATTGGCGAAGGCCCTTGCATGACGGCTCGCGGGTCGACACATAGTATTCTGGGCGTCACGCTTGCTGCCTTTTGTAGCATGACGGCAATGCGACTCGCGGATCCCCTCTTGCCCGCGATTTCAGATGAATTTGGCATCCTCACGGGTGAGGCTGCGCAAATCGCGAGTGCCTTTGCAATTGCCTATGGCATCAGTCAATTTGTGTTTGGTCCGCTAGCGGATCGATTCGGTAAGCTCAAAACCCTGGGCTGGGCGGTGCTCTTATCGGTGCTGGCCAACTGTGCCGTGGGGCTTTCTGAGCAATTCGACACCATCGTATTCTGGAGGGCGATTGCAGGTGCAACCACCGCAGGGATCGTGCCGCTGGCAATGGCCTGGATTGGCGAAACAGTCTTATATGCAGATCGACAAACCACCCTCGCTCGATTTCTCTACGGAGTGCTCGGCGGTGTAATTGGTGGCCAAATCATTGGCGGCATCTGTGCAGACCTCGGGAACTGGCGGGCTGGTTTTTTTCTCACTGCAGCACTTTATTTTGTTTGTTGGCTGCAGTTACGAGCTAGCGGTCAATTAAAGACATCAGTAGAGCAGCCTCATTCCACGCAGCATGTGGGCGCATTAACGCATTTTCGCAATGTCTTCTCGGCACCTTGGTCTCGCTTTATTTTGCTGGTGGTGGGTATTGAGGGATGTTTTCTCTATGGCGCGCTGGTCTTTATCCCCTCATATCTTCATTTTGAACGGGATTTCTCGCTCACCGAGGCTGGCCTGCTCATGGCGAGCTTTGGGTTAGGCGGCCTGCTCTACGCCAGCACTGCCGGCCGCTTATTGAAACGGCTGGGTGAGGCGGGCCTTGTGCTCGGCGGGGGGATTTTGCTCTGCGTGGCCTTTCTCACCCTCCTGGCCCCAGGGTTTTGGATCATTCCCGCGATTGCGGTTTTTGCAATCGGCCTGGGGCTTTACATGCTGCATAACACGCTACAAACACAGGCAACACAAATGACGCCAGCCTCGCGAGGCACGGCAGTCTCACTTTTTGCATGTTTCTTATTCTTTGGACAATCGATCGGCATTATCGCAGCGGGATGGACAGTGGATCAGTTCGGGTTTGCTCCACTTTTCTGGGTAGCGGCTCTTGCACTAATCTCTCTATCAATATGGATTGCATCTGCACTTAATCGACACCGTGTTTCGTAGCGCCCGATGTCTGTATTACTCTGTACTTTTTGCCAGTATTGGACTCCTGGCTTCGACGACGTTTTCCTACGCGGCCTGCTCAACCCCTACACCGACTCCGTCTCAACAGCTGGAATTACGTGCCGATAGCGCGTTGATCGTGACCCATGCCAGCGCGCTTTACGATCCAAGATATTCAACCAAATACGGACTAGACGCTACCATTCAATACGCGAAAGAAAAGAAAATCCCGGTGATTTACTTGGTAGACGATAGCCCAGCACGCTATTTAATTATGGATGACTGTGAGCCCAGCTATTGGGTTCGGTCAGTTGATGGTGAGGTCGATTTTTCTGTCGATGTAAAACACCTGATTCTCGCCGGTGGCCATATGGAGCTTTGCCTTTCGCGCTCAGCCCATGATCTGATTGAACAATCCGCAAAACGGTCTCAAAAAGAGCTGCAGATTACTTATGTGATGGACGCCGTCTATTCCAATGGAAAAACGATCAGTGAGACCGATCCTTTCTATCGAGACTTTCAGTGGTTTATGGAGATCGTGAACTACGGCCGGCCCGGAGGCGAACAGTGGCCGAAGCTCAACCTGCTCGAAACCACTGGAATTATTAAGTCGATCGAAAACGATCATCTCTACCTGCGCGAACTGCTGCCCCGTTGGGATAGGACTTTTTCGAAAGATACGCGTGTTGAATTGAAAATGGATGACTTTCCTGCTCGAGTTTTACAGAAGGGAAATGGCCAGGACTCACCGCGAGTGCAGTTTCACTTTGTAAGCTCAGCAGACTTAATTAACTGAGCAGCTGCTGCTCGAGTTCGCCAAGCACTCGATAGCAGTCAAGCACCTGATGCACTGAGGCGTTAGGCTCTCGGCCCTCCCGAATCGCAGCAACGAATTCCCGATCCTGCAGTTCTATTCCATTCATTGAGACATCAATTCTCGAAACATCGATTTTCTCCTCTTTTCCATTGAAGAGGTCGTCGTAGCGGGCGATATAAGTTCCCGTGTCGCCGATATAACGGAAAAAAGTGCCCAGCGGGCCCTCATTGTTAAAGGACAGCGACAGCGTGCAGATCGCACCATTAGCCGCCTTGAGCTGAATCGACATGTCCATCGCGATACCCAGCCCGGAATGAACTGGCCCCTGTATCGCATTGGCCTTGATGATGGGAGAACCTGTCTGATAGGCAAAGAGATCGACGGTGTGAGCTGCGTGATGCCATAAGAGATGATCTGTCCAGCTGCGGGGCTGGCCGAGAGCATTCATATTGGTACGTCGAAAGAAATAAGTCTGTACGTCCATTTGTTGGATGTTGTATTGACCGCTTGCAATCTTCTGCCGGATCCACTGATGGCTTGGATTAAAGCGTCGGGTATGACCCACCATTGCTACCTGACCGCTCTGCCTTTGCAGACGCGTTAGCGCCTGCGCATCGACCCAAGAGTCGGCCATGGGAATCTCCACCTGAACATGCTTACCCGCCCGAAGGCACTGCATCGCCTGATCGGCGTGCATCTGGGTAGGGGTACAGAGAATCACAGCATCAACATCTGGCCGCGCCAGCGCCTCCGAAAGCTCCTGCGTGACGTGTGTCACACCATACTTTGACGCGATCTCTCGCGCCTGATCCAGGTTTCGCCCAACCAAAGAAATAACCTTTACGTCGGGGATGTTTTTTAAAGCATCCAGATGCTTTTGCCCAAAAGCGCCAGGGCCTGCCAGGGCGATACCAATAAGTTTGCTCATTTGCTTGCATTCTCCAAAATGAGATGGCCCACTGCTGTATTCGATGCGGGCACATGGAAAAATCGATGCCGCACGATAGGTTTTTTTCCTCCTGCCACATCGGCCATCGCACCGCGGGCAATCAGCCACATCACCAGCTCAATGCCCTCTGAACCGGCCTCGCGGACATATTCGATATGTGGCATCTGAGACAGTCCAGATGGATCCTCAATCAAACGATCCAGAAACCGGTTATCCCAAGCTGCATTAATAAGCCCCGCCCGAGCGCCCTGAAGTTGATGGCTCATACCCCCTGTGCCCCAGATCTGAACATTGAGGTCTTCATCAAAGGACTCAATCGCCTTACGAATGGCTTGGCCCAGCATGAAGCAACGTCTGCCTGATGGAACGGGATACTGTACGACATTGACCGCAAACGGAATCACCCGACAAGGCCAGGCTGTTGGCTGGCCAAACATCAGAGAAAGCGGCACTGTTAGGCCGTGGTCTACATCCATCTTATTGACTAAGGTGAGATCGAAATCATCCTGAATTACCGACTGCGCAATATGAGAAGCCAGCTCCGGATGGCCCTGCACGATCGGCACAGGCCTTGGACCATAGCCCTCATCGGCAGGCGAAAATTCTGCGGCCAGGCCAAGCGCGAAAGTAGGAATCAGCTCCAGCGAAAAGGCGGTAGCGTGGTCGTTATAGACCAGAAAAATGACATCGGGCCGCTGTGCCTGAATCCACTGCTTCGAAAAACTGTAGCCGGCAAATACAGGCTTCCAATAATCGTCTTCAGTTTTTCCATGATCAATTGCTGCGCCGATTGCAGGCACATGGGATGTATAGACCGAGGCGGTAATTCGTGACATTTAAGCGCCTTTGGAGTCCTTTGATTGACCGCCGCTGCCCTGAGGCTGACGATGGGGCTGGGCATCACCATCTTCTCCGAGAATTCGGTTGCCCTCCGGGGAGCGGCCGCCACGGACCATCATCTCTCGATATTCCTGCTCGCTCATGCCCGTCATGCTTGAGGCCATCTGCTGAAAACTGAGGCCATCCGTCGCCCCAATTTTGGCAAGGAAATAAATATTCCCGCCCAGCCGGATACACCAATTCAGATCACGCGCCAGCACCGCCTGTTTCTGTTCCTCTGTCATGGGCCATTCATTCAAATAGGAGCGTTCATCTGCTTTAAATCGGACCCGGTTATCTGGCTTCATCAAAGACATGCAGAACTGATTTAACCAGTAGCCTTTGCGCGACTGATCCGCATCGAAAATCGTAGTGCCCGGAATATTGAGATACGGCTTATTCAATGCCACGGCTTATTGCTCCTCGGGCCAATAAAGCCGCATAGGGTTATCGACCAGAAGCTTTCTCTGTAATTCAACAGTCGGGGCAATTTGCGGAATAAAGTCCACGAGCAGGCCATCATCGGGCATATGATCTTTGAGATTCGGGTGGGGCCAATCCGTACCCCAAAGCACGCGATCGGGAAATTCATTAATGACCCGAAGTGCGAACGGTACGACATCTTGATAAGCGCAGATCTCGCCATTTAGCGCCGGTGGTCCTAACACGGAGAGCCGCTCTGGACAGCTGACCTTGCTCCAGACATTCGTGTGCTCGCGCATCAATTTTAAAAATAGACTGAATTGCGCACCCTCTACAGGCTGTCTGACATCGGGCCGGCCCATGTGGTCCACCACCACCGTAGTGGGGAGCGCCGTGAAAAAATCCCAAAGCTCAGGCAGATCCACAGCCTCGAAATAAATGACTACATGCCAATTCCATTTGGCAATCCGCCCAGCAATTTCCAGCAGCTCATCCTTCGGTGTGAAATCAACAAGTCGTTTTACAAAATTAAATCGCACACCCCTTACGCCAGCATCGTGCATCGCTTGAATCTCAGAGTCAGCGATGCTGCGACGAACCGTCGCAACCCCCCGGGCACGCCCACTGCTGTGCAAAAGTGCATCCACCATCGCACGATTGTCTGCGCCATGACAGGTGGCCTGCACAATGACATTACGTGACACGCCCAGGTGATCCCTAAGGGCAAAAAGCTGATCTTTTGAGGCATCACAGGGCGTGTACTTGCGCTCGGGCGCATACGGAAAATGGCTCCCTGGCCCAAAGACATGGCAGTGCGCATCAACCGTTCCCGGTGGCAGCTTGAATTGCGGCTTCGATGGGCCGGAAAACCAATCCAGCCATCCCGCTGTTTTTACAAAATCACCTGTCGTTGGAGCGTTCATAAACGGTCTAATCGATGTATTTCAGGCCCTTTTTTGCGAGCGGCTCCCGCATACTGTACATATCCAGCCCGAGTACGCCGCTGGCGAGCTTTTCTCGTTTTTCTCCCTCGTTGGCCTCTCGCGCAAGGGCAGCCTTCAGCGTTTCCGAAGCCCTTGCCCGAGGCACGCAGACGATTCCGTCGTCATCGGCAACGATCACATCACCAGGATGAATAAGCATGCCTGCGCAGACCACTGGGATATTGACCGAGCCAAGGGTTTCCTTAATACAGCCTTTGCTGGAGACCGCCTTGCTCCAGACCGGAAACGCCATTTCATTGAGTGTCTTGATATCACGCACACCCGCATCAATCACTAATGCCCGGGCGCCCCTAGCCTGAAAGCTTGTGGCCAGTAAATCTCCGAAATAGCCATCAGTGCATTCTGCCGTTATTGCAGCAACCACGATATCCCCCGGCTGAATCTGTTCAGCGACTACATGCATCATCCAGTTATCTCCCGGATGCAGCAAAACGGTGACTGCGCTTCCAGAGACCTGCGCGCCGCGCTGAATGGGGCGCATATAGGGGGCAAGCAGCCCAACCCGGCCCATCGCTTCGTGAACAGTTGCAGAGCCCAGTGGACCGAACGCATCTGCGATATGCCGGTCTGTACGCACGATATTTCGATACACCACGCCTAGCTCAAACATCTCAGAGTCCTTTCAATTTCAGGGCTGTATCCAACCGAGGATAGACACGTCGGGCGTTTGCTTCGAATACTTTATAGCGCTGCTCGGCATTTAAGTGGGGGGTAGCCAAAACGTAGCGCTTAGTGTCATCGAAATAGTGGCCAGTCTCAGGGTCTATTCCTCGCACTGCACCAATCATTTCTGAGGCAAAGAGAATGTTATCCACCGGAATCACTTCAGTGAGAAGATTAATCCCGGGCTGATGGTAGACACAGGTATCAAAAAAGATATTTTTTAATAAATGTTCAAGAAGCAACGGTTTTTTTAACTCTTGTGCCAGCCCCCGATAACGGCCCCAATGATAAGGCGCCGCCCCGCCGCCATGTGGAATCACGAATTTTAGTGTCGGAAAATCTTTAAACAGATCGCCTTGGATAAGCTGCATTACAGCAGTTGTATCGGCATTGATGTAATGGGCACCAGTCGTATGAAAGCAGGCATTGCAGCTCGTAGAGACATGAATCATCGCGGGGATATCAAGCTCGACCATCTTTTCATAAATGGGATACCAGTGACGATCGGTCAGCGGCGGGCTATTCCAGTGGCCGCCAGAGGGATCAGGATTTAGATTAATGCCGACCATGCCAAACTCTTTGATACAACGCTCAATCTCGGGAATGCAGGTCTTTGGATCGACGCCAGGTGACTGCGGCAGCATGGCCGCGCCTATAAAATGGTCCGGAAAGAGCTGCGATACTCGGTAACAGAGTTCGTTACAGATGGTTGCCCATGTGGAGGACACATTGAAATCACCAATATGATGCGCCATGAAGCTCGCCCGCGGGCTAAAGATAGTGAGATCCGAGCCGCGCTCGCGCATCTTTGCCAGCTGATTGGTTTCAATTGACTCCCGAAGCGCGTCATCGCTGATACGAAGCTCAGAAGCCTTCGGCATCACGGTAGGATCTTTGATGCCTGCGATCTGGCGATTTCTCCAGTCCTCTAACGCTTTGGGCGCTGTTGTGTAGTGGCCGTGGATATCAATAACAATTGGCTGCTGAAGGCTCATGGTGGATCTCAGTGATACGAAGAAGTAACAGGGCTCATTCCATAGTCGCAGATCACGTTGGCCGCCTGTTCTGAGGCAATAAACTCCAATATTTGCTGCGCCTTGGCAATTCGCGCATCGTCGCTGTGGCCTTGGCCAAGAGCACCGGAAAAAATAGTCTCGATTGCAGCTGACTCCGGCAGAGAGCCGAGTACCTCAATGCCTGAGTGCCCTAAAAATTCCGAACGCTGCTGAAAACCGATTGCCGCCCTGCCCTCAGTGACAAGCTGCGCTACTGGCACACCCGCCGGCGCCAAGACCAGCCGCGACTTTAATTCCACCAGCAGGCCCCAACGCTCAAACAGGGCCAAGAGCGCGGCGCCGCTCGGGCCCGTAGAGTAGCCAATACTCTCGGCTGCACAAACCACTGTCCTGAAAGCTGCCTCAGTGTTGATGGTCGGCTTTGGGTTGCCTTTGGACACCGCAAGCACCACCTCACTGCGCATCAGCGGGCGTCGGCTGCCGGGAAGTAGGTGCCCATCTGTTTCGAGACTTGACAGCGCATCATCAGCAAGGAAGACCAAGTCAAACCGCTCGCCTGCGCGCACTCTTTTTGCTGCCTCAACACCACCCAGCGATTCGACTACCAGCTGGCAATTCAGATGCGAAGCACACTGCCCAGCCAGCTCGCCCAGAATCTGCCGCGTGGCCATAGACGAGATTGCGGTCAACCGAAATAGGGCTGAGTTCGGCATGACAATCAAATGAATCGATTTAAGTGATCACTGACGAGGAATATTCGCAGACCGCACTACATCACTCCAGCGCTTGATATCACTCACCAGCAGTTGCGCTGTCTGCTGCGGAGTGCTTGCACGGGCCTCGACATTTAACTCCTGAAGCTTTTTCCTTACCTCGGGAGTCTCAAGCGCTGTCGCAATATCCCGATTCAGGCGCTCAATTAATACGGTGGGCGTCTTCGCTGGGGCGGCCAAACCATTCCAGGACGATGCGATGAATCCCGCTACCCCACTCTCACGGGCGGTCGGCACGTCGGGAAGCACAATTGACCGGCGCTCACCAGCTACGGCAAGAACACGCACAGCCCTGGCCTGCACCTGCGACAAAACTGGACCTAAAACTTCAACTACGACATCAATCTGTCCGCCACG
>RFRK01000111.1 GCA_009924525.1 Betaproteobacteria bacterium
TGTGCCTTGGCCGACAATCTTGCCGCCACCCGCTCCGCCCTCGGGCCCCAGGTCAATGATCCAGTCGGCCTGCGCCCAGATGTCGAGCTGGTGTTCGATCACCACCACCGTGTTACCGGCATCGACCAGCCGATGGAGTACATGAATCAATTTTTCGATATCCGCCGTATGCAGGCCCACGGTGGGCTCATCCAGCACATAAAGCGTGTGGCTTGAGGTCTTGCCCGTATTGGTAGAAGCCTTCACCAGCTCGGTCACGAGTTTGATTCGCTGCGCTTCGCCCCCTGAAAGCGTGGGGCTAGGCTGGCCGAGTGTGAGATAGCCCAGACCCACATCTTGCAAGAGCTTTAAAGGCCGCTGTACCAGGGGATGGTTCTCAAAAAAACTCACCGCAGCATCGACATTCATTGCCAAGATATCCGCCACATTGGCGCCGCGCCATAAAACTGAACGGGTCTCAAGATTAAAGCGGGTCCCGCCGCAGCTGTCGCAGAGTACGCGAACATCAGGCAGAAAATTCATCTCAACTTTTTGCCATCCCTGGCCCTCACAGAGGCTGCAGCGGCCGTCTCCGGTATTAAATGAAAACCGATTGGCTTTCCAACCACGCATGCGGGCCTCTTCGCTCTCGGTAAGCAGCTTGCGAATGGTGTCCCAAAAGCCGATATAGGTTGCTGGTGTGGATCGGGGGGTCTTGCCGATGGGTGTCTGATCCACCTCCAACACCCGGTCGATCGATTCCCAGCCCGAGATGGCGTCGCAGCCTCGCCATTGCACACCACCTTTTTTATGACCCGACTTTGATCCTTTCACACGCTCGGTCCGGCAGGCCGTGCTGAGATTGGCGAGCAATACATCTCTTGCCAGGCTCGATTTTCCCGAGCCAGAGACGCCAGTGATGACAGTGAGTCGATGCAGCGGCACTTCGGCATTGACCGACTGAAGATTATGGAGTCGCGCTTTGTGGACCGATAAAAATTCTTTACTTTTTGCCCGCGAAGGGCTTGCGGGATGGGTTAGCGGTTCGCGAAGATAGCGGCCCGTGATGGATTCTTTGGATCGCTCCAGATCGCTTTGTTTTCCTTGGGCAATCAGTGCCCCGCCGCGGGCGCCTGCGCCGGGACCAATATCAATCACATGATCGGCAAGTCGGATGGTGTCTTCATCATGCTCAACTACGACCAGTGTGTTGCCCTTTTCTTTTAGCTGAGTCAGTAGCCGCAGCAGTGCCTGGTTATCTCGCGGATGCAGGCCGATGGTGGGCTCATCCAGGATGTAGCAGACGCCCTGTAGATTGGATCCGAGTTGGGCTGCAAGCCGGATGCGTTGGGCCTCACCGCCAGATAGTGTTGGGGCAGCGCGATCAAGTGCTAGGTAGCCAAGGCCTACTTCAGTTAAAAAAGCAAGCCGTGACTCAATCTCAGAGATCAAGTCTTTGGCAATCGCAAACTCTCTCGGCCCCAGGTGGTCATCCAGATTGCGAAGCCATTTTGGCAGCTCGCTAATCGGCTGGGCAGAGATCGCCGCAATGCTTTGCTTGGCAATGCGGACGGCGAGCGCAGTTGAGTTTAATCGGGCACCGCTGCAGCTCGGGCAGGCTGTGTCATCTGAGTGCTCTGCATCCTCTTGCCAGGCTTCTTCTTCGCCGGTCTGCGCACTATCGAACTCGGCCAGCTGAACACCGGTGCCAAAGCAGTCCTCACACCAGCCATGCTTAGAGTTATACGAAAAGAGTCTTGGATCCAGCTCTGAAAAGCCGGTGCCGCAGGATGGGCAGGCCCGGCGTGTCGAGAGCACCGTGATCTCGGACTTGGTCTGATCCAGGGGCGCCATCACATGGACTACGCCTTGGCCATAGTTCAGGGCCTCTTCCAGTAGTGACTTGAGTTTTGCCTCATTGGCGGGCTGCACCTGCGTATCGCCAATCGGCAGCTCAATGGTGTGCTCCTTAAACCGATCCAGCTTCGGGAAGGGCTGGGTGCCGACAAACTCACCGTCAACACGTAGATGTTGGTGGCCCTTTGATGCCGCCCACTTGGCAAGATCTTGATAGATTCCTTTGCGGTTAATCACCAGCGGGGCCATTAATCCAATGCGCTGGCCGCGATGGCGTGACATCAGGGTCGAGAGAATTGATTCCACACTCTGGGGCCGAATCGCGGTATCGCAGTCTGGGCAGTGTTGCGTGCCTGCTTTTACAAACAGCAGTCGCAGGAAGTGATGAATCTCTGTCAGCGTGCCTACGGTGCTTTTTCTTCCGCCTCGGCTTGTACGCTGTTCAATTGCGACAGTCGGAGGAATCCCGAAGACTGCATCCATGTCAGGCCGCGAGGCGGGCTGCACGAACTGGCGCGCGTAAGCATTCAGCGACTCAAGATAGCGGCGCTGGCCCTCTGCGAAAAGGATATCGAAAGCCAGCGTTGATTTACCGCTTCCCGATACACCTGTGATAACCGTCATCTCTTCGCGAGGGATATTGACGTGAATATTTTTTAAGTTGTGCTCCCGCGCGCCATGAATCTCGATGGCGGCGCTGACCCCTTGGGTGCGGGCTTTGGGCTCTTGCACCGACCAGTTCTTGGTGAAGGCCTGATTGGCCTGAATGAGTGCCCGGCCTGTATGAGACTCAGCGCAGGCCTTAACGGCATCAACCGTTCCCTGGACAACGATCTGGCCGCCATCGGCACCGGCTTCTGGCCCGAGGTCGATAATCCAGTCGGCCGCCCCGATGACATCTAAGTTGTGCTCAACGATCAGTAGGCTGTGCCCAGCGGTTTTCAGCGCTAAGAGCGCCTTTAAGAGTTTGGCAATGTCATCAAAATGCAGGCCCGTTGTGGGCTCATCGAAAATCAGCAGCGCACCCTGAATCGATTTGTTAGCGGCCTCAGCCAGATGGCCGGCGATTTTTAGCCGCTGGGCTTCACCACCAGAAAGTGTCGGCACAGGCTGACCACACTTCAGGTAGCTCAGGCCTACATCGACTAAGGGCTGAAGCCGAGTGGCGATCTCGGCATCGCCAGCGAAAAACTCTAAGGCCTGGCTAACGGTGAGCTCCAGCACATCAGCAATTGATTTTCCCTGGAATTCAATTTCAAGAATTTCTTTACGAAAGCGTTTTCCATCACAGTCCGGGCAGCGTAGATAGACATCAGAGAGAAATTGCATCTCCACGTGTTCAAAGCCATTGCCACCGCAGCTAGGGCAGCGGCCATCGCCGGCATTAAAGCTAAATGTGCCGGGTGTGTAGTTGCGTTGCCTGGCCTGGGGAAGGTCGGCAAACCGATTGCGAATCGCATCAAAAGCACCGACATAGACCACCGGATTTGAGCGTGTGGTCTTACCAATTGGCGATTGATCGACTAGCACTACGTCGTGAATTTTTTCGGCGCCAAGTAGCTTATCGAAGGCCCCAGGAGCTTCCGTTGACTTTCCCTTTGCTTTGCAGAGTGCCGGATAAAGCACATCTTGCACAAGTGTTGATTTACCGCTGCCAGATACTCCGGTGATGCAGACAAGTTTTCTCAAAGGAATCGTCACATCAATTGAGCGGAGATTGTTTGCTTTAACACCCTGAATGAGCAGGTGTGCTTCGGCTTCAGCCGACTGTTTTTTACTGGCAGTCTGGGGCAAGAAAGGTGGCTGGGATGATGCAGGGTGACTCACCGTGAGTTCGCCATTGAGATAGCGCGCGGTGAGTGTATTCGCAGCAATTAGCTTCGCATATTCACCATTAAAAAGAATTGAGCCGCCATGCTCGCCTGGCCCGGGGCCGATATCGATGATGCGATCGGCAGCCTGCATCACCATGGGGTCATGCTCCACCACGACAAGGGTGTTGCCTGCATCCCGAAGCTTGTGCATGACCTCGATAATGCGGTGTAGATCTCGCGGATGTAGGCCGATCGAGGGCTCATCCAGCACAAACAGCGTGTTGACTAGTGATGTGCCCAAGGCAGTGGTCAGATTAATGCGTTGTACCTCGCCGCCCGATAGGGTCCGCGATTGCCGATCAAGAGTCAGATAGCCCAAGCCCACATCCACTAAGAACTGCAGCCGCGCGAGGATTTCTTTAGTGACCACATCGCTTGCGGCCTGCTCGGCGCCAGCGCGTGATGTGCTTTGGTCACTTTGATTATTTTTCACTGACTGCACCCAGCGCAGCGCATCTGCAACAGGTAGCAGCATCACGTCATGAATGGTTTTACCCCCGATGGTCCAGAGCAAGGCCTCGGGCTTTAGGCGTGCACCATGGCAGGACTGGCATTCGGTGTAGCTGCGATAACGCGACAGCAGCACTCGGACATGCATCTTGTAAGCCTTGCCTTCCAGATATTCAAAGAATCGGTGAATGCCGTACCACTGACGATTCCAATCTCCCGACCAATCCTTATCGCCCTCAAATACCCAGGCACGCTGCTCGGAGGAGAGTTTTTTAAACGGCACGTCAATCGGCACGCCACGCTTTTGAGCGAATTTCATCAGCTCTTTTTGGCAGTCCAGATAGGAATTGGTCTGCCAAGGCTTAACCGCACCTTCTGCGATACTTTTTTGCTCATCGGGAATCACAAGCCCGGGGTCGATACCGATCACACGCCCAAAGCCACGGCAAGTCTCGCAGGCGCCAATCGGTGAGTTAAACGAAAACAGCGCCGGCCGGGGTTCGGTGTAGTGAATCTTGCAACTGGCGCAAGAAAGGCTACTGCTGAAGTCATGCTGCTGCTCACCGATAATGACCCGGCATCGGCCATGCCCATGCCGAAGCGCGGCCTCCAATGAATCGATCACGCGGTCCCTTGCGGTATCAGAGCGCAGCATCAGTCGGTCTTGAATGACATATAACGACTCGCCAATGCGCGATTGGATCTTGGTAAATCCCTGTGCCGATAGCCAGGCCTGAATCTGCTCATCGGGAAGCGACTCTGGCGCATGAATCGGAAAGCTGATTTCAACCTTGGTATCTAAGGGGCTTGCCATAATCAGCAGGCTGATGCCCTGGGCGGTCTGGCGCTTCACGGGATTGCCGCAAGATTTACAGCGCAGCTCCGATAGCCGCGCAAACATCAGCTTGAAGTGGTCGGTGAGCTCGGTCATCGTGCCCACTGT
>RFRK01000112.1 GCA_009924525.1 Betaproteobacteria bacterium
TTTGTGCCGACCTTTCGTTTTCGCCAGGCCCTGCTTCGGGCCGCCCAGCGGGGTGTCCGGGTGCGGCTTTTAATTCAGGGCAATAGTGATCAGTGGTGGACCCATTGGGCGACCCAGGCGCTGATCGTTGAGCTGGTTGCCGGCGGCGTAGAGGTCTACGAATACACGGAGAGTTTTTTGCACGCCAAGGTAGCCGTGATTGATGATGCGCTGACCGTGGGATCCTCCAATATTGATCCTTTTTCTTTGGCGTTCTCGCTCGAGGCAAACCTGATTGCGGAAGATGTGATTCTGGCTAATCAGCTGCGGCAGCGGCTTCAGTCTGCTATTGATCGCGCATCGCGGCGTCTTCAGCCCGTCCGCCAGCAACGCGGCCTGCTGCGCTCCGTGGGCCGTGCTGCGCTGGTCACGTTCGCATTAACTGCACTACGCATTTTTATTGCTTTTAGTGGCAGCAGCCTGAGGATGCGTTAAGTTGTTAGAGGCAGATCAGAATCTCGGCCGTGTTTATGGTGTAGATTTTAGTTCTGCCCCGAGTCGGCGTAAGCCCATCACTATTGCGATCGGTCATTGCAGGGGCCGCGACTATCTTCTAGACCGGGTGGTCGCAGCCCCCAGCTTTGAGGCCTTTGAATCTTTTTTAAATCATGCAGGCCCCTGGATTGCTGGATTTGATTTGCCGTTTAGTCTTCCGCGGCCATTGATTGAGCATTATGGCTGGCCAAGCCAGTGGGCTGAGTTCGTTCAGTGGTATGGCGCACAGGATCGACAGCAGCTGCGCCATTTGTTCAAGGCATTCTGTGACGGCCGGCCCGCCGGCAGTAAATATGTTTATCGAAGAACGGATCGGCCTGCAGGATCAAGTCCTGCGATGCGCTGGACTAACCCGCCCGTGGCATGGATGGCCCATGCCGGTGCACCGCGAATTCTTCAGGCGGGTCTTTTCGTACCCGGACAGCAGCCCATCGATCAGCCACCCGCCCAGGCCCGCGTCGCACTCGAGGCCTACCCGGGCTTTACTGCTCGACAGGTGAGTCGTAGCTCTTACAAAAGTGATGAATTGGCCAAGCAGACGCCGGAGCGCCGACGGGTTCGCCAACAAATCCTAGATGCTTTAATTGCTGGATCGGCAGGTTTGAATTGTTCGCTCACCATGAGTGCCATATGGCGAAGACATCTTCTTAATGATGGCAGCGGGGATCTCTTAGATGCAGTGATCTGTGCGCTCCAGGCGGCCCATGCAAGTCGCCTGCCGCGCTTTGGTTTTCCGAGTGATTTGGATCCCCTAGAGGGCTGGATCGCTTCAGTGCCGTCACCGCATGCGGTTTAGATAAGATCGCTTGATGCGACATTTCCCGGCTGTTGAGCGGCCCAGCAAAGACTTTCCTCTTCCGCCTGGCGCACCGCGGGGTGAATGGCAGACGCTCGCTGCCTTATTGCCGTACTTGTGGCAATACAAATGGCGGGTCGGCATTGCACTGTCGTGCCTGGTGCTTGCCAAGGCAGCAAATGTGGCAGTGCCGGTTGCATTAAAAGAAATTGTTGATGCGGTCAGTCGCAATCCGACGGCTGCCATGGCGGCGGTGCCACTGGGCCTGATCGCTGCCTATGGCCTGCTGCGCGTTCTGACGAGCCTATTTACTGAATTACGGGAGGTGGTCTTTGCTCGCGTGACCCAGCAGGCTGTACGGCGTATTGCCTTGCAGGTTTTCGAGCATCTGCATGCGCTGTCGCTGCGTTTTCATCTTGATCGGCAGACGGGCGGCCTGACGCGTGATATTGAACGGGGCACACGTGGCGTGTCGAGCCTAGTGTCATTTACCTTGTACTCCATTTTGCCCACCGTGATTGAGGTCGGCATGGTGCTGGCATGGCTCATCGTGCACTACGAGATCTGGTTTGCGGTGATCACCATTTCCGCCCTGGTGGTCTACGTGACTTACACCGTATTAGTCACCAATTGGCGGACCAATTTTCGCCGAGAGATGAATGATCTTGACTCTCGCGCCAATACACGGGCTGTAGATTCCTTGCTGAATTACGAAACAGTCAAGTACTTCAATAACGAGGCCTTTGAGGCGCAGCGCTACGACCGCAGCATGGCCCGCTGGCAGGAGGCGGCGATTAAAAGCCAGACCTCGCTGTCGATTCTTAACGTGGGCCAGTCGCTCATCATTGCGATTGCGGTCACGCTGATGGTCTGGCGGGCGACTGTCGGTGTGATCGAGGGCCGCATGAGCTTGGGGGATCTGGTGCTTGTGAATGCATTCATGATTCAGCTCTACATTCCTTTGAATTTTCTGGGTGTCCTGTATCGTGAGATTAAGCAAAGTCTCGCTGACATGGAGCGGCTCTTTGGATTGTTAGCTGAACACCGTGAGGTCGATGACGGGCCACAGGCCCAGCCATTGACGCTTCATCGCGGTGAGGTTGAGTTTGATCGGGTCGTGTTTTCTTATGACCCTGCCCGGCCGATTCTTCGCGACGTTAGTCTGATACTGCCTGCGGGAAAGACCACTGCCGTGGTCGGCTCATCTGGCGCGGGAAAGTCCACACTCTCAAGGCTGCTTTACCGCTTCTACGACATCCAGTCTGGCGCGATCCGAATTGATGGGCAGGAGATTCGGGCGGTGACCCAGGAGAGCCTGCGCTCCGTGATTGGCATCGTGCCCCAAGACACCGTGCTCTTTAACGACACCTTGGATTACAACATTCGTTATGGCCGGCCAGGCGCCTCTGATCAGGAGGTCTTGGCGGTGACCGAGGCGGCCCACTTGTCCGGCTTTGTAGCCAGCCTGCCGGAGGGCTATAAGACCCGGGTGGGGGAGCGGGGCCTGAAGCTCTCGGGCGGGGAGAAGCAGCGGGTCGCGATCGCCCGGGCCCTGCTGAAGCGGCCGGCAATCCTGATTTTTGATGAGGCCACTTCGGCCCTAGATTCGGAGTCTGAAAAAGCCATTCAGCAGGAGCTCAATGAGATCTCGCGCGGCCGCACCACTTTAGTGATTGCCCACCGGCTGTCAACGATCGTCGATGCGGATCAGATTGTGGTGCTGGAATCCGGCCGCATCATCGAGCGGGGCCGGCATGCTGAGCTCCTGGCCCTCGGCGGCCGTTATGCCGAGCTCTGGGAGCTGCAGGCGAAGGAGGCCTCAGAAAACCTTTCCCCGCCCCTGAATAAGTAGTTTCCCCGGGAGCGGCCCTCAGCCAATGTCGAGCGGAGACAGTATCCTTCTCTGTCGTATTCATCTTCGTTTTCGCCAAAGGAAAAGCTCAAATGAAAAAACAGCTGTTGTCATTCATGCTGGGGGTAGCCTCGATCGGCCTGGCTGCCACTGCGCAGGCCGACACCCTGGGAAAGATCAAGTCTAGTGGTGCAGTCACCATGGGGGTTCGGGAATCCTCAGGCGCCTTGTCCTATACGCTGGGCGATGGAAAATTTGCGGGATTTCATGTTGAGATCTGCGAGCGTGTGCTAGCGGATGTGCAAAAACAGCTGGGCCTTTCAAAGCTGGCGGTGCGTTATCAGCCGGTGACATCGCAGAATCGAATTCCGCTGGTTCAAAACGGAACGGTGGATATCGAGTGCGGCTCAACCACCAATAACGCAACCCGTCAGAAAGACGTTGCGTTTGCGGTAACGACTTATGTCGAAGAGGTGCGGATCGCAACCAAGGCGAATTCTGGCATCACATCGATCAATCAGTTAAACGGGCGCAAGGTTGCAACAACGACAGGAACGACCTCGGTTCAGCATCTGCGCAAACATGAGCGGGCAACCGGCGTCAATTTTGAGGAAGTCTTTGGCAAGGATCATGCGGACAGTTTCTTGTTGCTCGAGTCCGGCCGGGCTGACGCTTTTGTGATGGATGGTTCGATCCTGGCTGGCAACATTGCTAATGCAAAAAATCCAGCCGACTTTCGTATTGTTGGTGAGGTGCTATCGGTTGAGCCGATCGCCATCATGATGCGCAAAGATGATCCTGCCTTTAAAAAGGCAGTCGATGACAGCATCATTCGTCTGATGCGTGATGGCTCACTGGCCAAGCTATGGAATAAATGGTTTGAGTCCCCCATTCCGCCAAGGAATGTGAAAGTGGGCCTGTCGCTTTCGGAGAGCACCAAGGCTGCCTGGGCAAATCCCAACGATCGGCCGATGGAAGATTACGCCAAGAAGTAACGCATTTTTATCTCGATAGGGCCCCCTGCGCGAGACCATCCGCGTAGGGGGTTTTTACTTTTATGACTTGGGATTGGCAGGTTTTTCTTCAGGATACTGGGGGTGGTCAGACCTACCTCGACTGGATGCTTTCGGCCTGGGGCTGGACGCTGGCGGTCGCTTTTCTTGCGCTTTTGATTGCTTTGGTCTTTGGGGCATTGGTGGGAACGATTCGAACACTGCCCAATCATCGGCTTTCCTTTCGGCTCGCAATCGGAGCCGGCCACGCCTGGGTCGAAATCTTTCGCAATGTTCCGCTTCTGGTTCAGATCTTCATCTGGTATCACGTTATCCCAGCGCTGGTTCCAGCGTTAAAAGGCCTTCCCGGCTTCGTGCTGGTGGTGGCCGCGCTTGGTCTGTTTACTTCTGCGCGTATTGCGGAGCAAGTCCGCGCTGGCATACAGTCGCTGCCGCGTGGCCAGCGTTATGCCGCCATGGCGCTCGGCATGACAACTGCCCAGTCCTATCGGCTGGTGATTTTGCCGATGGCGTTTCGCATCATCATTCCCCCGTTGACTTCCGAGTCGATGAACATCATCAAAAACTCTTCAGTCGCCTTTGCGGTTTCAGTCGCCGAGCTCACACTTTTTGCGCTTCAGGCTCAGGAGGAGACCTCTCGGGGCATTGAGGTCTATCTCGCTGTGACGTCGTTGTATATGGTCTCCGCATTCAGTGTGAATCGTCTGATGGCCTTTGTTGAACGTCAGGTCCGTGTGCCGGGATTAATTGCAGCAGGTCAGGCAGGGGGCCACTGAGATGAATCTCGATCTAAGTTTTTATTCTTGGGAGGTGATTAGCCGTTACATCTTGCAGGGATT
>RFRK01000113.1 GCA_009924525.1 Betaproteobacteria bacterium
CTGCCGACCTTCTAGCGGTAAACCAGCCACCGTATTGGCCAGCGCAACAAAGTGGCCCACCGATAGTTCTTCAGCACGCTGGGTCGGAGAAATATCCAGCGCATTCCAGTCGAGCATCGCCGCATAGGCAGCGAGCGTATTACGAAGCATCTTTCGTCGCTGGGAAAATGCCATGGCTACCACCGCAGCGAAAATCGGCCAGTCCTGCACTTGCACGGCCGCAGCCGGCAGGGGCACCATGCGAATGACTGCGGAGTCTACTTTGGGGGCTGGCGAAAACGCACCGGGTGGCACGATCACGCAACGTGTCATTCGATAGCGGGCCTGCAACATCACAGAAAGCCGGCCATAAATTTTCGATCCGTGGGCTGCGATCATGCGATCGACCACTTCTTTCTGAAGCATGAGATGCTGATCAATGACATGCTCAGCCGACTCAAGCAGATGAAAGAGAATAGGGCTAGAGATGTTGTAGGGTAGATTGCCGACGATGCGTAAAGGCCCACCCAGTTGATCGGACAGCACAGAAAAAGAAGTCCGTAATACATCCTGCTCCGTGATGGCGAGCTCTGATTCAGCGAAGTGCTCGCGCAGCTTGGCAGCCAGATCCCGATCAATCTCGATAGCGTGAACATGACCGACTTTTTTAATCAGCGGCGCAGTCAACGCGGCCTGGCCAGGGCCAATCTCGACAATACGATCTCCAGGTTGAGGATCAATTGCTTGAATGATCTTTGCGATCACTCCGGGGTCATGCAGAAAATTTTGGCCGAATCGCTTACGTGCGATATGGCCATCAGAGATCGTCACGCTTAATTTCAACGTAGGCATTGGCGCGGACCTCACGGGCCCAATCAGCGACAGCCTCGGCCAGCTTTTCCTCACGCAGGGCCAGCCTTGCAGCAGTCCGCAGACGCTGCTCAGTTAAGGGCTCACGCTTGCGTTCCAATAACTGAATGAGATGAATGCCGAACACCGATCGGACGGGGTCGCTCATCTGCCCAGGATTCAAGGCGACCATCGCACGCTCAAATTCCGGAACCGTATCACCGGGATAGGTCCAATCCAGCTCCCCACCCCTCTGCGCAGAGCCCAAATCCTGTGAGAAATCTCGAGCGATCTGACCAAAATCCGCACCCAGCTCAATTCGACGGCGCAGCTCCACGGCGCGTCGCCGGGCCTGATCTTCGGTCACCTGAGCATCAATACGAATCAGAATATGTCGAGCTCGATGTACGGTTACCTCTTGGGTGCGCAGGCCCGAGCGCCGATCTTCGAGCTGAAGAATATGAAATCCATTGGGACTGCGAACGGGCTTACTGAACTCACCCGGCTTGAGGCCCGCCACCGCATCAAGAAAAAGTGTTGGCAGTCGATCGCGAGTTCGCCAGCCGAGACTGCCGCCCTGCTCCCGATCGGGAGAGTCCGAGAATTCCTGGGCGATGCTTGCAAATGTTCTCGGTGAACGCATCAACTCCTGAACTCTTTTAATGCGAGATTCGGCCTCTGCGATCACCGCGGGGCTGGCTTTTTCGGGCAGACGAATCAGAATCTGGGCGATTTTAAATTCTTCAGTCTTCTGTAGTGACTGGCCCTGGGCTGCAAGAAAGGTATCGATCTCGGCCTCGGTGATCTGAAGCTTGTTATCCACCTCGCGCTCACGAAGCCGGGTAAGGATAATTTCCTCGCGAATATCCTGGCGGAATGTAGCAAATGAGATGCCTTCGGATTCCAGCTGATTGCGCAGCCCGCTGACTGACAGGCCATTTTGCTCGGCGATGCGCGCAATACTGCGATCTAAAGTGATATCGTCGACTCGAATACCGGTATCGCGAGCGGCTTGCAACATCGCGCGATCGGTGATCATGCGCTCGAGCACCTGTTCTCGCAGCGCTGCGCGATTTGGAATGGGAACACCCTGCTGAGTGAGATTGGCGACAAACTGCTTCTCACGTCGGGCAAGCTCGCTGGCGGTGATGATCTCTCGATTAACGATCGCCACCACACGATCAATCAGCTGCGCGCCCTGGGTTCGTGGTGCAGGCTGCTGAGCGAAGGCTGACTGAATTGCGATTAAGAAAAGCACCAGCGCCTGTGCTGCCGCCACAATGACGCCCGGCCGGCGCTCTTGGGTGCGCATGGTCCAATCTGAGCGAAGCAGTGCAGAATCAATCATCACTGAAAATTATCAAATTTCGAGGGCAGCGGTGTGATTTCATTAATTGATCGATAGTTAGGGATGTTCCGCTTTAGGACTGCCAAAGGATCATTGCCGAGTCGGCCGAGCCCATTGAACTCAATCTGAAAGAAAAACACCGTGTTTCGCTCTGTCGCACTGATCGGAAACTGCTGAGCGACAATCCTTGCAACCCAGCACCCCCCATCGTATTCAAGGCCGCCGACCGTTTCGACCCGTCCACTGGCCCCAGTGCCTGGCGTTCCGCTAACGTTAGTCAGGGCCTGTTGGATGCGTCCGACAGCATACCAGCCCGCACTAACCGGCCACTGAAAGGCGAGATCCACAGTATTCGAAGACCCCCGAACAAAGCGATATGCGGCACTCAAACTACTGGCAGGCCGCGGACTAAATCGGGTCACGAGCGACGCACTCTGCCACTCAGAAGTCACCGGCGTGTATCGAAATCCGCTGTCCACAGTCAAGTCCCGACGCGGACGAGCCGATGCCGCCCCAAACAAATCCGACCGGCGATCCGATCGCGCATTGCCTCCGGGTAACACAACCCGCTGATCCGAAAAATAAAATCTCTGACCAATAGCAAGTCGCAGCCGCTCGGCTCCGCTTTGCTCCTCAATTAATCGCGAAGTCACACCAGCGGAAATCTGATTAAGATCTGCAACTCGATCATGTCCAGCGAACGCCTGATCAGAGAAGAGCTGAGCAAAACTTAGGCTCGGAAGACCAGTATCGAACACGGGCAGCTTTGACTGATCTTGATAAGGCGTATAAACATAGGAAACCCTGGGCTCAAGCGTCTGCTCCAACCCACTGGCACCTAGCTTTAGGGGTCGCTCTAGCGTCGTCGATAGATCAGTGCTAAATGATGGCAGGACTCGTGTGTAGGACGATGGTGAAGTCGAACCCACATTATTGGTAAAAATCCCGAGCCCTGCATTCAGGTATCGCTCCGCGGTCATGGCGCTATCACCTGCCCTAGTCTGCCCGTAATGAGTGGCATGCACCGTAAGCTTAGGTGTGATATTTACGCCGTCCTGAAAATGCCGAAACGCCAAAGCGCCGACCCCCACAAAGCGCTCCCCTTGTGCCAGAGTTGGATGTTGAAACGAAGCCATTTCGCCAAGAACATTCCAGTCAAGTGGAAGCGCATCACGGCCCGGGATCGATCGATGGCTTCGAGAGACAGAAAGCTTCGGCAATACGCTGTAGGGCCGAAGAATTGGAGACCCAATATCTTGGAGCAGCTGGAATTCTTGGACTTCAGCCCGCAGATTCCACTTTGATACCGTTGTATTCGCAGTCACCGCACCGGGAAGCAGGCGTGTTGACGATGTCAACAACGACGTTCCAAGATCCGAGAAGTAATTATTATCCGAGGCCCGCTGAATATTAATGCCGATAGCGGTATTTGGCGCCGGCCGATAACTGGCAATTACCGACCCAAACTGCCGAGTCGTATTGGTTTTACTATCGCCTGGCAGAACCTCGTAGATAGCTGTTCCGAGGGAATTTGGCCTGAGAAATCGAAACTCGTTACCCAGCTGAACACCACGGGTACCGATAAATCTCGGGTACAAAGTTAAATCATGCTGGGGCGCAATGTTCCAATAAAAGGGGGTCTTTACCTCAAGCCCCAGTTTTGTCGACGTTGTATAGGAGAAGGGGAGAAAACCGGTTTTGCGTCCCTGGCCAATTCCAAACGATGTATTGCCCATCGGCAATAAGGGCACTTGACCCCAATAGAAGACGGCCGATTTCGCCGAACCGATCTCGCTGGCCTGATCAATCAACATCTCGCGCATTCTCAGCTCCCAGGCTGGCCGATCCCGCGGGCAAGTGGTGTAGACCACTTTGGATAGTCTGGTTTCCAGCGGTTGAATAAACTCCGCTCTTTCGGCGGTGCCACGGCCTCCAGTGGCAACAAGCTGGTAAGAAATGTTCTCAAATGATCCCTGCATGGTGCCGAGTTTCAACCGCAGCCTTGGCCCCTCGAAATATTCACCGCCGCGAAAAAGCTTGACACTACCCTCTGCAAAAAGCTCGTTTTGCACTAAGTCCTGCCGAATTACATCGGCTTTGATGAACATACCGATTTTTCGAAACTCAGCATCGCCTCGTGACTCCAGGTCATCCTCCATCTGACCGAAAATCTCACGGCCAAAGATATAAACCGGCGTATCGGTGCTCGATGACGGCTCAAGATTCAAGACGGGATCAAACTTCAGCCCCAGTGAAGCCCTCACTCCCTGAGACAGTCGAAGTGGGGCGACTACAGCGTCGGTCGTTGGTGTAGCAGCCTGGGCCAGCCGGATTGGCTGGGCGTCATCTGCTGCCGCAGAACAACTCCCAAGCAGATGAAAGGCGTGCGCCACGGGTGCCGATGCCAGCAGCAGGGCCCCAAGAAGCCCACGGCGGGCACGCAGGCCGATGGGGGTCACATCTTGGCCCACCCGAGAGGTGACAGTCCCAAAAAAATGCATGCTCTATTATAGGTAGGGCCTCTGCCTAGGCCCCGTTGTCAGGGCCCTTGCGGATTACCTCAGACACTTTTTTTACGCCATCGCCGACAGCTCCTGATGAATGCCTCTGAAGACCCGCGCCGCGCCCTAGCAGAAGGCTGGCTCACGCAGCAGGCCGCCGCGCTTGCCGGACTTGGCTGGTCTCTGGATCCTGCCTCCTTAACACCCGCCTCGAGCGATGCCTCGTTTCGGCGCTACTTCCGCATCACCGGCCAGCGCGGGGGCCAATCGCAATGCCTGATCCTGATGGACGCACCGCCCGACAAAGAGTCCATCGGGCCCTTCCTATCAATTGCAACGCTGCTGCGCAAGGCGGG
>RFRK01000114.1 GCA_009924525.1 Betaproteobacteria bacterium
CTAAACAATGAGGTGCAATCTGCACCGGTGACCGCGGTAGCCGTCTTGGCCAGAAAAGAAATGCATCTGGGTGATGTGCTCTCCATGGCTGTAGGTGAAATCATTCCGATTGAGATCGTGGATCCCGTTACCGTCTATGTCGATGGACTGCCCGTAATTCGAGGCAAATACGGCGTGAAAAACGGCCGCTATGCGGTGAAGGTCAACAGCATCCAGCACCCGGCGGAGTATCTCAAAGCACCGCTTGAGCGGGGCAGGCTTGGGCCCAGCATGATGCGGGCCGAGGAGCGGGGGGAGTTTTATGAGCGTGGCTCTGCAAAGGCTGCAGAGCAGGCGGATTCGGCATGATTTGTGCTTCGTAGTGAATTAACCAATCAAAGTATTTGGTAGGAAAGGAAGGAACTTAAGATGGCAGAGAACACTACCCCGGAGAGCGATAGCTTGGCCGAGGGCCTGAAGGACCGGGCTGCAGCGGCAGTTCGGCCAGCCGATTATGACGAGCTCGACGGTGAGGGCACCCCGCGAGCCCCGGCCGTTCTGAACGATATTGACTTGGTGGTGGATGTCCCGGTCCAGGTGACAGTGGAGCTCGGCCGCGCCAAGATGCAGATCCGTAATCTCTTGGCGCTGTCCTATGGATCTGTCATCGAACTTGATATGCTTGCGGGAGAGCCGCTGGAGGTTGTGGTCAACGGATGTCTGATTGCCCAGGGCGAGGTCGTGATTGTGAACGATCGCTACGGGATTCGACTGACCGATATCGTGACACCGGCGGAGAGGCTGAGAAAGATCAACAGATAACGGCGTACCTTAAGGGGGATTAGATGGCCGAACGATCCGAGTTTCAACCCCAGCATCAAAAGGCCACCATCCCCCCGAATCATCGATCCGCAAGTTTTCGTTTTCTCCGACCCCCGGCAGGATTTCATACTCTCCGGGGGATTTTGTTTTCTGCTTCACTAACTTTTTCTTGCGCTGTGGTCGCACAGGGCACTGCCGGCACCGCCGCAAACGCCCCGACCACCGGGGCAACCGGTTCGATCGCCGCATCTGTTTACGCGCCTGCCTCAAGCGGTGGCGGAATGATTTGGCTCACCTTCATCACGCTACTTTTGCTTGCTGGGGTGGTCTTACTTGTGGCCTGGCTGGTCCACAAAAATATGACCGCCACGGTTCCAAATTCATCAATTCGAATTCTGTCGGTCCAGACGCTTGGACCCCGGGAGCGGATTGTGGTGGCCAGCGTGGTGGGAAGAATTTTTGTCCTAGGCCACACTGCGAGCCAGATTAATTTACTTGCAGAGCTTGAGCCCCAGGAGGTTGCGGGACTCTCCAGTTCGCCGGCGCCAGTGGATTTTGCAGCCCGGCTTTCTGAAATCTTAAGAAGGGCAAAGAAATGAAGGCCCGCCGCATTCTGATTGCCGGCTCGCTGGCCAGTCTGGCCGGTGGTGCGATGCTGCTTGGTGCGACTGCTTACGCTCAGTCGCTACCGCTGGTGACTGTTTCTGGCAATACCTATTCGGTGCCGGTGCAGACATTGATTGTATTAACCGCACTGACCTTTATTCCCGCGGCGCTGATGCTGATGACCAGTTTCACGCGAATACTGATTGTCTTTTGCGCTCTTGCGTCAGGCCCTGGGCTTAACCACGATGCCACCGAATCTGGTACTGGTTGGCCTATCTTTATTTTTGACACTTTTCATCATGAAGCCGGGAGTCCTTGATCCCATCTACGACCGGGCTTATGTGCCGTATACACAGAAAAAATTAAGTTTCGACCAGGCGGTGGCCGAGGGCACAAAGCCGCTGAAGGCCTTCATGCTTCGGCAGACCCGACAAGATGATCTGAATCTATTTGCGCGTCTTTATGGCAAGCCTATTCAGAGTCGAGATGACATTCCGATGACCGTGTTGATCCCGGCCTTTGCAATCTCTGAGATTAAGACCGGCTTCATTATCGGCTTTATGATTTTCTTGCCGTTTCTTGCGATCGACTTTGCAGTGGCCAGTATCCTGACATCACTGGGCATGGTGATGGTTTCGCCAATGATGTTTTCGTTGCCGCTCAAGCTGTTGATTTTTGTGATGGCCGATGGCTGGGGGCTGCTTGCCGCATCCCTGGTTGAGAGTTACGCCTCTGGGGGCCCATGATGGATTCCACACTGGTTATTGAGCTGGTGTTTCAGGCGTTGCGGATGGCGCTGGTTTTAAGCGGCCCGATTCTTCTTGCTTTACTGATTGTGGGTCTGATCATCGGAATTCTTCAGGCGGCGACCCAGCTGAATGAGACCACTGTTGCCTTCGTGCCCAAGATTGTGGTGATGGTGCTTGTGATCCTGTTGGCTGGCCCGCCGCTCCTAGCACTGTTTTCAGACTATCTGCGGGAAATTATTCTCCGAATTCCCTCCGTGACCTCGTAAGTCATGCTGACCATCACTGCAGATCTATTCATGCAGTGGGCCACTGGCCTGATGTTTGTCTCACTGCGTCTGTTCGGGATTTTTCTCTCGATGCCGCTGTTTGCCTTTCGCGCATTCCCGATGCGGCTTCGGCTGATGGTCGTCTTGGCCATAGCCTTTGCGATATTGCCAGGCCTTATTCCCCAGGCCAAAGGCTTCGGGCTGGCACCCCCGACTTTTGTCGCGGCAGGCATTGAGCTTCTGATCGGTGTTTTCATCGGTTTCTTGATTCGTTTAGGGCTTATGGCGGTTGAGGTA
The DNA here is from genome assembly GCA_009924525.1 of Betaproteobacteria bacterium. GTDB lineage: Bacteria > Pseudomonadota > Gammaproteobacteria > Burkholderiales > Burkholderiaceae_A > Lacustribacter. The sequence goes on from RFRK01000114.1 coordinate 2,720, forward strand.
GCAGCTGAGGTGCTTTCCAACCTTACGGGATTAAGCTTTGCCACAAACTACGTGCGCGACCCCAATCTTGCCTCGGGTCTTATGGGCGAGTTTCTGGGGCTGACTACGCTGGCACTCATGTTCGCGCTTAACATTCATCTTGCGGTCTTGGAGGTGGTCATCGAGAGCTTTAAGACCTTGCCGTTTGGTCAGTGGCCTGCGGTCTGGTCGCTGCCTGCGGTGACGGTGCTGATTGCAAGGGCGTTTCAGCTGGGCCTGGTGCTCTCCATGCCGTCGATCGTGGTGTATCTCATTTTCAATGTAATCCAGTCGGTGCTGGCCAGAACCAGCCCGCAGTTCAATCTTTTTTCTGTGGGCTTTGCGATCACGGTGCCGCTGGCGTTTTTGGTGCTGATGATCATCCTTCCTGATCTTCCGCAGTTTGTGGCCCGGTCGGTCGAGGCGCCCTTTGCATTGATCCGGCAGGGGCTCGGCCAGTAGGCAGCGAGGGGGTGTTCTAAACAGTTGGGCCCCGGGGGCCGTTTCTAGAGGCGAGAGGAAGAATTTCCATGACCGTTTATCGCCGTCGCCTGATCGATCACAGTGTTCCACTAAGGGGTGTAATTGCGCTTGCGGCGCTGGCGCTCATCAGTACTGCCTTTGCGGCCGACGCCCCGGCTCCCTTGCCCAAGGCCGACCCGATACAGATCACTCCAATTGCTCCCGCAGCCGCAGCGCCTGCGGCAGCCCGCCCGGCTGTGGCCACGCCTGCGGCAGCCCCGGCGGCCCGGCCCGCACCGGCCGGGATGACCATTAACGGAACACCCGCGATGCGCGTCTCGCAGCAGCCCGCAGCAGGCCAGCCGGCTACGCCATCCGACCCGAATGAGGCGGTCCGTCAGGCGCTTCGTGAGCGCATGGCAGGCTCGGGCGAGCTTGTGATTCGTTCAACAGACTCCGTTCCGCCACCAGCTCCGCGCGCTGAAGCACCTGCGCCGCGCGCCACGGCAACCAAGCCATCGACAGGCCGCCCCGTAGCCGTCGCGCCCTGGGATTACGAAGGTGAGCGGGGTCCGCAGTCATGGGCAAAGCTCCATCCAAGCTATGCACAGTGCGAGAAGGGCCGCTTTCAATCACCGATCGATTTACGCGATGGCGTCGGAGTCGATCTTCCGCCGATTGCCTTCGATTTCAAGCCTTCGTTATTTAAAGTCACCGACACGGGTAAGACCTTAGAGCTGGCCTATAACGCTGGAGGGTCTCTCAGTGTTCTCGGGTCGGTGCATCGGCTTTTGTATATCGAGTTTCGTCATCCCGCCGAGGAGCGCATTAATGGCCGTACCCACGGGATGAGCATGCAGATGCATTTTCGCGATGCGCAGGGCAGGATGTCTGCTGTCTCGGTATTGCTGAATCCTGCCGGCAAGGAAAACCCATTTATCCAGACAGTCTGGAATCACATTCCCTTGGTTCGAAATGAGCCGATTGCGCCGCCGGATGTGATGTTGGATCTCGCCAAGTTTTTACCCCGGGATCTTGCCTATTACACCTACATGGGTTCGCTCACCACGCCGCCTTGCACTGAGGGTGTCACCTGGTTTGTTTTAAAAAATCCCGTTGATATTTCTCCAGAGCAGGCCGCAATCTTCGGCAGGCTCTATCCGAATAACGTTCGGCCGGTTCAGGCAGGCAACAGCCGCCTGATCAAGGAGTCTCGCGCCCGCCCGCCGGCCCCGGTAGCCGCCCCCACTTTCGGTAGCCTGTCTCAATAATTAACGGCGACGCAATTCGCCTCCCAATCTGCGGCAAGGATTTCCGAAAATTCCACGGCAAATCCTGCCGAAAGGTGGACATCGCCTAAACCCTTTCGGGTAGCGGCTCGGGATTCCTACCCTTTAAAAATTCTAAGTCATTGATTTAATTGACTTAAATTCTCTGGCATGCAGCTTGCTTAGCGGTTAGCAGACCCATCCTGACTCATTTTAGGGTGGCCCGAAAACTGCTTGGGGAAGTGCATGAAACTGGTTCCGCAGTACAGCACACTGGAATTCCACGAAAAGGCCTTGCTCACGCGCGCCTATCGTCAGGAGATCCTGGGCTCGAACCTCGCCAATGCTGATACGCCCAATTACAAGGCTCGCGATGTGGAGTTCGCAGATGTTTTGCAGCAGCGCCTGCAGGGCCTGGAAGTTAATTCGCGCCTGACGGTCTCTCGTACCTCAGCGGCTCATTTCGAGACCGAGGGCGGTGCCGAGTTTGAGAACCCCAATCTTTTATACCGCCGCCCCATACAGCCGGCCCTAGACGGCAACACCG
>RFRK01000115.1 GCA_009924525.1 Betaproteobacteria bacterium
GCCTTTGATGCGAGCATGAGGCTGATCAGGAGAATTGCACCTATCCCAAAAAGATAAAAACGGAAAGACGAGACCATTTTCGGATTTTAAGAAACTTTTCTAGGTCTTTTTGGTTTTAAATACTGAAGCCAAGTAAAAGCACGTATTGCAGTCTACAATCTCCGCATAGACATATAAGCTGCTAGTCAGTAATTAACCCCGAAGAAATGATTCGTCGAATTATTCCAACCTTTGGAATTATCTTAATTACTTTTGGATTGGCGTTTCTAATCCCAGAGCTCCTTTCGCTGCTTGGTAACGATGGCGCGAGCAACGATTTCTTGATGCCTTTCGCACTCACGATATCACTAGGAGCGCTTTGCGTAGCGCCAGCTGTCGTGAATAAGAAAGTTCCGGATTTGAGGCCTCGAGACGGAATTTTGCTGGTGTCGTTATGCTGGACGGTGCTACCCGCGCTCGCTTGCCTTCCTTTTTTAATTTATTACCAAGATCTTGGAAAGCCGATCTCTTTTGCGTTTGCCTATTTTGAGGCGGTCTCTGGGCTCACAACGACGGGCGCAACAGTCTTGGTTGGCTTAGATGACCTGCCATATTCAATTAACTTTTGGCGCTGTTTTTTGCAGTGGATTGGCGGCATGGGTATTTTGGTGCTTGCCGTTGCTATTCTGCCGCTCGTGAGTGCTGGAGCGGGGTCACTGTTCCGCGCGGAGTCTACTGGACCGCTAAAGGAGTCAAAACTTACACCGCGAATTGCGGAGACAGCGAAGGGGTTGTGGGCGGTTTATTCGCTAATTTCTCTAACTTGTGTCCTTGCCTACGGTTTCGGTGGAATGACTTGGGGTGATGCCTGGCTTCATATGTTTACTACGATGAGCCTGGGTGGACTATCCTCGCACGACGCAAGCTTTGGTTTTTTCCAGTCACCGACGCTTGAATGGATTGCAATTTTTTACATGCTGATAGCGAGCGGGAGCTTTGCACTTTACTTTGTTGCTTTTCATAAACGTCGACCCTCTCTGATCTTCAAAGACCCCGAGTGGCGAGGAAGTTTTGCTTTATTGGTCGGAGCAAGTCTCCTCATTTTCTGTCTTATATTTCTAAATGGCATCATCGACGATCCTTTTGATGCCTTACGTACCGCTCTGTTCAATACGATCTCAATTGGCTCAACGACTGGCTACGCAACAACTGACTATAACCAGTGGCCAGTATTTGCTCCCGTTTTGATGTTGCTGCTTTCCGGAGTAGCCACAAGTGCAGGTTCAACGGGTGCCGGAATAAAAATGGCGAGGTTAATTATTCTGGTGAAACAGACCAGACGTGAGATTATGCGGATGCTCCATCCGCATATCGTCGACACATTAACCATTGGAGGCGCTCCTGTGCCAAACGGCACTGTTTTTTCTGTGATGGCTTTTATGCTTGTATACGGCGGAACAATCCTAGCGCTCACTTTTGTACTGCTTCTTACCAATATGCCACTGGACACAGCATTTAGCGCTATCGTTGCAACCGTGAACAATGCAGGCCCCGGCTTAAATGAGATCGGTCCGGCAGGAAACTATTCGGGGCTGACCGATTTTCAAGTCAGTGTCTGTGCGCTGGCAATGATTCTTGGCCGCCTAGAAATGATGTCATTCATAGCGCTGTTTACTTTTGAATTTTGGAGGGAGTAGCCTGTTGAATGTACCAAACAGGTATTAAAAATCCTCCTCGCTTTTAAAAACTCCCCCCTCCTGGGGCAATGTAACGATATGATGCTCACGGGAAAGACTTCTGAAAACCAAGCAGAGGGGCAGTCTATATGGGGGAGAGTGTTCGGGGCCATCCCGATAGCGATGCGCAGTCAGGGCTAAATCATCGATCAGAGTTCCCTAAATACGTGGCAACGGCCGATATCATCTGGATAGCCGCGTTTCTTTGTGTTGTGATCATCAATATCTGGTTTGGTGTACACAATTATGGTGAAGCAAAAAAAGTTGCTGAGATAAAAGCAAATGCTGAACGGCTGCTTCATTGGGTTTCCGAGAAGGGTCCACTCCGCGAGAAGGGCCAGGAAGTACTGTCGGGATGTAATGACCCAAAGGGGCTTTGGCAGGATTGCCTTGCGGCATTGATCATCCCTGGTGGGCCGTTTGAGTCGTTTAAAAACCATCTAGAGCCCCAGGGGCAAATATTCTCCGATTCCTGCGATCGAGGCGACTTAAAAACGCTTGGGTCAATTGTCATTGAGCGTGGCACCGCAAAACCACTGGATCCGAGCTCTATGACTTACAGCAAAATGCCAGCATCGCAAGACTTAAGCGGAAGGCTGCCGCTAAAAATATTTATTTGCGGACGCTCATTTCATCCGATGAATGTTGGTGAAGCAATTTTCTAGGGTCCGCTATGACTACAGCGCAGAACTTACCAAAAAGCCTTAGGGCTCAAATCTATGACCTAGGATTCAATGCGAGCAATCAAGAAGGCTACGCTAAAAAACTTGATACCTTTATTGCTGCGCTGATTATCGCCAATCTGGTTGCGTTGATGCTGGAGACGATCCCAGTCATCTATGAAGCAAATGCCGCACTTTTTCATGCTTTCGATAAGATTTCTGTAATCATTTTTACCGTCGAATACTTGACGCGCCTTTATGTCGCACCCGAGGATCCAGAGTTCTCCAAAGCGCAATCGCCGCGCTTTGCGTATCTAAAAAGCCCGTTCGCACTGATTGATTTGGCAGCGATACTCCCTTTCTACTTGGCGGCGTTTTTTGAAGCGGATCTGCGCGTACTGCGGGCATTGCGACTACTCAGGCTATTTAAATTGCTGCGTGTGCTCATGCCGGCGATTCACGAATTCAAAGAGCTTAATAAGGGAAAAACCCTGCGTCAGCAAGTCTACGCGCTCATCAACCCGACTGACACTTCGGGCAAGCTTCATGAGTATTTCGATACATTGATTGTTTGGTGGGTTTTGATTTCGGTTTCTGCTGTGATTCTTGAGTCGGTTCAGATGCTTGAAGGGGTGTTTCATGTCGAGTTTGTGGTACTCGATGCTGTTGCGGTGATGATTTTCTCGATTGAATATATTTTGCGTCTTTATTCCTGCGTTGAGGATCCGCGGTTTCAAGGGGCTGTTTCCGGCAGACTTCGTTATGCAAAATCGCCTATCGCGGTAATCGATTTGTTAGCAATCGTTCCGTTTTACTTGGAGGTACTACTACACTCCATCGTAGATTTGCGGTTCCTGAGAATTTTCCGGTTGATGCGGCTGTTAAAGCTGACTCGTTATACCCAAGCGACCGGCACTTTATTTAAGGCTTTAAAACGCGAGTGGCCAATTATTGCGGCCTCTACCTTCATTATGCTGTTGTTAGTCGTGCTTACCGCAAGTCTTGGTTATCTATTTGAGCATGAGGCCCAGCCGGATAAGTTCGAGAATATCCCCCAATCGATTTATTGGGCGGTGGTGACACTGGCGTCGGTTGGTTACGGAGATATTTCTCCGGTCACCCCTGTGGGTCGGCTGATGACAATGATCATGGCCTTGGTTGGGATTGGAATATTTGCCGTTCCCGCCGCAATCCTCTCCACGGCCTTTAATGATCAACTGCATAAAGACCGTGAGCAGATGCACAATGAGTTGTATCGATTCATGGAGGATGGGATCCTTGATGAATCCGAGCGAGCGATAATTTACGACGAGGCGAAGAGACTTCATATTACAGAAGAGGAAGTCGATTTACTGATAGAGCGTGTTCGACAGGAGCGAGAAGCGACCACAGGCGGGCACCTACCTTTTGATCTGATCAAGAGAGAACCCGAGGTTGCATTTGAGCAGTTTCGACAGGTAATCGGTCAGCTTCGGCAGATAGCGTCGGTCTCTCAGACTGAGGCGGTCAGTAAGCTTTTTTCGGATCAGGATCGCGCAACTTCTCAGGAGAGGGAGATCTGGGAGAGGTTGTCTCGGGGCTCAGGGCGATGAAACCCGTACTTGTCCAGAATCTAATTCAGGCTGCGAAAAAAAAGCGCGGGAACACATCCCCACTTGGGGTGCCAGCTACTGAAAGCGTACAAGATCGTCGTTCTCTGCGGAAAGATCGATCGGGATCGATAATTGTTATGGTACTGATTATTTTATTTGTAGCTGTAATCGTTATAGCCTCTGTAATCTAGCACCTCTATTTTTTGTTTTGCCACTCATAGAATGCGCCCCCGCTTTACAAAGATCTGCTGTCAACTTTCGTGGCGTTGAGCCGTTTTAGAGGCAGGTGAGCTTGATTACGGGGGTCTAACATGCGCGTCGCCGTCAGACTGATTTCGGCCGGATTGATTTCCACACTGCTGATACCGTTTGCTTATGCTGGGCCGCATCACGGACCGCGGCATGCGCGGCCAGGCGGCGGTTGGCACTGGGTGGCGCCTGCCATTGCAGGCGGAATTGTTACTTATGCCTTGATTCCCCCACGTATCGTTTACGCCCATCCCCCCGTCTACTACCCACCCCCGGCAGTAATAGGGCAGGCTCCCGCTCAGTCAGCGGTGTATTACTACTGTGACTCGTCGGAAAACTATTACCCGCATGTAAGAGTCTGCCCGGAAGGCTGGAAGTTACTTCCCGCTAGTCCCAGCCAATAAAGCTATTCAACATGTAAAGTGTCCGCAAGCGCCAACTTGCAGATAGATTGGCAAAAGCGCAAACTTAACTTCACCTTCGTCAAACTAAAGAGAGATAAAACAATGAAGAGTCGTCGCGAGTTTTTATCCAAAGCAGCCGTCGGTCTTGGAGCAATCGGTATTCTGGTGACTAGTCGGGTACAGGCACAGGCCATGGTCGCTGAGACTGATCCCCAGGCCACTTCGCTTGGCTATAAAGCCGACACCACCAAGGTTGATAAGAAAAAGTATCCCAAACATGTTGCCGAGCAGAAGTGCTCAAACTGCACCCTTTATCAGTCTAAGTCCGCAGACAGCGGTGGCTGCGCGATCTTTCCCGGCAAGCAG
>RFRK01000116.1 GCA_009924525.1 Betaproteobacteria bacterium
TCCTCCCCAGACTAAAAAGGAATCATCGTCATGGAACATACCCTGCCGGCACTGCCCTACGCCATGGATGCGCTGCAGCCGCATATTTCAAAAGAAACACTGGAGTTTCACTACGGCAAGCACCACCAGACTTATGTCACGAATTTAAACAATCTGATCAAAGGCACCGAATTCGAGAACGCATCGCTAGAGGACATCGTTAAGAAATCTTCTGGTGGCGTGTTTAACAATGCCGCCCAAATCTGGAACCACACGTTTTATTGGAACTCCCTGTCACCTAAGGGTGGCGGTAAGCCCACCGGCGCGCTGGCTGCCGCCATTGATGCGAAGTGGGGCTCATTTGATGCTTTTAAAGAAGCCTTTACGAAGAGCGCGGTGGGCAATTTCGGGTCGAGCTGGACATGGCTGGTAAAAAAAGCAGATGGCGGGCTGGATATCGTGAATACCAGTAACGCAGCAACGCCGGTGACCACCGCTGACAAACCCCTGATGACCTGCGACCTCTGGGAGCATGCGTATTACATCGATTACCGCAACCGACGGCCCGATTATCTTGGTGCGTTCTGGTCGCTGGTGAATTGGGACTTTGCTGCGAAGAATTTCAGCTAAAGCGATTTAACGCCCGGCGGCTCCAGCCGCCGGCACGATGCCCCGGATAATTTCGCCGGGCTGAATACCCCGTTTTGCGAACCATCCTTGCTCCATCTCTAGGGCATAGCGCACTGGGATTTGCGAGCAGTGTGTCGCATCAGAGAGGGGCTGCATGTCAGCCAGGCTGGAGATCCGGCCCTCGTCATCGAGAAAAGCGATGGTGAGCGGCAGGGGTGTGTTGCGCATCCAAAAGCATTGCTGCTGCGGCTGCTCGAAAACAAAGAGCATGCCGTGGTTGGGAGCCAATGATTGTCGGCCCATCAATCCGCGTGTACGAAGGGCGGGCGTATCGGCCACCTCGGCGGTGATCTGAAAAAATCGCACGCCGAGCGTTGTGACTGCAGGCTGCGCATGGGCCGCCGGCGGCAGGAGCTGTAAAAGCGCGATAACGCAGACCCAAACTGCGCCGGGACGATAAACGCGTTTTAACATCTCAGCAGTCACCGATGTTGCCCTTGCGGCTAGCGTTTCAAAATGCTGATGAGGTTGATGTAGTCATCCGTAAACATGGGCACCCGAGGTGATTTTGCGATGGCCTGCGCAGCCGAGCGGATCGGCTCAGCCTGAAGAATCTTTGGATTGCGGGTCATGATGACTTGATCGGTCATAGAGAGCCAGTAGTCCGCGCCGGAATCAAATTGCGGCGTGTCGGAGATCAGCACTGCGGTCAGGCCGTGGGCGTCGGCGAGATTGCGTGCAACGGGCAGCAGGTCAACAAATCGATTGGTGGCCTGAAGCACAATCACGCCGTCCGGCTTTAAGTGCTTCATGTAGATTTCCATTGCCTCTTTCGTGACCAGGTGCGAGGGAATCGAGTCGCCTGAGAACGCATCTAAGGCGAGCACATCGAACTGTCGGGCAGGCTCGCGCTCCAGAGCAAGCCGGCCATCGCCCAAAACGATTTCATGGCTGCCCTGCATTTTTTCTAGGAAGGTGAATTCGGCCCGGGCTGCCCGCACCACGGCGGGAGAGATTTCGTAGAACACCCAGTGGTCTCCCGGCCGTGCATAAACCGCAAGCGCACCGGCGCCAAGCCCCACGATGCCGATACGTTTAGGGCCAGGCGGCATGCTTGCAAAAAGCCGCCCGTAGCCGCTCGTGGGACCGAAGTAGCTGGAGGCTGTCATTTCAAGGCCTTCATTCATCAGCTGTCCACCATGCGAGATCGCGCCGTGAATCATGCTGCGAAAGGTGACTTCGCTACGGACGTCGCGCGTTCGCACCACCCCATAGAAGTCGCGTTCAATAAATCGGATATCGCGCCGGTAATCACGAATGCTCTCCCACGATGTTGCACAGACTGCGGCAAGCACCAACACTGCGGTCGTGCGAAAGGCCCAACGGCTCGCAGAGCTTCGGCCAATTTTCAGGCCGACTCCAATCACAGCGGCCGCGATTAACGCAGCATACAGTTCGTAGTAGCCATCGAAGACAAATGGGGCAACCACCGCCATCAGCAGCGAGCCCAGCGCTCCGCCGACTGAGATGGAGAGATAAAAGACTGTCAGGCGCGAAGGGTGAGGCTTTAATCGCGCAAGCTCTCCGTGGCAGACCATACAAACGATGAAAAGTCCTGCGGCATAAACCGGGGTCACCATCGCCAACTCCAGCGAGTCCGACAGCCAGGCCATCAGCGGCACGAGTGCAGCGGCCAGCGGAAGAAATAGCGGGCGCACATACCAGCGCGGGTGATCAAAGCTGATGATGAAGGTCACCAGATACAGTGACAGTGGCACAACCCAAAGTAGCGGTGCGGAAGAAATATTTTGTGTCAGGTGGCTGCTGACCCCGAGCAGCATTGCTGAGCCCAATGCAGACAGGCCAATCCAGAATAGCCAATCGGGCAGGGGGCTCTTCGGGCTCTCGATAAAGAGGTGGCCAGACCCCGATTGGGCTTCAGAGCCGATTTGCTCCGAGGTAAACGTTCTCTGCGCATGCCGCACGGTGGACCAGCCGAGGGTGGCGCAGAGGATGGCAAATACAACAAAAAGCCCTGACCACAGCAGCGCGATCTCCCGGTTGCCAATCCAGGGCTCCATCAGTAGGGGAAAGCCCAGCAACGCGAGCAATGATGCGAAATTCGATAAGGCGAAAAGCCGGTAGGGCGCCGACTGCTGATAGCGGCGCCAGTACCAAGAGCCCACCAGCGGTGTTGTGGTGGCCAGCAGAAAGTAAGGCAGGCCGATCGTGGCGATGAGCAGACCAATAATGCGCGAGATCGGCTCTTCCTCGCCGCTGGGCCGCCAGTGTTCGGCAGCGATGATCGGCATCGTCAGCGCAGCCAAAAGCAGAAGCGCGGTATGCAAAATGACCTGCCGACGAATCGTGAGCCAACGGTTCACTGCATCTGCATAGGCGTAGCCTGCGAGCAAGGCTGTTTGAAAAAATAACAGGCACGTTCCCCACACAGCCGCCGAGCCGCCAAACCAGGGAAGGATCTGTTTTGCGATGAGTGGCTGGACCAGAAAAATCAGAAATGCCGAGATGAAGATAACAAGACCGTAGAACATGGCGTGGGGCAGGCAGAAGAGGTGTATCGGGTGTGCGAAATCAGGATAAAAGAAAAGGCAGGATGGCCTGCCTTTTCAAGTCCCGCTTTAACGGGTTTTGCCAATCTTGACAGCTCAAGACCGGCGATGACATCAAGAAGGATTTACTTCTTCTTTTCGTCTTTCTTAGCTTCAGCTTTGGGAGCGTCTTTCTTGGGCTCTTCTTTCTTGGCCTGGGCCATAGCAACGAAAGAGGTGGAAGCCAGAGCACCAGCGATAACGGCAGCAACGATCTTCTTCATACAAGTCCCTTATTGGATAGGAGTTAAACAGACCGGCAGGGATTAGCCACCGGCGGGTAAGGCGACATGCCCCCCTGGGGTGTAAAACGCAAGACCCACGCGAGACGTTGACGTTTTAACCGCCCCGAAGGATAACAGGGTTTTTTGCGGAGCTTTTCCGTAAACCCAAGGCAAATCAATACCTTGGGCTGGCCGCGTGGCTTTTGCGCGACGAAGTGAATGCCGGGCCGACTGTCCGGGCAACATGGGCCGGACCCAAATAAAAAACCCCGACTCAGCAAGCGAGACGGGGTTTTGGGGTTCAGCCGCGCGGTTTAGGCGATCGGCGTGATATTCGAGGCCTGCTTGCCCTTTGGGCCCTGCACGATATCGAATTGAACCTTTTGGCCTTCCTTCAGCGAACGAAAGCCGCTTGTGGCGATCGCAGAGAAGTGGGCGAAAACGTCCTCTCCACCTTCATCGGGGGTGATAAACCCAAAACCCTTAGCGTCGTTAAACCACTTGACTGTACCCGTAGACATCAGATCTTCCTTTTATAAACCGCGCATCCTGCAGCCCCCAGCCCTATGCCGGGACACTCCATCAGCGACATCAGAGCGTCTCGCTTTTCCCTGGGCGCAGGACATCCGCGCTCCAGAAAGCCAGAAAGCCCCCCGAATATAGGGAAAAGCCTCTGCTTTGTCTACCCTCGCCAAACCGGGGGTCAGCCCTTAGAATCGACCGTAAATGAATGAGGCCAGCCTCTCTCTTTCCCCTGAAATTTCGGTCCTGACACGGTCAGGCGGTGGAAAGACTGCCCAGGCTGTCCGGGCCGGCGATGATCGGGACGAGCCATTACGCCTGCCCGACCGCAGCTCAACTGCGCTGCTGGAGCGCCAGGAAGTCCGCACCAAGCCACCCCCTCTTTATCAGGTGTTGTTGTTAAACGACGACTTCACCCCGATGGAATTTGTGGTTGTTGTGCTGCAAAAATTCTTCATGATGGACCTGGAGAAAGCCACCCAAGTCATGTTGCGTGTGCATCGCGAGGGCCGTGGGGTCTGTGGCGTGTATACCCGCGATATCGCAGCGACCAAGGTAGAGTTAGTCAGCAGTTTCGCCCGGATGCACCAGCATCCTTTGCAGTGTGTGATGGAGGAAGCATGATCTCTCAGGAACTCGAAGTCAGTCTTCATATGGCCTTTGTCGAGGCCCGACAGCAACGGCACGAGTTCATCACAGTGGAGCATCTGCTGCTTGCCCTGCTCGATAACCCCTCGGCTGCCGAGATCTTAAAGGCCTGCGCCGCCAACATGGATGACCTGCGCAAGTCGTTGACCCAATTTATTGCAGATAACACGCCGATTATTCAGGGCCCTGATGATGTCGATACGCAGCCTACATTGGGCTTTCAGCGGGTGATTCAGCGGGCCATCATGCATGTGCAGTCCACTTCGAATGGAAAAAAGGAAGTGACGGGCGCCAATGTTTTAGTCGCTATTTTTGGCGAGAAGGATTCG
>RFRK01000117.1 GCA_009924525.1 Betaproteobacteria bacterium
CCGCCGCAGGGTTTGATGCGGCCTGCTCGATCCAGTAACAGCACCTTAAAGCCTTTGAGTGCCAAGTCGTCTGCGGCAGTGGCGCCCGCAGGGCCCCCGCCGATCACGGCCACATCAAAAAGCACAGAGTCAGATGGCGGGTTCATGATGTTCCTTCCGTTTCCATTCAGCGGTGTGTGGCAGGCGCTCTTGGACCACCTGCTGCGGGTGTTGTCTCGGTTCAATTCGAAATGCCAGACGAGCGGCGACTAAGAAAAGGCCTGCTTCTGCAAAAAACACGGCGCCGTAGGCCATGCCGGGATCATCAATCCAGTGGCGACTGAAATCACTTGCGGCCGCTCCAATTAACCCGCCCGTGCCGAATGCAATCGCCTGTGCTGCGCCCCAGAGGCCGACGCGCGTGCCTTCGCGATGGCCGCGGCCTGTGCTGGCCAGCCGCATCATCGAGGCAATCGCCGCAATTGAGAAGGCGCCATTGCAAAGGCCAAGCAGAAAAACATTCGCGCGGATTGGATAGCTGCCTCCAATCATCCCGGCCGCCACAAGACCCATTAACGCCAATGCCGATGCGAGGCAGCCGCCCACCGTCCAGGCCCGCAGCGATCCAAATTGCAGTCCCATCCAGCGGCTTCCGAATCGGCCGCAGGCCACTGCGCAGAGCACCATGCCGCAGAGCACGCCTGCATGCTGTAAGCCTGAGAGTTTGGTGGTCTCACCCGGAGTGAATTGAAAAACGATTCCGGCAAAGGGCTCAAGAATCAGATCTTGTGCTGAGAATGCAAGCATAGAAACAAACACAAAAATCGTGAATTGGCGTGCAGATTGCTCGGACCAGACTTCGCGTAGCGCCTGTGTGAAGGGCACTCGCGCAGCAGTTGTATTTTCGGTATCGCTATTGATGGACCCAGGGCTGCCCTCTAGGCGCACCAAGGCCAACAAGCTCACGCACACCGCAAGCATGGAGACCGCCAATGCAATCATGAGCAGCCGCTCATGCGAGTAAGGTTCCAATAGGTGGCCTGTGATTCCAGCCGTCATGGCTAAACCAAGGATCATCATGAGCCAGACAATAGTGGCCGCAGCGGCGCGGCGATGTTCTTCGACGCGTTTCGCTAAGAGCACGAGCACTGAAGTTCCCGACGCACTCACACCAACGCCAATCATTGCGAAGGCAAAAAATGAGAGCAGCACGCCGAGCGGAAAATTTTCGGCAAGCATCGCCGTTGCCGTAGCTGCCAAGACACCCCCGGTGGCCAGCACCGCGATTCCGCCGACAATCCATGGCGTGCAGCGGCCCAGCATGTCAGAGCCGTAACCCATTCGCGGTCGAAGCATCTGCACCGCGTAGTGCAGCGCTACCAGCAGGCCGGGCAGCAGAGCAGGCAGGGCCAGCTCCACCACCATGACACGATTGAGGGTCGAGGTCGTCAGCACAACGATGGCCCCCAGGCAGAATTGCACCAACCCCAGGCGAATAATTGCAATCCAGCCGAAGGGCTCTGGTGTTGTGGTGCTTTGCCTGAAATTGCCTTGGCGGGCCGCCATTGTCATAGGGCGCTCCGAAGCGCAAAGGCGCTGACCATCATTCCCGAGACATAAATGGGCACGCCAAATCCGCTGTAGAAAAGCGCGCGCTGCACGGGCTGCTGCAGAAACCAACGCATCATGGCGACCTGTGCAATCAGAAGCAGCAGCACGGCGATCGCATGGGCTGCCGAGCCCCAAGAAAAAAGCAGGCTAATGACAATGGTTTGGGGTAGGGCCATGGTCCAGCAGGCCAGGCTTGCAGCACGCGTTGCGCCCAGCTGAACAGGTAGCGAACGCACTCCCATCTGTCGATCGCCCTGAATGGATTTGAAATCGTTCAATGTCATGATTCCGTGGGCGCCGATGCCGTAGAGCAAGGCCAGCAGCATCGATTCCGAAGACGGCATGACACCTCCCATCATCACCGCGGAGCCCGTAATCCATGCCAGCGATTCATAGCTCAGGCCGCAGGCCGCATTGCCGAGCCAGCCGTTTTCTTTCAGGCGAAGCGGCGGCATGCTGTACGCCCAGGCAAGCATCAGGGCAAGCACGGTGGCAGCAAATCCCCATGGGCCAAGGCCGGTGGCAATAATTAGGGACAAACCAGACCAGGTCACCGCAATGGCTAGCCCCCATCGGCCGGGCAGTCGGCCACTGGGGATGGGGCGGCCGGGCTCGTTAATCGCGTCAACATGCCGATCGAACCAGTCATTGACGGCCTGACTGCTGGCACATACCAGGGGTCCGGTCAGTAATAGTCCGATCAAAATCAGATGCCAATTCGATATCAACTCAACATCGGAGGCAATTACACCGCAAGTGAATGCCCACATAGGAGGAAACCAGGTGATGGGCAGCAGCTCCGCCACGGCCATCGGGTCGGGGCCAGCGCGCGTCGTAACGGATTGATTCATCGAGACATTTTCTGTCTGACAGATTTAACCGTCAACTAAAACTTACACTTACAATGGTCCAGTGAAAAGTCCGCTTGCCCACCCGTCTCGGCCCCACGCCATCGTGATCGGCAGCGGCTTTGGTGGGCTGGCTGCGGCAGTTCGGCTCGGTGCGAAGGGCTACCGGGTAACGGTCCTGGAAAAGCTCGATGCCCCCGGGGGCCGGGCCTATGTCCATCGGCGCGGCGGCTATGTCTTTGATGCCGGCCCGACGATCGTTACTGCGCCATTTCTTTTTGAAGAACTTTGGGCACTGTGCGGCAGGCGATTTACTGACGAGATCACCCTAAAGCCACTCGATCCCTTCTATCGGATTCGGTTTGATGATGGCTCTTGGTTCGATTACTCCGGCGATGTTCAGGCCATGCGCCGCGAGGTAGCCCGCTTCGCACCCGAGGATCTCACCGGCTATGACGCATTTTTCCAAGAGGCCGAGAAATGTTACCGGCTTGGCTTTGAAGGCATGGCCACAATCTCGTTTGTAACGGTCTCGGATCTGATCGCGGTCCTGCCTGACTTCATGCGCATGCAGGCTTGGAAGACCATCTACAGCCGAGTAGCAAGTTTTATTCGTAATCCTAAGCTGCGCATGGTATTTAGTTTTCATCCCTTACTGATTGGCGGCAATCCTTTTTCGGTCACCTGCGCCTATGCGCTGATTAATGCGCTGGAACGTCGGCATGGCGTACATTGGGCGATGGGTGGAACCGGTGCATTGATTCAAGGGCTTGTCGGCCTTGTAGAGAGCCAGGGCAATCGCGTGCGTTGCGAATCCGAGGTCGCCGAGATTCTGGTTCGCGATCAACGGGCTTATGGGGTTCGCCTCGCAGATGGTCAAGTCATCGAATCAGAAATCGTCGTTTCGAATGCGGATACAGCATGGACTTATCGTTACTTGATTCCCGCCCAGTATCGTCGCCACTGGACCAATGCCAAGATTGAGCGGACTAAATTTTCTATGAGTCTTTTTGTCTGGTATTTCGGCACGCGCCAGCAGTTCCACGATATTCCGCATCACATGATTCTGATGGGCCCGCGGTATCGCGAACTGCTTGCGGATATTTTTAAGCGCAAGATTCTGGCCAAGGACTTTAGCCTGTATCTGCATCGGCCGAGTGCCAGTGACCCCTCGGTAGCGCCGCCTGGTCACGATACTTTTTACGTGCTGGCTCCCGTGCCCCACCTGCAGAGCGGCGTGGATTGGTCACAGGCGGCCGAGCCCTATCGCCAGGCGATTGCCAAGGCCCTCGATAGTGCCGTTATGCCGGGATTTGAGCAGCACATCACCGAATCGTTCATCACAACCCCTCAGGATTTTCAGGATCGACTTTTATCGTTTCGTGGAGCCGCGTTCGGGCCTGAGCCGGTCTTAACTCAGAGTGCCTGGTTTCGGCCGCATAACAAAAGTGAAGATATTGAGGGCCTGTTTATGGTGGGCGCCAGCACCCATCCTGGAGCAGGCATGCCGGGAGTGATCGCATCGGCAAAAGCCTTGGAGTCAGTGATTCCAGATCCCCAGCAGTTCGAGAGGGCCTATGCCTAAGCCGATCGCCGTCCACACACCTGAGGTGCTGGCAAGCTGCGAGCGGCTGATGCGTACTGGATCACATTCTTTTTTTGCCGCATCTCGGATTCTTCCGAAACGTTTCAAGCATGCAGCAACCGCTGTTTACGCCTTCTGCCGTGTTGCCGATGATGCCGTTGATGAAATGCCACCGGGTGCATCCATTGACGTGGTGATCGATTATCTGCGCGAGCGGCTTGATGCGATTTATCGCGGCGAGCCTTTTTTAATTGATGCGGATATCGCTTTTGCAGCCATCGTGCGGGAGTACGCCATACCAAAAGCGATTCCGATGGCGCTACTAGAAGGCTTTCAGTGGGATGCCAGCGGCCGGGATTACGAGACCCTTGAGGCCCTGTATGACTATGCGACTCGTGTTGCCGGCACGGTCGGGGCAATGATGACATTGGTCATGGGCGGCCGATCTGCGCAGACCATCGCCCGAGCTTGTGAACTCGGCGTGGCAATGCAGCTTACCAATATCGCTCGAGATGTTGGTGAAGACGCTCGCAGGGGAAGAATTTATCTTCCGTTGCAGTGGATGCGTGAGGCAGGCATTGATCCAGAGGAGTTTCTGCGTCGACCGCAGCACTCGGCGGCACTCGCGGGCGTGATCGCCCGACTGCTTCGTGTTGCCGACCAGCTTTATGTCGGGGCGGAGACCGGAATCGCCTCGTTGCCCCGTGATTGCCGGCCGGCCATCATGTCTGCGCGATTGTTTTATGCCGATATTGGTCGGGTTATTCGGCGAAGGGGTTGTGATGCGATCGGCCAGCGGGCCGTGGTTGGAGCGCCGCGCAAGTGGTGGCTCATCGGCCGGGCGCTGATGAGCATCTTGCTTGCGCCGCCAAAGGATTACCTCTTGCAGCCGCTGGCTGCAGTT
>RFRK01000118.1 GCA_009924525.1 Betaproteobacteria bacterium
TCCCTGCGCATCCAAGAGCACCGTATGCAGCGACTGATAGCCGTTGGCTTTGGGCCGCGTAATGTAGTCATCAAACTCAGAATCAAGCGGCTGCCAGTGGTCATGTAAAAAACCGAGCACTGCATAGCACTGGGCCTCGGTATCGACAAGAATCCGAAACGCCCGAATATCCATGAGCCCGTCAAAATCCAGGCCCTTAGACTGCATTTTTCGGTGGATGCTGTAGAGATGCTTTGGCCGGCCTGCGACCTGGCCTGCGATGCCCGCCTGGCTAAGAAAATCGCGAAGTCTGGCAATCGTTGTGCTGACAAACGCCTCACGCTCCTGCCGGGTCTCATCTAAGCGTTGTGCAATGGCGCGATAAGCCTGCGGCTCAGTCATGCGAAAGGCCAGATCCTCCATCGCCCATTTCAACTGCCAAATTCCCAGGCGATTGGCCAGAGGTGCCTGGACTTTTAGAGTCTCCTGACCTAGTCGCCGGCCACGCTCAAGGGCTGCCGCATCCTGGGCCTTCATCTGGCTAGCGACAGACTCTAGAGTCGCAATGTGCAAGGCAAGCTGAATAACCACAACACGAATATCATCGGCAAGGGCCAACAACATACGACGCAGCGTCTCAATCTGGCCGGGAGTATCGTCTGCGCCATCTGCACTTACCCGATGGCCAAGCCCCGCCATCCGATGCAGGGCGATCAGAAGTGTGGCGACTTCACCACCCCACTGCTTTCGGCAGGCCTCAGCTGCCTTTGGACTGCCGTCAAAACTAGCCGACAGCCGCGTTGCAGTCTCGGTGATGGCATCCACCCCGAGGGCCTGCAGCAGCTGCAGCGCGCGTTCTACGACAGGAGTTGCTTCTCCACCATTCCGCACAGCAAGTGTCCTAGGACCAGATGGCCTTCCTGGATCTGAGGGGTGTGCGATGACGGCACCTTCAGGCTGACATCGGCCAATTCACCCATATCGCGCGGATGAATTCCAGTAAGTCCAATCGTGGAAATTCCCGCGCTACGGGCAGCCTGCATGGCCAAGACAATATTTTTGCTTCGGCCCGAGGTGGACATGGCAATTAAGACATCGCCCTTGCGGCCCAAGGCCTGCACCTGCCGGGAAAATACATGCTCATAGCCATAGTCGTTGCCAATAGCTGTCACCGCAGAGGTATCCGTGGTCAGCGCAATCGATGGCAGCGGCTGTCGCTCCTGCAAAAAGCGGCCTACCATCTCTGCCGAGAAATGCTGCGCCTCGGCCGCGCTGCCGCCATTGCCAACAAACATGAGTTTGCCGCCGGACTTTAACGCATTCACACAGCAATCAACGGCTTTAACCAGCTGCTGCTGCAGCCCGCTGTCGGCAAGCATGTCTTCAACGACCTGGCGCGTTGCCATCAGAGAGATTCGGATTTCATCTTGCATCATTGTTCCTTTTGCAAAAGATCTGAATTGCTGGCGGCTTAGGCGGCCTCTTCCCGCAAGGCGCGCTTACGCTCATGCTCTTTGAGATGGCGTTTGCGCAGCCGGATGCTCTTGGGCGTGATTTCGACGAGCTCATCATCAGCAATGAATTCAACCGCTTTTTCAAGCGTTAACTCAATCGGGGGTGTTAAATCGATGTGCTCATCCTTACCGGAGGCCCGCACATTGGTAAGCTTTTTTTCCTTCACGGGATTGACAACAAGATCGTTATCCCGCGAATGGATGCCGATAATCATGCCTTCGTAAAGCGCATCGCCCGGGCTGACAAACATCCGGCCACGCTCCTGCAGCTTCCACAAGGCATACGCCACGGCATTGCCATCATCTTGTGAGACCAAAACGCCGTTGCGCCGGTCAATCATGGTGCCTTTAAAAGGCCCGTAGTCATCAAAGACATGGCTCATCAATCCCGTGCCCCGAGTCATAGTCAGAAACTCGCCCTGAAAGCCGATGAGTCCGCGGGCCGGAATGCGATAGTCCAGCCGAACCCGGCCACGGCTATCGGGCACCATATCTAAGAGCTCGCCCTTGCGAACACCCAAGTCCTCCATGACGGGGCCCTGATGTTCTTGCTCCACATCCAGGGTCAGGGTCTCGTAGGGCTCTAAGCGTTCACCATCTGGTGCAGTCTTAATCACCACACGCGGACGAGATACTGCAAGCTCATAGCCCTCGCGACGCATATTCTCTAAAAGAATGGTTAGGTGCAGCTCGCCACGGCCTGAAACCACAAACGTATCGGAATCCTCGCCAAACTCAACCCGCAGCGCGACGTTGGATTTCAGCTCGCGCTCAAGACGCTCGCGTATCTGACGACTGGTTACGAACTTACCCTCGCGGCCGGCAAGCGGAGAGGCATTGACCATAAAGTTCATGTCAGCGTCGGCTCATCGACCTGCAGCATTGGCAGCGGCTCTACATTGTCCTGGGCGCACACGGTCGTGCCGATATTGAGCTCATCAATGCCATTGATCAACACGATATCGCCTGCCTCGGCGATCGGAACCACCTCACGCTCTAGGCCCTTGAATTTCAGAATCTGATTCACACGGGCTTTTTTTGGCGCGCCTTCGGGGCCATCTTGAATGATCACATCCTGCAGTGACTTTAGTCGGCCACGATTAATCCGGCCAATACCAATCTTTCCGACATAGCTGGAGTAATCCAGGGAACAGATCTGCAGCTGCAGTGGCCCTTCAGTATCGTCGGCCCGCTGAGGCACATGCTGCAAGATGGCTTCAAACAGAGGCCGCATATCGCTTCCCGGCTGATCATGTGCAAGCGTGGCATAGCCATTTAATGCGGAGGCGTAGACCACCGGGAAATCCAACTGCTCCTCGGTCGCGCCCAGCTTATCGAAAAGATCGAAGGTGTGGCTCACCACCCAATCTGGCCGTGCACCGGGCCGGTCGATTTTGTTGACCACCACAATCGGTCGCAGGCCCTGAGCAAGCGCCTTGCGTGTCACAAAACGGGTCTGCGGCATCGGACCCTCAACCGCATCCACAAGCAGCAGCACCCCATCAACCATCGAGAGGACCCGCTCGACCTCGCCGCCAAAGTCAGCATGTCCAGGGGTATCCACGATATTGATATGGGTGCCCTCGTAATCGACCGCGCAATTTTTTGCCAGGATCGTAATCCCGCGCTCACGCTCTAAGTCATTGGAATCCATCACCCGCTCAGCAACCTGCTGATGCCGGGCAAAAGTACCTGCCTGCTGAAGCAATTTATCCACCAGGGTGGTTTTGCCATGATCCACGTGGGCAATGATGGCGATATTGCGTAGGGCCCGCATACGGGTCTCCGATCTATGAATGAAGTGATCGCACCCGGCTTGGGTGCAAAAGGCCTGCCGCATCGAGCCGGCCGGTGCCAAGAAACTCTCCGAATTCGTTTCGAACTCTGCACTGTGCAATCGGTGCATAGCCGGAACAGAAGATGGTTTGCCCGTGAAAAAACCGTTCGGTGGCTGCAGCGTCAATGACAACTTCGGGCCAATCGCGAATCAGCCAGTCAACCGGCTTTAGAAAACGCAGCCGGCCCTGTGAGTCCGCCTGCTCGATCGACTCAAGCGGCACGATCTCGGGCGCCTGAAGCTGTCCGACACCAATACGCCGAAGCGACTGCAGATGGGCAGGGCAGCCCAAGGCAGTGCCGATATCCTCGGCCAGGGTCCGGATATAAGTGCCTTTGCTGCACACCACCCGCACCTCGAGCACCGGCAGATGAACTCCGGTCAGCTCCAGCGCGTGAATCGTGATTGATCTGGGTTCGCGCACCACTTCTTCCCCCGATCGCGCGTAGTCGTATAGCGCCCGCCCGTCTTTCTTGATCGCCGAATACATGGGTGGCACCTGCAGGCTCTGGCCAAGGAATTTCACCAAAACTGACTCCAGCTGGGCCCGATCTAAGGCCGGCACGATCGCCTGCTCAATCACGTCGCCCTCGCGATCGCCGGTACGCGTACGGACACCGAGACAAATCTCCGCAAGATAAGTTTTATCGGCATCTAAGCCTTGGGCAGCATATTTTGTTGCTTCGCCAAACAAAATCGGCAGCAGACCGCTGGCCATCGGGTCGAGCGTGCCCGCATGGCCAGCCTTCTTGGCGCCCAAGAGGTGCTTCACATGGCCCAAGACCCGCTGCGACGAGGGGCCCACAGGCTTATCGAGAAGTAACACGCCGTCAACCATTGGATTTTCCTGCCAGGGCCCGATCAATCAGCTCGCTCATTGCGATCGCCCTGGCTGTTGAGTCATCACGCACAAAATGAAGCTCCGGTGTCTGATGAATTTTCAAAAGCCGGCCTAAACGCGCCCGAAGAAATCCACGACAAGCGTTTAGGCCCTCTTCAGTCCGGGCGAGCTGCACGGGGTCATCGGGCAGCACGCTGTAAAAGACCCGCGCGTGGGCATAATCCGGCGAGACCTCTACATCTGTCAGGGTCACCAGGCCAAGCCGCGGATCCTTGACTTCCAGTCGAATCAGCTCGGAGAGGTCACGCTGAATCTGATCCGCAATTCGATGGCCGCGCTCGGAAGGTCTATTGGAGTGTCCGCGCAATTTCTTGGATCTCAAAGACTTCGAGCTGATCGCCCTCTTGGATATCGTCGTAGTTCTTCAGCGTCAGACCACACTCAAAGCCCTCTTTGACTTCTTTGACATCATCCTTAAAGCGCTTCAATGAATCGAGCTCGCCTGTCCAGACCACAACGTTATCGCGCAGCAATCGCACACTGGCACCACGCCGCACCAGGCCCTCAACCACCATACAGCCGGCGATATTGCCCAGCCGAGAGACCTTAAAGACCTGCCGGATCTCCACCAGACCGATCACGTTTTCACGGCGCTCCGGCGCAAGCATGCCTTGCATAGCATTTTTCACATCATCCACTGCGTCATAAATGATGTTGTAGTACCGCAGATCAATGCCATTGCCTTCGGCGAGCCG
>RFRK01000119.1 GCA_009924525.1 Betaproteobacteria bacterium
CGAAATTTTGGCTCATGAAGATGGGCGAACATTTCTGAGTAGACGCGTCGGATTGCAGATTTGCCGCTGACTGTTTGAAAGGGGTCGGTGAACTGGCAGTCCTCAGCATAAAAATCGAGTAGCCGGTCGAGGCTTTGGCGATCCAGCGACTCGGCTGCGGCGATGAAGGCTGCAAGATCCATCATGAATTCCGTTGCGATGAATGATTCGGTAGGGTGCTGCGTATTAGCCGGAAATACAGTCCATAGGGCAGCAGGCGAAGAAGTTTGAGCAACAGCGTAAAGCGCTTTGGGTAGTGGATTTCAAACTGGCCCTTAGCCAAGCCTTTCAGCGTTGCCGCTGCGGCAGCCTCGGGTGTGATGATGGCAGGCATAGTGAAGTCATTTTTTGCAGTAAGCCGCGTCTGTACAAATCCCGGCTGTACGACCGAGACGGCAATTGCCTTGTCCTGCAACTCCAGATAGCTGACCTCTGCAAGATAGGTCAGTGCGGCCTTGCTCGCACCATAGGCTGCTGCCCGCGGCAGACCGCGGTAGCCTGCCACGCTCGATACCCAGCTCCAATGGCGGGGCCTGCCCGGTAGCCGCTCCCATGCCTGAAGCATTTGTTTCAGGCCAGCATAGGCGGCCAGTGTGTTGACCTCAAATGTCTCCCGTACGGCATCGAGTTCAAGCGCTTCACACGCCATTGGGTGGTAAACGCCCGCGACCCAGAACACGACATCGGGCAGCAGATGTTCTTGCTCAAGGACCTTGATGGCGGCCTGCAGATCTGATGCTTGGCTCACATCAACTGTGAGGCAGCGGACACAGGCCGGCTGCAGGCTGAGAAGCGGCTCGCTTCGCCGCGCACTGGCAATGACCCGGGCGCCGCGCAGGCTGAGGGCCTCGGCCAGGGCCCGGCCAATGCCCGAGGATGCGCCCACGACCCAGACCACCTGGCCAGCCCAGTCGATAATTTTTGGATTCATGGACATGCCAGCAGATCAGAAAATTATTTGCTAAACGAGAGCGTGACTTCGCCCATTCGAATGCCCCACTTGCTAAAGACCGCCCGGTTTAGCATGACGCGCTCATCAATCAGAATCATCCAGTCGTCAAAGTCGAGATTGATGCTGTTTCCGCGAAATGGGACGCGCAGCGTATAACGCCACCGCAGCGCATTGCCGCTGATCTCGCCAATGGCCTGGCCTTCAACATCCTCCGCTGTTCCAATGTAGCGATTCGGGCCGACTGCTTTTAATTTCCAGACGCGCCGTTGAAGTTCGCCATCCGACCAGATAAAGGACTCATCCAGCACACCCTCATCTCCATTCCAGGTCGCCTTGATGGTAACCACGAATCGACGATCCACCTGGCCGAATCGATTCTGGACCATGCCCCATCCCTTAATTTCGCCATTGAAATAGGTTTTCAGATCGAGGGCCGGTTTTTGGTCGGTATAGCGCGATGGATCCGGCCCAGCGCAGCCAGTCATCAGTGTGAGCAGAAGGCCGGCAAGCAGTAGCGATGGGCCCGCACGCCAATAAAAAATAAAGGATTGAAGACGAGAGAGATTCATTCATGGCTCCTTGAAGTCGGTTGTGGCGCCGATCCATCATCATGAAAGCGCCAGAGTGCTGCAATTGCAATACATTTCAGCGCAATTGGAATGCCTGCATAGGCCCACTGCAGGGCGCTAAGATTATTTTCAGGGCTGCTGATGCCGGGCTGATATTCCAGGCCCGATAAAATCGGCAGTGTCAGGCCTGCAGCAAGTGCTAAGGCAAGCTTTATGACAAGATTCCATAGACCAAAATAGCTTGCTTCAAGTGTGCCGCGATGGCGCTCACGATCAATTCTCCGTCCGAGTAGGATGGGTGGACAGACGAGTTCTGCGCCCAGCACCATTCCCGTAATCAGGCAGATCGCGGCAAATGCAAGCAGGCCGTCTTGATCTAGTGATAGCGTAAAGCCAAAGGCGATCACTGCGATTGACATAGCGGTGATCCAGACCATCTTTGCCGAGAAGCGGTGGGCTGCCCACGACCAAATGGGTATTGCAGCAGCGGCGGCTATGAAATAGGCGGCCAGAAGCCCGCTGGCCTGATTGGCGGTTGCGCCCAGATAGTCTTGAAGAAAAAAAAGAATCAGCGTTGGAGGGATCGCATTCGCTAAAGCATTGATTCCCATCGTGCCGAGGAGTTCGCGAAGCTTGGCCTGCCGCAGTAGTGTGGGCCATGCTACCTGCGGCCGGCCAGACGGTGGCGATGCTCGGCTACCGATGAAACGCAGTCCAAAGCTTGCGGCAATCACAAGAACTGCACTGATGACGGCGATCAGGCCCAGCAGCCCACCGGATTGCTGGCCCGCAATTGCGGCGGCACTGATGACGCCGATCAGTCCACAGAGTTCGCGGGCACCAATAAGCCGCGACTGGCCTGCAATCTCTGCGGTCCAGGCGACCGCCCAGCTCTGGTGGGCAAGTGTTGCGGTGCTATTGGCAAGCGATACGATGAGTGTGCACCCCACCAGCCAAAGTGAAAACTCAACTGTCGAATGTCCCGCCCGATCCAGCACCAGGGTCGGATGGGTGAGCAGTCCCAGACCAAGCGCCATGACGATGAGGCCGCCTGACATCCAGAGCCACAAGGACTGGGTGCTTTGATCGATCCATCGGCCAATAAATGGATCCGCAATCGCATCCGCAAGCCGCGTGAGCATCAACAGTACGCCGATCAAGCCCAGGCTTAATCCGAATTGTTGGGCGTAGAGCGCAGGTGTCAGCAGATAAAGTGGCAGGGCCGCGAATGCGAGCGTAAAGCCCGGCAGGCCGTATCGCAGTGACTGACCAATGCCTGGCATCAGGGCCGCTGAGAAGCGTTCAGCCCCAGAAGTTCTTTTCTGAGTGAGGGCTCCGATGTTTTTGGATCCAGCCAGATGGAGAAAAACGCTCGCGCGAATTCGGCGTCATCAATAGTACCGATCGGTTTGTCATTGAGCATAAAGCTGGCTCCTGATCCTGGCCGATGGATGCCTCGGATCCTATCCCCCGATTTGACATTAGGAAAGATGGCCTGCATCCGACTCCGCCAGGCTTGATGTTGTTCAGCAGAGCCTATGCCAAGTTTTTTGATCTCATCAATGCTGCGCTCGGCGATGCTGGAGCCATTGAACTCCCGTGCGTAAGTCAGCTCCAGCGCAAAGGGAAGCTGCGTCAGCTGGGCCGGGTTGGGCCGGGTCGATGCAAAAAGTCTTGCTTCATAAATCTTCAGCCCCATCCATCTGAGCGTGCCCATGCCCTGCAGCTGCAGATCATCAAGATTTGCTTTGGCAGCTTCCAGGCTTGCCGTGATCACGATCATGGCCGAGGCAAGGCCGGCGATCGTACGCCGGCCCGCCTTGAGCGGTTTATTGTGGACGGCCATCAGGCGTGACGCAGGGTGTACTGCATGACATTGATATCGCCCTGGGCGAATCCGGCTTCGCAATAGGCAAGATAAAAACGCCACATACGAATGAAGCGTTCATCAAAGCCTAACGCCTGAATGCGGGCCCGCTGGCTCTCAAAGCGTTTTGCCCATTCCGCCAGGGTACGTCCATAGTCCTGGCCGAAGGCGAATGCCTTTTCGATCCGAAGACCCTGCTGACGGGCCTGCTGTTCAAAGAGGGTCGGTGAGGGCAGCATTCCACCCGGGAAGATATATTGCTGAATGAAGTCTGTACTGCGGCGATAACGATCAAAAAGTCGCTCATCGATGGTGATGGTCTGAATGACTGCAATACCATCGAATTTCAGACAGCGCGACAGTGTCGAAAAATAAGCCTCCCAGTAACGTTCGCCAACTGCCTCAAACATCTCAATCGATACGATTGCGTCATAGCGGCGGTCCTCGTCGCGGTAGTCCTGCAGCCGGACCTCGAACCGCTGTCGACCGAAAGGATTCAGAAGGCTCTTCGCCCACTGCTGCTGTTCCTCCGAGAGTGTGAGTCCCACGTATTGGGCGGGAGTTGACTTTAGAATTGCCTCACCGAGTGCACCCCATCCGCAGCCAATTTCAAGAACGGCAGCCTCAGGCCCTAGCCGCTGGGGTTCGATTTCCTGTATCGCCCGATGAATCTTGCGATGCTGGCCCTCTTCTAGGCTGACGGGGGATTCCCAGCAGCCCGTGCCGTCAAAGAGAGCACTGGAGTAACTCATGCTTGGATCAAGCCAGAGCCGATAAAAATCATTACCTAGGTCATAGTGGGCCGCAATGTTTTTCTTCGCCTGTGCTTTGCGATTTGAGCGCAGCAGATGCCGTAGCTGATCGAGCAGCACTGACCACCATCGGCCATAGATCACCTTATCAATGGCCGCGCGATTCAGCAGCAAAAGTTTTAAAAGTGCTGCAGGGTCCGGGCTTGACCAATAGCCTTGCATATAGGCCTCGCCAAAGCCAATATCGCCGCGCGAAAAGGCGAGGTTAAAAACCCGGCTGTCGTGAATCGCGATCTCGGCGGTGATATGTCGGTGGGTATCGCGCTGTGCTCCTACAAAGATGCGTTGGCTTGTATCGGGCAGAGTGATTCTGAGCTCACCGAATTGCAGCGACTGCAGCAGGCGCAGGACAAGCCGCGTGCGTGCATCGGGCGTCCAGGAAAGCAGGGGCTTGGAGTCAAGTGTTGCGGAAGACTGAAGGCTTGAGTTCATGAGAGAGGCTGACAGTGGGATTGAAGGAGAGAAATAGAAATGTTTTAGCTGGTCGGCCGCGGCCGCGGGATGAGTTTTGCGCCCTTCATCCAGAGTAAAAAGGCCTGCCAGTGAATTCGGGCAATCACGCCGAGTGAGAACAAAGGAAACCTGATCCAGGCCAGCATCGCGGCTGCATGGGTCAGCCGGGCGGAGGATCCG
>RFRK01000120.1 GCA_009924525.1 Betaproteobacteria bacterium
GCCTGCAGGGTGCGCGGCCCTTTTCCGGTTTTGACGAGCCATAAATCTGCAGCGACCGCTTCGCCCGCCTGCAGGTCGCGCAGCGAGTCACCCACGACCGGAACACCCGCGAGCTCACGCTTAAAGCGTCGTGCGATGTCGTGCATGAGTCCGGGCGCAGGCTTTCTGCAAGCGCATCCGCTGCTCGCGGTGTGAGGACAAAAGAAAATACCATCGAGACGGCCACCGACCTGATTGACTGCCTGCACCATCTTGTTGTGGATGGCATGCAGGGTGTTGATATCAAAAAGACCCCGTTCAATTCCTGATTGATTGGTCGCTACTGCGATGGCCCAGCCCGCATGGGAAAGCCGAGAAATTGCCTCGATGCTGCCGGGAATCGGCAGCCATTCATCTGGATTTTTGATGTAAGCATCACTATCAAAATTAATCACCCCATCGCGATCCAGAATAATGAGCGGGGCTGAGGGCGAGTGCTGAAGCATGGTGATTGAGCGCCTTAGCCTGCGAGTCGGGACAGGTCAGCAACCTGATTCATCGAGCGGTGCAGTGTCGCTAGTAGTGCCAGGCGATTGGATCGCAGCTGGAGATCTTCGGCATTGACCATGACCTGATCAAAAAATGTATCGACGGGGGCCTTAAGAACAGATAGCCCGGCAAGGGCATCGTTGTAGCGGCCCTCGGCCACCGCAGCCTCTGCCTTGGGCCCGATCTCGGTCAGCATTTGTGCAAGCGTGCGCTCCGCAGATTCTTTTAAGAGCTGATTTTGAATCAATGCAGTTGCGGTAACGGATTTTTTCAGAATATTGCTGATTCGCTTATTCGCCGCGCACAGCGATTCCGACTCCGGCCGCATCATGAATTCGGCAAGTGCAGCCAAGCGCTTGGGCACTTGATTGAGCCGATCGGGACATTGGGCTAATACAGCTTCAATCGCTTCCGGACGATGGCCATGCTCTCTCATGTGGGCCCGCAGGCGGTCGAGTATGAAGGTCTGCAGTGCGTTAAGGTCGGGCCTTACCGAATCGATTCCTTCAAAGGCGGACTGGGTCTGCGTGAGCATTTGGCTTAGATCAAGCGATAAATCTTTCTCAATCAAGATGCGGACAACGCCCAGGGCATGTCGCCTCAGCGCGAAGGGGTCTTTATCGCCGGTGGGCGCGAGGCCAATACCCCATATGCCGACCATCGTCTCCATTTTGTCTGCGAGCGCCAAGGCGGTGCCGGTCGGATTACGCGGCAGCTCATCCCCGGCAAAACGCGGGCGGTAATGGCCTTCAATCGCCTGGGCGACCTCTTCGGCTTCTTGATCGTGTCGTGCGTAATAGGTGCCGATGATGCCCTGTAGCTCCGGAAATTCGCCCACCATATCGGTCAGCAGATCAGCTTTTGCAAGAAGCGCGGCCCGCTCGGCCTGATCAGGTTGCGCTCCGACGGCGGCAGCCCACTGCCGAGCGAGTCGCGCCAGCCGATCAATCCGCTGACGTTGATTACCAATTTTGTTGTGATAGACCACGGCCGATAGGCCGTCAATACGCGATGCAAGGCTGCGTTTTTGATCCTGATCAAAAAAGAATTTCGCGTCAGATAGCCGTGCGCGCAGCACGCGCTCATTGCCGGAGATCAAGACGGCGGGGTCCTTAGATTGGATATTGGCCACCAAGAGAAAGCGATTCGTGAGCCGCCCCTGGGCATCGGTGAGCGCAAAGTATTTTTGATTTTGCTGCATCGTTAGAATCAGACATTCCTGCGGTACCGTCAGAAAGGCCGCTTCAAATCGGCCCTCTAATACTTCGGGCCACTCCACGAGGCTTGTGACCTCTTCCAGAAGCGCATCGGGCATGACGACCTGATCGGGAATCGCTTTTGTTTTGAGGGCCTGTTCAATCCGGCTGCGGCGCTGCTCAAAGGACGCCATCACTCGGCCCTCTGTAAGAAGCTTTTCCGCATAGTGATCTGCATGGTCTAACGTGATCGGCACTGTGCAATGGAAGCGATGACCCTGGGTGGTGCGGCCCGCAGCCAGTCCGAGAATTGAGATCGGTAAGACCGCGTTGCCGTAAAGCGCAACGAGCCCATGAGCCGGCCGAACAAAGTGCACGGTCTGGCCACTGTCAAGCTGATAGCTCATGACTTTTGGGATCGGCAGATCCTCGATGGCCTGCGTTATGGCCGACTGCAGCGACTGGGCAAGCAATGCGCCCTTAGCGGTGTATTCGTAAAAAAGTTGTTCTTGCTTACCGTCGTGTTCGCGCTGAAGATCGGTCAGTTCACAGTCTTTACCCAGCGTGGCACCCAGAGCGGCCAATTTTTTAATCAAAGGGGCAGTGGGCTTGCCGACGGCATCTAAGGCAATCGCTGTCGGGAGAAGCTTTTCTTTTTTTGGCTGGTCGGGCGCCTGAGGCCGGATTGCGGTCAGGTGCACCGCGAGCCGTCGGGGGCTGGCAAAGCGTCTGACCTCGGTGCCGGGCTCCGTCAGGCCGTCTTGGGTCAGGCGTTTGAACACTGAATCCGCAAATGTTTCGCCCAAGCGCTTTAATGCCTTTGGGGGAAGCTCCTCGGTCAGCAGCTCTATCAGCAGTGAGGCGGTGTTCATGTCGACGAACTCTTCAGCATCGGGAAGCCGAGCCGCTCGCGCGAGGCGACATAGGCCTGGGCGACTGCCCGCGAGAGATTGCGAATACGTCCAATATATTGAGCCCGCTCTGTGACGGAGATGGCACCTCGCGCATCGAGAAGGTTAAAGGTATGGGCGGCTTTGAGGATTTGTTCGTAGGCGGGCAGGGTCAGGCCGGCTTCGAGCAATCGCTGGGCATCGGCCTCATGCTCAGCAAACCGCGTGAACAGTACGGGCACATTGCTGTGCTCAAAGTTATACCGGGACTGTTCGACCTCGTTTTGGTGATAGACATCACCGTAGGTGAGTCGCTGTGTCTGGCCGCGCGACTCCCACTCGGCCCAGGTCAAATCAAAGACATTTTCTACACCCTGCAGATACATGGCTAGACGCTCGATGCCATAGGTGATCTCGCCGGTGATTGGCGCGCAATCCAGGCCACCCACTTGCTGAAAATAAGTGAATTGGGTGACTTCCATGCCATTGAGCCAGACCTCCCAGCCCAAACCCCAGGCACCTAAGGTCGGGTTTTCCCAGTCATCTTCGACAAAACGAATGTCATTGATTTCGGGATCAATGCCCAAGGCTTTCAACGAGCCGAGGTAGAGCTCAAGAATATTTTCGGGTGAGGGCTTTAGCACCACTTGATATTGATAGTAGTGCTGAAGCCGATTGGGATTTTCACCAAAGCGCCCATCTTTTGGCCGCCGCGAAGGCTGCACATAGGCAGCACGCCAGGGCTCAGGCCCTAGTGCGCGCAAAAAAGTAGCGGTGTGTGAAGTGCCCGCGCCCACTTCAAGATCAATGGGTTGAAGCAGGGCACAGCCCTGTGCATCCCAGTAGTTTTGCAGCGTCAAAATGATGCTTTGAAAGCTTTGCATGACGGCATTTTAGCCGACCCTTTAGTATCAGTTATGCCCGACGGGCCTTCATTGCAATGGCGATCGCAAGAAACAAAAGACTGATCGCAAGAATGGGTAGATTGCCCCAGCGGCTGTAGGGCGTGATGCCCTGCATGCCCCTGACTTGCGCAAACAGCAGCCCTGGGCTGCCAAATGCAATTTGATCAGTCACCACGCCGCGATGATCAACCGCCGCCGTTGCTCCAGTATTGGTGGCGCGAATCATCGGCCGGCCGGTTTCCATAGCCCGCATCCGCGAGATGGCCAGGTGCTGTGATAGCGCAATCGTGTTGCCGAACCAGGCGAGATTGCTAATGTTCAGAAGAATGGTGGGCTGCTGGGCGGCCGGCACCTCTGGCGATAACGGCGCGATGATTTCTTCACCGAATAAATCTTCAAAGCAGATATTCACGCCAATCCGTTGATCCCGAACGGCGATCGGATCTTGGCGTTTTGCACCGCGCTGAAAATCTCCGAGCGGCATATTCATCAGGTCAACAAACCAGCGAAAGCCCCAGGGAATGAATTCACCGAAAGGCACAAGGTGATGCTTGTCGTAGCGGGCCGCGAAGCTTCCGGGCGGCGTTGACTCATGGATTGCGATGAGGCTATTGCGATAGCCGTCGGCATCTCGCAGTGGCAGCCCGAGCATGACCGAGGCGCCCCCCGCCTGCGTGAGTCGGTGAAAGGCATCACGATATTCCGGCGGGGCGAGATCCCAAGGCCGCACCATGGCAGTCTCGGGGAAGACCATCAGATGCGCACCACCTGGACCTGCGGCCGGCCGGGCAATTTCAAGATGGGTCTGCAGGGCCTGGGCCTCCCGATTCGGATCGAATTTCATAGACTGCTCAATCGCCCCCTGAATGAGCGCTACTTTCAGTGGTGCGCCTGTTGGCTCAGTGAAGCGGTGTTGGCTTAGCCCGAATCCGCCGGCCAAGATCACTAGCAGCGCACAAAATGCTGGCCAGGACCGATGTCGAATCGTCTGCGCTGCCCACATCACAGTAAGCACTGAAAGAAAGCCGACACCGTAGACGCCGAGGACAGGCGCATAACCCGAAAGCGGCGTGTCGATCGCGAGATAGCCGATTGCAAGCCAAGGAAAGCCGGTCAAGAACGTGCCGCGACACCATTCGGCCAGAGTCACAATTGCCGCAATCGCAAAGGGCGCTATCCACTGCCGGGTGTTGAGCTTGAGCCAGCGAATCAGCGCAAGCGCCCCTAGGGCATAAAGCGCGACATACAGCGACAGCAGAAGGGTAGCGAGCGCTGCCAGCCACGACGGCAGTCCGCCATACTCGTGTAGGCTGATGTAAATCCAGTGCAGACCAACCGTGTAGGCAAGCA
>RFRK01000013.1 GCA_009924525.1 Betaproteobacteria bacterium
CTTGACCGCCGAGGTGGGCAGTCAGGTGGTGTTGGATCAGGTCCTCGCCGTAGGTGAGGGTGATTCGGTTGTGGTGGGCTCACCGAGGGTTCAGGGCGCAACCGTGCAGGCCACGGTGGTGGCCCATGGCCGGCACGACAAGGTTCGGATTTTTAAGCACCGTCGGCGTAAGCACTATGCCAAGAGCCAGGGACACCGTCAGAACTACACTGAATTGAATATTGTTGAGATCAAAAAATAAATCTGGCAGCCGATTCCACGCTGGGGCGGCGCGAGAGACTGAGGATAAGAAATGGCACAGAAAAAAGGCGGCGGCAGTACGCGAAATGGTCGAGATTCCGAAGCCAAAAGGCTTGGGGTGAAGGTCTTCGGCGGCGAACAGATCGCTGCAGGAAGCATCATCGTGCGCCAGCGGGGCACGCAGTTTCATGCAGGAGAAAATGTTGGCATGGGCAAGGATCACACCTTGTTTGCGCTCACGCCGGGCAGAGTGAAATTTGCAGTCCGCGGCCCACTGAATCGTTCTACGGTTAGTGTCGTGGCGGAATAGGCCCCTGAGCGCTGTTGAACTGAGAGCCCCGCCCTGATGCGGGGCTTTTTATTTCTGAGTCACCGATGAAATTTATTGATGAAGCCACCATTGAAGTCCATGCCGGCAACGGCGGCAATGGCATCGTTGCATTTCGTCGAGAAAAGTTCATTCCGAAAGGTGGCCCGAGTGGAGGTGATGGCGGGCGGGGTGGCTCCGTCATTGCAGTGGCCGATCGCAATATCAATACCTTGATCGACTATCGCTATGCCCGAGTCCATCGCGCACGTGGTGGTGAGCACGGGCAGGGCTCTGATCGCTATGGTGCAGCCGCCGAGGACATCGTTTTGCGAATGCCCGTTGGTACTGTGATCACGGATGCCGAAAGTGGCGCGATCATTGCTGACTTGGCCCTCGATGGTGAGCAGGCGATTCTGGCCAGAGGTGGCCGGGGCGGCCTCGGCAATCTGCACTTTAAGTCGAGCACAAACCGCGCCCCGAGGCAGGCCACCAAGGGCACCGAGGGCGAACATCGCCGTCTTCGGCTCGAGCTCAAGGTGCTTGCGGATGTGGGCCTGCTCGGCCTACCCAACGCAGGAAAATCAACCCTAATCGCAGCATGTTCGAATGCTCGGCCAAAAATTGCCGACTATCCCTTCACCACACTGCATCCGAATCTTGGTGTTGTGCGAACGGGGCCCGCCAAGAGTTTTGTAATGGCAGATATTCCGGGCTTAATCGAGGGCGCTGCTGAGGGCGCCGGGCTAGGCCATCAATTTCTGCGGCACCTGCAGAGAACACGGCTGCTGCTTCACATCGTCGATGTCTGTCCGCCAGGCAGCAGAACGGATTCCGAGCAAGACCGGCGTGATTTGGTGGATCGGCTTGCATCAGAGATTCGCGGCCTGGTCGCGGAGTTAAAGCGTTACGACCCGAAACTTGCCCGTAAGCCTCGATGGATTATTCTGAATAAACTGGATGTCGTGGGAGATGCACTCGGCCAAGAGTTTCTCGCCGCATTAAAAAAGAAATTACGCTTTCGGGCCGCGGCGTACTGCGTCAGTGGCGCGAGTCGCGCAGGCTGTGAGGTCCTGATGCAGGAGATTCAGCATTGGCTGGATGCCCAGCGGATTGCAGAGATCGGCTCAGCAAATCCCGATGTGCGTTTCACACCCCCCGAGGAGGGCGCAAGTGTCCAATAATCCGGCCAGTCAGCGTCAGGTGGTGCGGCGGGCCCAGCGCTGGGTCGTCAAGGTCGGCTCAAGCCTGGTGACCAATGAGGGCCGCGGCATTGATCCCGAGGCGATTGCGGTCTGGGCTGCGCAAATTGCGGGCCTCAGGGCACAGGGCCGTGAGGTAGTGCTGGTTTCAAGTGGCGCCATCGCCGAGGGAATGAAGCGGCTCGGGTGGCTGAACCGTCCGCATGAAATTCATGAGCTTCAGGCAGCCGCAGCAGTCGGCCAAATGGGTCTCGCCCAGGCCTATGAGTCGGGCTTCTCGCGTTGGAATCTGAAAACCGCACAGATTTTGTTGACCCACGAGGACATTGCAGATCGTCGCCGTTATCTGAATGCACGCTCAACCATCTCCACGCTGCTGGGCTATGGCGTCATTCCGATCATTAATGAAAACGACACCGTGGTCACCGACGAGATCAAGCTTGGTGATAACGATACGCTGGCAGCGATGGTGACCAATCTGATTGAGGCCGATGTCCTGGTGATTCTGACGGATCAAGCCGGTTTATTTACTGCGGATCCGCGTCATGATCCTGGCGCAACACTGATTGCCTGGGGGAAGGCGGCGGATTCGGCGTTTGAGGCAATGGCTGGCGGTGCAGGAACGGGCATCGGAAAGGGCGGCATGGCCACCAAGGTACGTGCAGCACAGCGGGCTGCGCGCAGTGGTGCTGCCACCGTAATCGCCAGCGGACGAGAGCATGAGATCTTGTCGCGGCTTGCTGCGGGTGAGTCCCTGGGGACCTGCCTTGTGGCGGAGCTTGCACCGATTGCGGCGCGCAAGCAGTGGCTTGCTGATCAGCTGCAGACCCGGGGCGTGATCACATTGGATGAGGGGGCTGTTCGGGTCCTGCTTGAGCAGGGCAAGAGTCTGCTTCCGATCGGTGTGACGCAGATCCATGGCGAGTTTGAGCGCGGCGATCTGGTGAGCTGTCAGTCGCCGCAGGGCCATGAAATTGCGCGGGGCCTGGTGAATTATGGCGCCAGCGATGCCCGACGCATTGTGCGTCGGCCCTCAGCCGAGATTGAATCCATTCTGGGATTTGTAGAAGAGCCTGAGCTCATCCACCGCGACAATCTTATTGTGCTCGGCCGAGGCTAGCGGCCTCAGCGTGCTCGGTCCGAAGCAGTAATTCTTCCTGAGAAAAAATCAGCCCAGAGAGCTCATTGAGCGCAGAGCGATAGACATTGCGTTTAAATTCAATCACTGACTCCAGCGGAATCCAGTAATCGTGCCAACGCCAGGCATCGAATTCTGGTTTCTCTAAGTTATTGCGCAGGCTCACATCGCAGTCTCGGCCGAGCATTTTTAGCAGAAACCAGATCTGCTTCTGGCCACGATAATGGCCGCGCCACTCCCTGCGCACCCAGCGTTCGGGCACATCGTAGTGCAGCCAATCACGGGTGCGGCCAATGATTTCGACGTGATGGGGCTTCAGTCCAGTTTCTTCCTCCAGCTCGCGGAACATCGCCTGCTCTGGGGCCTCACCAGATTTAATGCCTCCTTGGGGAAACTGCCAGGCATGTTCGCGGACCCGCTTGCCCCAGAAGACCTGGCGCTGACTGTTAATCAGGATGATGCCCACATTCGGGCGGTATCCGTTTTCGTCAAGCATGATGGCGTGATGGTGAGGCTGCGAGCACAAAAGAATTGGTCATAGAATGGTATCGATTATAAGAGGGCCATCATGCGAATTTCCCATTTCCACTTCCAGACCTTAAAGGAAGATCCCGCCGATGCTGAAGTGGCGAGCCATCGCCTGATGCTTCGGGCGGCCATGATTCGTCGGCTGGGTGCCGGGATTTATAACTACATGCCGCTGGGGCTGCGGGTGATCCGCAAAGTGGAGCGAATTATTCGCGAGGAGATGGACCGCTCTGGCGCCGTTGAGCTGCTTATGCCACTCGTGCAGCCTGCCGAGCTCTGGATGGAGACTGGCCGCTGGGAAAAGATGGGGCCGGAGTTGCTTCGCGTCAAGGATAGGCACGGACGGGATTTTGCGATTCAGCCAACCTCCGAGGAGGTGATCACGGACATCGCTCGCCAAGAACTCAAGAGCTGGCGAC
The DNA here is from genome assembly GCA_009924525.1 of Betaproteobacteria bacterium. GTDB lineage: Bacteria > Pseudomonadota > Gammaproteobacteria > Burkholderiales > Burkholderiaceae_A > Lacustribacter. The sequence continues at coordinate 3,835 of RFRK01000013.1, forward strand.
AGCTGCCGAAGAACTTTTACCACATTCAGACGAAATTTCGCGACGAGCGGCGGCCACGATTCGGCGTTATGCGGGGCCGAGAGTTCACCATGAAGGATGCCTATTCCTTTGATCGCGATGTCGCGGGCGCTGAAAAGAGCTACGACAACATGTTCGACTGTTACTGCCGTATTTTTGATCGGCTGGGCCTGCAGTATCGTTCCGTAGCGGCGGATACTGGCGCCATCGGGGGCTCGCGCTCCCACGAGTTTCAGGTGATTGCGGACACGGGAGAAGACGCGATCGTCTACTGCCCCCAATCCGACTACGCTGCCAACATGGAACTCGCAGAGGCGGTTGCGCTGTTATCCGAGCGCAAGGCGCCCGCGCAGCAAATGGCATTGATGCCGACGCCCGGTAAATCCACCTGTGCCGAAGTGGCCGCGCTGCTCGGCCTGCCGATACAGCAGACCGTAAAGTCGATTGTGCTGGCCACCGATGCGCGGGATCAGAAGGGCGCAGTGGCTGCGACCAAGATTTGGCTTTTGTTGTTGCGGGGTGATCACGATCTGAACGAGGTGAAGGCAGGCAAACTCAAGGGCCTTGATCAGGGTTTTCGTTTCGCGACGGCTCAGGAGATTGAGTCCTATTTTGGCTGCAAGCCGGGCTACCTCGGACCTGTGCGGCCCGCTCAATCCATTACTGTTATTGCGGATCGAACCGTTGCCCAAATGAGCGACTTCGTAACAGGGGCGAACCAGTGGGACTATCACCTCTGCGGTGTCAATTGGGGCCGGGATCTCCCAGAGCCCGATCAGGTGGCCGATATTCGTAATGTGGTGGAGGGAGACCCCTCTCCTGATGGAAAAGGCACACTCTCTATCCAGCGTGGCATTGAGGTGGGCCATGTTTTTTATTTAGGCACGAAGTATTCAGAGGCCATGAAGGCAAGCTATTTAGACGAGAACGGCAAGCCCGCGCTGATGGAAATGGGATGCTACGGTATTGGCGTGACCCGAATCTTAGGCGCTGCGATTGAGCAGAACCACGATGAGCGCGGCATTATCTGGCCGACTGCGATTGCCCCTTTTGAGGTGGTGGTCTGTCCGGTGGGGGCCGCGAAATCTGAACTCGTACGTAACGCCTCTGAGGCGATTTATCAGGAGCTCTTGGCCGCAGGCATTGACGTCGCACTCGATGACCGTGATGAGCGGCCCGGCGCGATGTTTGCCGACTGGGAGTTGATTGGTGTGCCTGTTCGGGTCACTATCGGTGAGCGATCGCTTAAGGAAGAAAAACTCGAACTGCTTAAGCGCAGCACGATGGCCGCCTCAATGTGTGACCGAATTGGCGTGGTTGAAGCCGTGCGTAGCCTGTTGTGATTGGGTTTTAAAAAAGGAGACGACATCATGAATGCCCCCGAGCAGCTTTATGTGTTGCGTGAAGATCAAGACGCGTTGGCTACGATCACCATGAATCGTGGCGAACGTTTTAATCCTTTATCTTCCGAGATGATCTTGGCCTTATGTCAGGTATTTGATGCGATTGCTCAGGATAAGTCTGTTCGGGTCGTCGTGCTTCAGGGCAATGGCCGTGGATTCTGTGCTGGCCATGATCTTAAAGAGATGCAGGCGCACGCCCAGGATTCTGCATGGATTACCCAGCTGTTTCGTTCGTGCAGTGAATTGATGATGCGCATCACCCGGATGCCGCAGCCTGTGATCGCCAAGATTCACGGCATTGCAACTGCGGCCGGCTGCCAGCTGACCTCCATGTGCGACCTCGCAGTGGCTAGCGATGACAGCCGGTTCGCCCTGCCCGGAGTCAATATCGGCCTGTTCTGCTCAACGCCAGCCGTGGGAGTAGCGCGCAATATCGGCCGCAAGCGGGCGATGGAGATGCTGCTTACGGGCGAGATGGTAGATGCGTCAACCGCGCTGGCTTGGGGCCTGGTCAATCGGGTTGTGCCAGCGGCGCAACTCGATGCAGAGGTCGGACGACTCGCTGAGCTGATCAAATCCAAGAGCGCAGCTGCGGTTGCGATGGGCAAGACAACCTTTTATCAGCAAATCGAGATGGGACTTGCGGGTGCCTATACGGTCGCGGGCGAGACGATGACTTGCAATATGGGCCTTGCTGATACCGCCGAAGGCATTGATGCGTTTCTGACGAAACGCACACCACAGTGGGCCCATCGCTAGCGTTTTCCGAAGCCGCCCATTCCTGGAATGCCACCCATGCCTTTCATGGCACCGACGGCCCGCATCATTTTTGCAAGGCCGCCTTTCTGCATTTTTTTCATCATCTCCTGCATCTGCTCAAACTGATTTAGCAGGCGGTTGACCTCTTGGACCGACACGCCTGCGCCTGCCGCAATCCGGCGTTTACGGCTCGCCTTTAAAAGTTCGGGATGCTGCCGCTCTTTCGGCGTCATTGAATTGATGATGCCCTCCATGCGTGGAATGGACTTCTCGGCCGCAGATAGGTCGGTCCCTTTGGCGGCCTGCTGCATCTGTGAGGGCAGCTTATCGACCAAGGAAGACAGGCCCCCCATATTGCGCATCTGCCCGATTTGCATTTTGAAATCATTCAGGTCAAAGCGGCCGCCCGTCTTGAACTTTTCGGCCATCTTTTCGGCCGCTTTGAGATCAACAGTTTTTTGGGCCTGCTCAACGATGGCCAGAATATCGCCCATGCCCAGAATGCGATTGGCCATTCGTTCGGCATCAAAGGCCTCCAGCCCATCAATCTTTTCTGAGGTGCCTACAAACTTAATCGGGCAGCCAGTGACAGCTCGCACCGACAGGACGGCACCGCCGCGTGAGTCGCCATCCAGCTTGGTGAGTACGATACCGGTCAGCGGAAGGGCCGATTTAAAGGCAGCGGCAGTCCGTACTGCATCCTGGCCCTGCATCGCATCGACGGTAAAGAGGGTCTCAATCGGCTTGACTGCGCTATGCAGTTGCGTGATCTCGCGCATCATCTCCTCATCAATCGCAAGCCGTCCTGCTGTATCGATCAGCACGACATCGTGGAGATGGCGTCGGGCGTGATCTAGGGCCTGCTGCGCGATTGCTACGGGGCTTGTGCCCTGCGGAGTCGGAAAAAATTCCACGCCGGCCTGTGCGCTGACCAGCCGAAGCTGATCAATTGCAGCCGGCCGATAGACATCACAAGAGACCGTGAGGACCCGTTTTTTCTGTGATTCGGCAAGCCACTTGGCGATCTTTCCAACGGTTGTAGTCTTGCCGGCGCCCTGCAGTCCGGCCATGAGCACGGCAGCAGGCGGCGCCACCGCGAGATTAAGCTGTAGCCGGCCGGGCGCCGATGCGTCTTCCCCTGCCATCAGATGAATCAGCTCTTGGTGCACCACACCGACCATGGCCTGGCCCGGACTTAGACTGCCTTGGACTTCCTGGCCCAGCGCTTTTTGTTTGACCTTGGCGATGAAATCTTTAACGACATGCAGGGCCACATCCGCATCAAGCAGGGCAAGCCGGACCTCACGCAGCATGTCTTGCGTGTTGGATTCGGTCAGCCGGGCCTCGCCCTTGATGGTTTTAACGACCCGCGCGAGCCGTTCGGTCAGATTTTCAAGCATGCTGCGCTACACTGCCTTTGTTATGGATGCTTCATTCTACGGCGCCGTATCGCTGGTGGCCGCAGCAGGCTATGCGGGCCTGGCCTGGGCCCATCGAGCCGGCACTGTCGCCGCGACGATGCCGCTTGCCTCGCGCTCGGGCCAGGCCATGCTGCTGGCGGTCATTGCAGTCCACGGGCTGTCCTTGCTGCCGAATTGGTTTTCACGCGATGGCCTTTATTTTGGGTTTGCGACATCCATTTCGTGGACCCTGTGGCTAGCGGTGCTGCTGCTGTGGATTGAATCCTGGTTTCAGCGGCTGCCGCCGATTACGCAGGGTGTTTTTGTCGTTGCAGCCATTGCTGCAGTATTGCCGCTGATTTTCCCGGGCCGGCCACTGAGCACCGCGCTGGATGTCAGCTTCCGTCTGCACATGCTGCTTGCGATGTTGGCTTACAGCACCTTCACTCTGGCTGCGGCCAGCGCTTTGCTGATGCTCTCCATGGAGAAGGCCCTGCACAGTACACGTCGTATTAGTATCGACTCGGGCGGGTGGTGGCAGGGCCTGCCGCCGCTGATCGGCTTGGATCAGATGCTCTTGCACATGGTGTTTGCAGGATTCATTCTGGTGACGCTTACCCTGGGCTCGGGCATGGTGGTTGGGGCTGAACTTGGACGGGGGCTGCTTCGGTTTGACCACAAAACAGTCTTTACATTGGCCTCCTGGGCCCTCTCGCTGACATTACTGATCGGCCACAAATGGTGGGGCTGGCGGGGCCGTGTGGCCGCCCGCTGGACACTCGCCGGATTTGTAACTTTACTGATGGCTTATGTGGGCACGCGTTTTGTTTTAGAGGTTGTGTTGGATCGCTGAAATGCTACTTCGTGTCGTCATTATTTCTCTGGCCGTCATTGCAGGCCTGTGGCTTTTAAAGCGTGCATTCTCCAAGCGCAGCAGCGCAAAAGATTCGCAGTCTTCTGCTGATACAACGCCCCAATCGAAGCTGATTCAGTGTGCTCACTGCAGCGCGCGGCTGCCTGCGACCGACGCGGTCTGGAAGGATGGGCAGGCCTATTGCAGCATGACCCATCGGCATCTCGGGCCGAAGGGCTGATGGGTGCGCTTCATTTCGATCAGCAGGGCTGGCTGATTTCGGGCGCACGCCGATCGCCCTCGCCGCATTGGGATGCGCGGCCAGTGCATGCCGAAATTGCGCTTGCTGTGATTCACAACATCAGCCTGCCTGCAGGCTGTTTTGAGGGCAGCGCTGTCGAGGAACTGTTTCTTGGCCGGCTGAATTGCGAGCAGCATCCCAGTTTCTCAGAGCTCGCGGGTCTGCGGGTCTCGGCCCACTTTTTCGTTCGCCGTAGCGGCGAGATCATCCAGTTTGTCAGGCTTCAGGATCGGGCCTGGCATGCGGGCGTCTCGGAGTTTCTTGGCAGGCCGGCCTGTAATGATTTTTCAATTGGGCTCGAGCTTGAGGGCGCAGATGACGTGATGTATTCCGATATCCAGATGCAGGCGACTGCCGACGTGCTTGCTGCCGCCTGCTCGGCGTTGCCAAATTTGAAATGGATTGCCGGGCACGCTGACATTGCGCCGGGCCGCAAGACTGATCCCGGGCCCGCCTTCTCGTGGCCTGAGATGCTCAGATTATTAAATGGGCGTGGGTGTTTACTCACACGACCGTACCCCTGATTTTTCGGCCCTCGCCAAACGATTCTGGCTGAGAACCCGCGCCAAATACGGGCTCAGGCTTTCTTTTCTTGCTGGGCCTGGCTGGCTGAGCCGTGTGCACTGCACACGCGGGTTTGCCCCGAGCAAGCCCCTTGCCCCGGCATCCTCATGGCTACTAGAATTAGGTCCTCCGGCCAAAAAAAGTACTACATCTAGTGTTTTCAGGGGGAGACACCACCTCCCGCAACCAACCCTCTTTTGCCCATGTTTTCAAGCGTTTACAACAATTTTTTTAAAGAATTTTTAGGGAGAGTTTCATGATGCAGTGGGGCGCAGAATCACAATCACAAAACGCCACAGTTTCAGCGGGCCTGGCATCAGCCGGCCCGTCCGCTTCAGCGCCTTCCGTGCTGTCGCCGCAGGCCGTTGCAGCCGATATCAAAGTGATTCGTCGTAATGGCGCAGTCGTAGGCTTTGAGCCGAGCAAGATTCAGATTGCGATGACCAAGGCCTTTCTGGCCGTGGGTGGCAATCAGGGGGCCGCATCGGCCCGGGTCCGCGAGATTACCGAGGCCCTGACCCAGTCGGTCGTGATGGCGCTGATGCGTAGGCTGCCCGCCGGCGGCACGATGCACATTGAAGACATTCAGGATCAGGTTGAACTCGCCCTCATGCGCTCCGGTGAGCATGAGGTCGCGCGGGCCTATGTTTTGTATCGAGAGCGCCGCGCGCAAGAGCGGGCTGCCAAACAGCCTGTTACTCCCCAGATTCAGTCTGCGTTGCACATGCTGGTCGATGGGACTTCTCAGCCGCTGAGCGAGGCCTGGCTGCGAGACATTATTGCTGCCGCCTGCACCGATCTCGGTGAGGCTGTCAGTGTCGAGGCAGTGATGCAAGACACCGTCAAAAATCTCTATGACGGTGTGCCGCTCGAAGAGGTTTTTAAATCCGCCATCCTGGCGGCCCGCGCGCTCATTGAAAAGGATCCCGCCTATGCCAAAGTCAGTGCCCGTCTGCTGCTGCACACGATTCGCAAGGAAATGCTGCAAGCAGAGGTGTCGCAGGCCGAGATGGAGCGCCTCTATCCAGACTACTTCCCGCGATTCATCAAGAAGGGCATCGAGATTGGCCTGCTAAACGAAGAGCTTTCGCGTTTCGATCTTCAAAAGCTGGCCCAGGCCATAGATCCAAAACGGGATTTGCAGTTCGATTATCTTGGCCTGCAGACCCTATACGACCGCTATTTCTTGATTGATCGCAATGATCCGTTCTCTGGCGAGGGCCGTCGCATAGAAATGCCACAGGCATTTTTTATGCGAGTGGCTATGGGCCTTGCGATGAATGAATTGAATCGTGAAGCACGTGCGATCGAGTTTTATAACCTGCTGTCGAGCTTTGATTTCATGAGCTCAACGCCTACGCTCTTTAACTCCGGCACGACGCACTCGCAGCTCTCCTCGTGTTACCTCTCGACAGTGGCCGATGATTTGGATGGCATCTACGAGGCGATTAAAGAAAATGCGCTGTTGGCCAAATACGCTGGCGGCCTCGGCAACGATTGGACTCCCGTTCGCGCCTTGGGCAGCTACATCAAGGGCACCAATGGCAAGAGCCAGGGCGTCGTGCCGTTCTTAAAGGTGGTGAATGACACTGCTGTGGCCGTGAATCAGGGCGGGAAGCGCAAAGGCGCGGTCTGCACCTACCTTGAGAGCTGGCATTTGGATGTCGAGGAGTTCCTCGAGCTGCGCAAGAATACCGGCGACGACCGTCGTCGTACTCACGATATGAATACGGCCAACTGGATTCCCGACCTGTTCATGAAGCGGGTGATGGAGGGTAGCCAGTGGACCCTATTCTCACCTTCCGATGTGCCGGATTTGCACGATAAAGTAGGCCGTGCCTTTGAGCAGGCTTACACCGCCTATGAGGCAAAGGCCGATAGCGGCGAGATCAAGCATTTCAAGCGGATTCCCGCCCTCTCGCTCTGGCGCAAGATGCTGACGATGCTGTTTGAGACGGGCCATCCCTGGATCACTTTCAAGGATCCCTGCAATATCCGCAGCCCGCAGCAGCATGTGGGCATGGTCCACTCCTCCAACCTGTGCACCGAGATCACTCTAAATACCAATGACTCCGAGATCGCGGTCTGTAACCTTGGCTCGGTCAACCTGGTGAACCATCTCAAGCCCTCGTCTCGTCAGGGCCTTGAGCTGGATCATGAAAAGCTGCGTCGAACGATTCGCACGGCTATGCGTATGCTGGATAACGTTATTGACATTAATTACTACGCCGTTGCGAAGGCCCGCAATTCGAATATTCGTCACCGGCCGGTCGGCCTGGGCATCATGGGCTTTCAAGAGGCCCTGCATGCGATGCGTGTGCCCTATGCCAGCCAGGATGCGGTGGAGTTTGCTGACCGCTCGATGGAGGCGGTCTGCTACAACGCCTACTGGGCATCGACTGAGTTGGCCGAGGAGCGGGGGGCCTACTCATCCTTCCGCGGCTCGCTGTGGGATCAAGGCATCCTGCCGTTGGATACGCTGAAGATTCTGGCCGAGGAGCGGGGTGGCTATGTTGAGGTCGATATGTCGGCCACTTTGGATTGGGAGGCGCTGCGTTCGCGGATCAAGGCCCATGGGATGCGTAACTCCAACTGTGTGGCGATTGCACCCACGGCCACCATCTCCAATATCGTGGGCATCTCAGCGTCGATTGAGCCGACCTACCAGAACCTTTATGTGAAATCGAACCTTTCTGGTGAATTCACGGTGGTCAACGAGTACCTGGTCCAGGATTTGAAAAAGCTTGGACTGTGGGATGAGGTCATGGTGGCGGACCTGAAGTACTTCGACGGCAGTCTGGCCAAGATTGATCGGGTGCCGGCGGAGCTGCGCAGCCTGTATGCCACCGCCTTTGAAGTCGACACACGCTGGACCGTGGAGTGTGCGGCCCGGCGTCAGAAGTGGATCGACCAGGCCCAGTCGCTGAACATTTATATGGCGGGCGCATCCGGCAAGAAGCTCGACGAAACCTACAAGCTTGCCTGGCTGCGCGGACTGAAGACCACTTATTACCTGCGCACGATGGGTGCGACCTCTGCAGAGAAGTCGACCATCAGCACCGGACAGCTCAACGCGGTTCCGGTCTCTGGCGGTTTGGAAGCGGCGACATCGGCAGCCGCAGTTCAGTCCGGTACGCAGGAGCCGGTGGTGGCAGGAAGCGATGTGAAGTTTTGCTCCATCGATAACCCGGAATGCGAGGCCTGCCAGTAAGTTGATTGATGCAAACCTCGTGGCAAGAATGCGACATCACCGATGTCGCATTCTTGAATTTAAAAATTTTTGAAAAAAATGATTGCAACGTGAAAAATGTTCTTGCATTATTCGCGCTGTGTACAACAACCGAATCTCACGTTGCAGTCATTGATCGAGTCAACAGGCCGTCTGCCTGATCGTCAAACCCCTCGAAAAGAGGGAATGAAAGCAAAGTGAGAGTCGAAATGCTGAACTGGGAAGATAGTTCCAACACCGTTGCACAGCCCCCCGTAGTGGGATCTGCAGCACTGAATATGGCACCGGCGGTCTCGCCGGCACCGGCCATGCCGTCCCCATCGATGACCGCTGGCCTTGCGGCCGCTGGTGCGTCGGCGGTTCCGCCGTTCATGTCGCAGGGCAGCCTGAATGCAGCCGCCGCATCCGATCAGGAGATGCGCCGGGTTCGGGTCGAGGATAAGCGGGTCATTAATGCCGGCACTGATGTCAATCAACTCGTGCCCTTTAAATACAAGTGGGCCTGGGAGAAGTATCTGGCCGGCTGCGCCAACCATTGGATGCCCCAGGAAATCAATATGTCGCGTGACATCGCGACCTGGAAGGATCCCAACGGCCTGACCGAAGACGAGCGCCGCCTGATTCGTCGCAATCTCGGATTCTTTGTGACCGCTGATTCACTAGCGGCTAACAATATTGTGCTGGGCACCTATCGTCACATCACCGCCCCGGAGTGCCGCCAGTACCTGCTGCGTCAGGCCTTTGAGGAGGCGATTCATACCCACGCTTACCAGTACATTGTGGAATCGCTGGGCCTAGACGAGGGCGAGATCTTTAATGCTTATCACGAGATCCCATCGATTCGGGATAAGGATGAATTCCTGATCCCCTTTATCGACACCCTGACCAACCCAGACTTCAAGACCGGAACCCCCCAGGCCGATCAGCAGCTCTTAAAGTCCCTGATCGTATTTGCATGCCTCATGGAGGGCCTGTTCTTTTATGTCGGCTTTGTTCAAATCCTGGCCCTGGGCCGGCAGAACAAGATGACCGGCGCTGCCGAGCAGTATCAGTACATCCTGCGGGATGAGTCCATGCACTGCAATTTCGGCATCGACCTGATCAATACCATCAAGCTGGAAAACCCGCACCTCTGGACGCCGGAATTCCGCGAAGAGCTCAAGGGCCTGTTCCAAAAAGCAGTCGATCTGGAGTATCGCTACGCCGAAGACACCATGCCGCGCGGCGTGCTGGGCCTGAACGCCTCGATGTTCAAGTCTTACCTGCGTTACATCGCAAACCGTCGTTGCCAGCAGATCGGCCTGGAGCCGCTGTTTGGCAACGAAGAGAATCCCTTCCCCTGGATGGCCGAGATGGTCGACCTGAAGAAGGAGAGAAATTTCTTTGAGACCCGTGTGATCGAGTATCAGACGGGCGGCGCACTGTCCTGGGAGTAAGCAAAGGGTGAACCGGGGCCTGCGCCATACAGAATTCATTAGCGTTGGGGGATGGTCCTCTTGCGCGAATGAATGGTTCGGGCCATCCGGTGCGAATCCCCTTTTCGAATCCCCTTTTGTTCAAGCTTGAAGGAGTGTTCCATGGCTGAAGAAGCAAAGAAGAAAGCAAAGAAGAAGCCCGCTGCTAAGCGCAAGACCGCTGCAAAGAAGAAGCCCGCAGCGAAGAAAAAAGCTGCAGCGAAAAAGCCGGCTAAGAAAGCAGCGAAGAAGCGCGTTGCACGCAAGTCTGGCGCGAAAAAAGCTGCCAAGAAAGCTGGCGGCAAAAAGCGTAAGGCTGCTAAGAAAGCTGGTGGTAAGAAGCGCGCGGCCAAGAAAGCTGGCGGCAAGAAGCGCGCGGCCAAGAAAGCTGGCGGCAAGAAAAAAGCTGCTAAGAAAGCTGGTGGTAAGAAGCGTAAGGCTGGTAAAAAGCGCGCTAAGAAAGCCGCTGCTGCCCCTGCCGCTGCTGCGACTCTGTCCAGCACCTGGCCCTTCCCCACGGGCAGCCGTCCGTAAGTCTCGACATCAGAGTTATCTGATTTGTGACACTAAAAGTCCCGCCTTGGCGGGACTTTTTTTATGATGCAGCGATGACAATTCTCTGGCTCACGCTGAAAACCCTGGGCAGCCTGTTTGTTGTGGCCTGCGCCCTGAGGGCTTATCTCCAGATGGTGCGGCTGCATGCGCAGAATCCGCTGTCTCGGCTGACTTTTCAGATGACCGACTGGATCGTGCGGCCGATGCGGCGGCTGCTGCCGGGATTTGGCGGGGTGGATTGGGCGAGCTTGCTGGCTGCCTTGCTGCTGTCGGTTGTGCTTGTGGTGCTGTTTTATTTTCTGATGTCCTGGGGGCTGATGACCGATGCAGGCCCGTCTCAAAAACCGGTCAGGCCCTTCGGCTGGTTAGTGGCCCTGGCTGTGCTGTGGACCCTGCAGTGGTGCCTTCAGCTTGCGGTGGTGATTTTGATTGTGGGCGTCTTGATGTCGTGGCTCGCCCCGATGCATCCTTTAAAGCCGGTTTTCGATCTTCTGAGCGCTCCGCTGCTTGAACCTTTTCGCCGCCTGATGGGCAGACGGCGCAATCCTATCGGACGATCCGGCATAAGCCCGGGCTTTGATTTATCGCCGATCGCCGCTTTTTTATTGCTTCAGATCGCAGCAGCCGTGGTTACTGAGCTTGAGATGTCGGTGATGCGACATTTATTTTGAGACCCGAATGACGCCCCCGCCACTGACAATTCGAACGCGGTCGCCAGGTTTCACATCTATATCGGCCTCTTGGACAATAACGCGGCGATCACCGTTGTCATATTGGATAGAGATCTCTAAGCCCTCACGCTGATTGGCTTGTTGCTCGATGGCTTGGCCCGCGACCATGCCTCCGATGGCACCCAGTATGGTGCCGATATCCGAGCCCTTGCCCTGGCCCACACTGCTGCCAGCGATGCCGCCAACGACTGCGCCACCGATCGTGCCGATGCCCTTGCTGTCACGCTGAATCATGACTTTTCTAACAGCCTCGACGGTGGCCATTCGGACGGTCTGCTCGCGTTGAGTTTCACTCGCCTTATAAACGGCAGATGAGCTGCTTTGAGTGGCACAGCCGGACAGCGCTAAGGCTGAGAATGCCGATAGTGTGATCAGACCAGCGCGCGCTAGGCTCTGTGATAGGGACGCTTTGGGAATCAAGGAGGATTTCATGGCGATCGGACTCCGATGGGACGATTAAGCGTGCAGGTGGCCCGCAAGCCGGGCTGCCGTGTCAGGGTACAAATTCTGTAGAAAGCGGGCGACCTCGGGTGGCCGCACGGTGTGGTTTTGGCCGCCGCGGTGAATGACCTTGATCGCACCCATTAAATTTCCAAGGCGCGCGCTATCTAAAAGCGAAGCGCCGCGGGCAAGTCCATAGAGAAGTCCGCCACGGAAAGCATCACCACATCCGGTTGGGTCGGCCGCAGGCAGGCCGAAAAGCTGTTGAACATCAATGCCTTGCACGGCAATGGCAGCTTCACCACTTTGCATGATCTCAACGCCTTCTGCACCGCGCGTCAGAATGAGGCCGCCGGAAAGACGGCGAGCAAGCTGTGCAATCGAAGTATTGAGTTTTTCTGCGAGCATATGGCCCTCATAGTCATTAACGGCGACCCAGGTCGCCTGGCTGACAAATCCCTCGAGATCCTCGCGACCAAATATGGGCATGGCCTGGCCGGGATCAAAGATGAACCGAATGCCGCGCTCGGAGAATTCCCGCGCATGTCGAACCATGGCCTCACGTCCATTGGGTGACACAATACCGAGGCTTGCCTGCGCATCGCCAAGCCCTACCTCACCGGCGCGATTCATTGCACCGGGGTGAAAGGCGGTGATCTGATTGTCATCAAGATCGGTCGTAATAAAGGCCTGGGCGCTGTAGCAGTCCTCGGCTGACAGTACGCGTGAGGTATCAATTCCTAGCCGAGACAGCCGCTCAAGATAATCGCCGCCATCGCGCCCGATGGCACCCAGCAGACCGCATTCTTGGCCCAGGCCGCGCAGTGTGTACGCAATATTGGCAGCACATCCGCCGTACTCCTGCCGCATCTGCGGTGCGAGGAAGGCCACGTTGAGCATATGGGTCTGCTCAGGAAGGATGTGGTCTTTAAAGCGGCCTTCAAACACCATGATGGTGTCAAAGGCAATGGAGCCGCTGATTTGGACCGTCATAGGGGATTCCTTTGCATTAGAGTGAGGGAGGATTTCCGATACAGACCCAGCCGTCGCGCCGATCTAAAACGGTAAGGTGGCTAAGGTGTCCGACAAAGGGCTGATAGGCCTCGCAGATCTCTTGTGCCTGCCGATCGAGTATGCCCGAAAGCAAGAGCCTGCCGCCAGGCCGGGTTCGGGCCGATAGCATGGGCGCAAGCACCTTTAAAGGCTGCGACAGGATATTGGCCACCACGACATCAAATGATTCGGACGGGGATTGATCGGCCAGAGTGACTGAGACGGTTACGCCGTTTGCTGCCGCATTCTGTCTGGCGGTCTGTACGGCAATGGGATCGATATCGATTGCGTGCACGCGGCTGGCACCGAGTTTTGCTGCAGCAATTGCCAGGATGCCCGAGCCGCAGCCTACATCCAGAACACGAAGACCCTGCCGAGATGGTGTGAGGTGCTGTGCGAGCTGCTCTAGGCAGAGCTGCGTGGTGGCATGGCTTGCGGTGCCGAACGCCATGCCGGGATCCAGGCGAATCACGATGCCTTGCTGGGCAAACGACTCTGGCGGCACATGCCAGTGGGGCCCGACCCAGAGTCGATTTCGAAAGACAAAGGGGCTGAATTGGCGCTGGGTCTCGGCAACCCAGTCCTGATCCTTGATGGCCCGGATCTCGTAAGGCAGCTGAGAAAATCGATCGTCTTGTTCGCAGAATTCGGCCCAGAAAGCGGAGGGTGCAGTATCAATATCGATCAGGACAACGAATCGCGAGGTTGGCCAGGCCTGCACGGCGGTCGGCATCCCGGGCTCGCCAAAAATTGGGGTCTCCCCGTCGCGGCTGGCCAGTGCATCTTCTACCGCGACCGATAAGGCGCCGAGCGCAATCAGGCTGTCTGAGATCGCATCGGTATCCGGCAGGCTCGTCTCGAAAACGATCTCATGCATAACCACAACGCAAATGAATAGGCTTCGGCCTAGCGGTCCCGCTCGCGGGCGGCCAGCATGTGCTCGAGATAGTGAATCGAGGTGCCGCCATCAATGAAGTGCGTATCGCGCATAAGCTCCCGATGCAATGGGACGTTGGTCTGGATGCCCTCGACGACAGTCTCGGAGAGGGCGATTTTCATGCGGGCGATCGCCTGGGCCCGGGTATCACCGTACACAATCAGCTTAGCGATCATGGAGTCGTAGTGAGGCGGAACAACATAGCCGCTGTAGGCGTGGGAATCCACCCGAACGCCGGGGCCACCAGGTGCATGCCAAGTCAGAATTTTTCCGGGTGAGGGCGTGAACTTATAGGGGTCTTCGGCATTGATACGGCATTCAATGGCATGACCCTTAAACACAATATCCTTTTGCTTTAGGCGCAGTCGTTGGCCGCTGGCCACACGGATCTGCTCTTGCACAATGTCGATGCCAGTAATCAGCTCGGTTACCGGATGCTCCACCTGAACACGGGTGTTCATCTCAATGAAGTAGAACTCGTTATTCTCAAAAAGAAACTCAATCGTGCCTGCTCCCCGGTAGCCAATGCGTCGGCAGGCATCCGCACACCGATCGCCGATTTTTTCGCGCAGCCGAGTGCTGAGTTTTGGGGCGGGCGCTTCTTCGAGAATTTTCTGGTGGCGTCGCTGCATCGAGCAGTCACGCTCCCCCAGATGGACCACGTTGCCGAAGTGATCTGCAAGAATTTGAATCTCAATATGCCGAGGATTCTCCAGGAACTTTTCCATGTAGACCTCGGGATTGTTAAAGGCGGCTGCAGCCTCGGCCCGGGTCGTCTGCACGGCATTAATCAGCGCCGCCTCGGTGTGTACGACCCGCATGCCCCGGCCACCGCCACCGCCGGCGGCCTTGATGATCACTGGGTAGCCGACACTGCGGGCAATCTTGACGATTTCTTTTGGGTCTTCGGGCAGGGCGCCTTCCGATCCGGGCACGCAGGGCACGCCCGCAGCAATCATGGCCCGCTTGGCAGCCACCTTATCGCCCATCATGCGGATTACGTCGGCAGTCGGTCCAATAAATTTGAATCCGCTGCGTTCGACGCGCTCGGCGAAGTCAGCGTTTTCGGATAAAAAACCGTAGCCCGGGTGGATGGCCTCGGCGTCGGTGACCTCGGCCGCCGCAATAATCGCTGGCACATTGAGATAGCTCTGTCGCGAAGGCGGCGGCCCGATGCAGACCGATTCATCAGCAAGCTTGACGTATTTCGCGTCGGTGTCGGCCTCAGAGTGCACGACCACGGTCTTAATCCCGAGCTCTCGGCAGGCCCGCTGGATGCGCAGGGCAATTTCACCACGATTGGCAATTAATACTTTTTCAAACAGCGCTGCCATGGATGAGGCGCTCGCTGGCTAGGCCAGTACAAAAAGCGGCTGGCCAAATTCAACAGGCTGGCCGTTTTCGACAAGAATCTCCTTTACAACGCCGGAGCAATCTGCGGGGATTTCATTCATCAGCTTCATGGCCTCGATCACGCACAGGGTCTGGCCTTCTGCCACGCTACTGCCGACCGATACAAAGGGATCGGCCCCCGGAGCGGAGGACCGATAAAAGGTCCCCACCATCGGCGACTTGACAACTTTTCCTTCTGCCTCTGTCGGCCCGCCCGCGGCTGCTGCCGATACAGCGGAACTTTCAACCGGACCCGTCGCCACCGGAGCTGCTACGACTGCGGGCGCCGCGGCGATGACATGGCTGACGGCCGGGGCCAACGGGGCCGAGGATGATTTAACAATTCTGACTTTGTCATCACCTTCGGTGATTTCGAGTTCCGAGATGCCGGACTCGGCGACGAGATCAATCAGGGTCTTGAGTTTTCTCAGGTCCATCGAGGTGCGCTCCTTGGATTTCTGACGGTCTTCAGCCACGGCGGTTGTTGATCCTCTGGGCAGCGAATTCAATGGCGGCCGAGTAGCCCTGCGGCCCAAGACCACAGATCACGGCCTCCGCCAAGTCCGAAAAGTAAGAGTGATGCCGAAAGGGCTCACGCCGATGCACATTTGAGAGGTGCACCTCAACAAATGGTATTGCGGCCGAAGCAAGCGCATCCCGCAAGGCAACGCTCGTATGGGTGAATCCAGCGGGATTGATCACAATAAATTTCACCGAAGCGGGCCCGGCCTGGTGGACGCGCTCGATAAGCGCCCCCTCATGGTTGGACTGAAAGCAGTCGATGTTTACGCCGAGGGACTTAGCCCGGTCGGCGATCATCTGATTGATTTGATCCAGGGTGGTAGAGCCATAGATTTCTGGCTCTCGGACTCCCAGTTGATTCAAATTTGGGCCATGTAGCACCCAAATCAGCGGAGATAACGACATTTGGTCGCTCCAGCGAAGTTCACTGGGCTTATTTTAGCGCACTTCGGAAATCCAGTTTCTGAGCTCTTCTTCTTTTATTCTGCCGAGTTTTTGCTTTAAAACCATGCCATTTGCATCGATTAGGATGGTATAGGGTAGGGCTTCGATCGAATTTCCCAGCCGTTTGGCGAGCTCACTGCCTGACCCACCGGTCACAAGCAGGGGATAGCTAAAACTACGGCTTTTTAGAAATTCCCTGACGTTAGATGGTGAATCGACGGCTAATCCCACCACTTTAACGTCTTTTGAAGACATTTCTTCGTGAATTCTGGAGAGTTCTGGCATTTCCTCGACGCAGGGCGGGCACCAGGTCGCCCAGAAGTTCACCACCGTCAGTCGGCCCCGGACGTCCTGCAGGCCGATCGGCTCCCCCTGGGGGTTCGGAAAAGAAAGCTCAAATACCCAGTTCGCGGCGGCTGGCACTTTGGACGGGCCAAGCCGCAGCATGCCCGCAGCGATTCCCGCAATCAACAGGATCAGGCCGACGGCGACCAACAGACTCCATTTTGATTTTTGGCTCAGGCTCATGGCGTCTCTTGGACTCGGTGATCGCCCAGCAGTTTCTCCACCGACTTGATGTCGAGTCGATTCTGTTTTCTTTTGGCCTCTGCGCGCGGGCTACTGCGCTGATCGTGTTCGGGGTAGACCGCGATCGTCGCTAACTCCCCCTGCCACTGAATGGCAAGGGCCTCGATGGCATCGCCCCCAGGGCGCTGCGGCGCGAGGCTTGCCGCTTCGCTGTTTAGGCCCTGGTTCATGAGAAAGATGCCCAGCTCTTTGGCGCTGGACGCAAAGCAATGCAGATGAATGTCGCTGTGTTCGCTGGCGGTGCCATTGGCGACTGCCCCGGTAAGCATGGGCGAAAAATCGACCAGCAGCTGCATCAACGCCAGCGCCTTTTCGCGCAGCAGCCGCAGCCGCAACGGCTGGGAATCAGACTGAAAAATTTTTTGATATTCCCGGACGGCTTCTTCAATTTCTTCGTTGGAGGGCAGGATCTCGCGCTGTAGCCGATGATGTTTTTTTCCAGCGATGCGCTCGATCGCTTTACGTTTTGCATTCGCATAATCCAGGCCTTCTTCAGCGATGAGGCTGGCCGCTGCTGCAGCGATCTCAGCCCGCAGAGGGTTTCCTTCAGAGAACACATTGCCTGTATTTTCAAAAATCATGGCCCGCATTATGCCCATCGCTACAATGCCGGCCATGCATCTACACGTGATCGGGATCTGCGGCACCTTTATGGGGGGCTTGGCCCAGCTGGCCCGGTCCTGCGGCTTTCGCGTCACGGGATGTGATGCCAATGTCTATCCGCCGATGAGCACGCAGCTCGCTCAGGCTGGCATTGAGGTGATCCAGGGCTTTGAGGCTGATCAGCTTGATCTTGCCGCCGATGTCTGGGTGGTCGGCAATGTGGCCCGTCGCGGCATGCCGCTGATTGAGGCCTTGCTGAATCGCAACGCCCCGATGATTTCCGGCCCGCAATGGCTTGGCCAGGTGTTATTGCCGCGGCATCGCGTGCTCGCGGTCGCGGGCACCCATGGCAAGACCACGACCAGCGCACTGCTTGCCTGGATCCTAGAGGCCGCCGGCCACAAGCCGTCTTTTTTAATCGGCGGCGTGCCGGAAAACTTTGGGGTCTCGGCCCGCCTCAGCCCATCCCTTGTAACGCCGCTGGCCGCATCGGCAATCAACGGCGACCGTATCGCGCCTTTTGTGATTGAGGCTGATGAATATGACACAGCGTTTTTTGATAAACGCTCGAAGTTTTTGCATTACCGCGCTGAGGTCGCAGTTCTGAATAATCTAGAGTTTGATCACGCAGATATTTTTTCGGATCTCACGGCGATTGAAACCCAGTTTCATCATTGGATCCGAACGCTGCCCGCGGCGGGCCGGCTGATCGTGAATGGCCGCGAGCCTGCACTCGCGCGGGTGATCGACCGTGGGGCCTGGACGCCCTTGGAATTTTTTCATCATTCCGAACATTGGTCGATTGGGCCCGTCGAAGGCGGTCAGGATCATGAGGTTTTTGAGGTGCTCTGGAGGGGTCAGCCGCAGGGGCAGATTCATTCACCGCTCTTAGGCGAGCACAATCGCGGCAACGTATTGGCTGCGGTTGCCGCGGCCCGCGCCTATGGCATTGAGGCCTCTGAGGCCTGCGCGGCGATTTCGGCATTTCTTGGTGTAAAACGTCGCATGCAGCTGCGCGGCGAGGTCCGCGGTATTCAAGTGCTTGATGATTTTGCCCACCACCCCACGGCAATTGCTACGACCTTGGAGGGGCTGCGGGCACAAATGCAGCGTCGGCAGTCCCCAGGCCGGCTGCTGGCAGTGCTGGAGCCGAGATCGAACACCATGAAGCTCGGTGTGATGTCATCGCGGCTTGCATCCAGCCTTGAGTCGGCTGATGTGGTGTTTGGATATTCCGGCGGGCTGGACTGGGATCTGAGTGCCGCACTCGCACCGCTGGGCTCGAAGTTCCAGACCCATGCTGATCTACAGGACCTGGTTGCGGCAGTTGTGCAGGCTGCAAAGCCTGGCGATCGGATTCTCGTGATGAGTAACGGCGGCTTTGGCGGCATTCACGAGCGCCTGCTTGCCGCGTTGGCCTAAGGCAAGGGGAAGCAGGTTTTTAGCCATGTTTGTATTGTTTGAAGAAGACGGCGCCTTTAAAGTCGGCACGCTCTTTTCTGAGAGTGACGCCAGTCTTCAGGTAGAGATGCCTTCGGGCAAGCGAACCAAAATAAAGCGCGCTGCGTTGCTGCTGGCTTTTAATCAGCCTGGCCGCGATGAGCTGATGCCAGCCGCCCATGAGGTCGCCCGGGGATTAGATCCACAGTTTCTCTGGGAGTGCGCCCCTCA
>RFRK01000121.1 GCA_009924525.1 Betaproteobacteria bacterium
TACAGTGATTTGCAGTTGCATGCGGTATGGGTCGAACGGGCCATTCAATTTGGGGCAAAATGGGCCGATCGGCCGGCAGCATCGGCACAGCCGGAGTCCGCGGAGGTTTCGACACAAGCGATCGATGCGCTGGTGGACCGATGGGCCTATGACAAGAAAGATTTACTTGCGAGTGGATAGACATGACGCTGACTGAACTGCGCTATATCATCGCAGTTGCTCGAGAAAAGCATTTTGGCCGGGCAGCCGAGGCTTGCTTTGTGAGTCAGCCGACGCTTTCGGTCAGCAT
The DNA here is from genome assembly GCA_009924525.1 of Betaproteobacteria bacterium. Taxonomy (GTDB): domain Bacteria; phylum Pseudomonadota; class Gammaproteobacteria; order Burkholderiales; family Burkholderiaceae_A; genus Lacustribacter. The sequence goes on from RFRK01000121.1 coordinate 290, forward strand.
CAAAAAGCTGGAGTCCGAGTTAGGGGTGATTATTTTTGAGCGTGGCGGCAGTGAGATTACGCTGACTCCCATCGGCGAGAATATTGTGCTGCAAGCCCAGCGAGTACTAGACGCTGCTAGCCAGATTAAAGAAATCGCTGACCAAGGCCGAGATCCCCTGCGGGGCGCGCTTCGGCTTGGTGTGATCTACACCATCGGGCCCTATCTGCTTCCGAGGATTATCAAATCCATGATTGAGCGTTACCCCGAGATGCCGCTGATTTTGCAGGAGAACTTTACGGTTCGATTGGTAGAGATGATGCGTACTGGTGAGATTGATGTCGCGATTCTGGCGGATCCTTTCGACACCACTGGCTTAGATACGCTGCCGCTTTATGATGAGGATTTCGTGGTTGCGGTCCCCAAAAAGCATCCCTGGACAAAAAAGCAGCAAATCGCATCGGTAGATCTCAAGCAAGAGACGATGCTGCTGCTCGGTGTGGGACATTGCTTTCGTGATCAGGTGCTCGAGGTTTGCCCCGAGGCCGCCCGATTTGCCGCCAACTCTGCTGGCATTCAGAAGACCTTTGAAGGCAGCTCACTGGAAACGATCCGACATATGGTGGCCGAGGGGCTGGGCATCACCGTCTTACCGCGCATGTCAGTATCGCTTGATGATGACCCCTTGCTAAAGTTCATTACGTTTGCCCCGCCAGTGCCCAATCGGCGTATTGTTTTAGCGTGGCGAAAGTCATTTAGCCGGGATCGCGCGATTGATGCGTTACATGAAGTGATCCATTCCGTGGAGCTGCCAGGTTGCAAAAAACTGTGAACTATCTTTCGCTTGAGCAGTCGGTTGGAAAGACACCATTAGTGCGGCTTGATCGCATCGCGGGAGAGACCAATCAGCGCCGCGGTAATGTGATTCTTGGAAAACTGGAAGGCAATAATCCTGCTGGTTCGGTAAAGGATCGGCCCGCGGTATCGATGATCGCTCGGGCCGAGTCGCGCGGGGAGATTCGTCCTGGCGATACGCTGATTGAGGCGACTAGCGGCAATACGGGGATCGCGCTTGCCATGGCGGCTGCGATGCGCGGCTATCGTATGGTGTTGATCATGCCGGATAACTTATCGCTTGAGCGCCGTCAGACTATGAAGGCCTTCGGTGCGGAACTCATTTTGGTGACCCAGACGCAGGGGATGGAGGGCGCACGGGATCTGGCTGACCAGATGGAGCGTGATGGCAAAGGAAGGGTGCTCAATCAGTTTGCGAATGATGACAACTGGATGGCCCACTATGAAACAACGGGCCCCGAGATCTGGGCCGACACCCATGGTCAGGTGACTCATTTTGTGTCTGCGATGGGAACAACTGGAACCATCACTGGAGTTTCCCGTTACCTAAAAGAAAAAAAACCGAGTGTTGTTATTGTCGGTGCACAGCCGGCCGATGGCTCTTCGATTCCGGGAATTCGGAAATGGGCGCCCGCCTATGTGCCGCCGATTCGACAGAAAGCGCAGATCGATCAAATTGAGGAAGTGACTCAGGCCGAGGCCGAGGAGATGGCCCGCAGGCTTGCTCGGGAAGAGGGTCTTTTTTGCGGAATTTCTGCAGCGGGTGCAGCAATCATCGCATTGCGTGTTGCTGAACAGGTAAAAGGGGCCACGATCGTGTTTATTGTTTGCGATCGGGGCGATCGTTATCTCTCCACTGGCGTGTTTCCCGGCTAGTCGCGGCCACCCTAAACATTTGGTTGCTTCACTACTTATGAATCAAGCGCGGCGATTGGGCGTGCAGGTCAAACTGCTCTCGGCTTTGGGGCTTGTGTTGGCACTGATGCTGCCCGCCGTAAAGGCGCAGAGTCCATTGCCGGGCCCTGAGTCGGTCCCGGTTCGGCCATCGCCTTCAGCCGGTGCAACAGAGTTCTCCACCGCAACCGCTTTCCTTGTCGCGCCGCGGCTCTTGGTCTCCGCCCAGCACGGATTGATTAACCGTGATCGGGTTTTTGTCGGTGCGGGGCGTGGGGGAAAGTTTGTTCGGGCAAAGGTGGTGGCGACTGATGAGCGGCTGGATCTAGCGTTGCTGGAGGCTGATGTAACTGGGGAGCCGTTGGTCATTGCCTCGTGGGACTCGGTGCCCATCGGCATTGAAGTTGCCGCCCTGGGGTTTCCGCGCTCCGCCGGTGCGCCTGGCGACCAGAGAATCACCGCAGGAATTCTTAACGGCGAGCATCAGCAGCGGGGCCGAAGCGACTGGTTTCAGTTAAGCGCAGAGATTCACCGCGGCAATTCAGGCGGTCCAGTCATCGCAGCAGACGGGACCGTGGTGGGTGTGATTAGCCACAAGCTTGATGCCTTAAGGACTGCCGAAAAAACTAATGAGCTTCCACAGAATGTGAACTTTGCTTTGAAGAGTCAGCATTTGATTGATTTTTTGCGGGCTCAATCGGTGCCGATTACAGTGGTGCCGTTGAATCGATCGCGACAGCAGCGGCCGTTTGAGCTCTTTCAGCGGCATTCTCCGAGCGTGCTGATGGTCATTAGTACGCGACCAAAGTCTCAGGCCGAGCCCAAAAGCCAAGGTGAAACACGCAACTAAGGGATATTTCGCTCGGTGCCACAAGTGGGAGAAGACGTGTTTTCTACCCGATGCGTGATGCCAGATTGATCTTAGTGGTCGATGTTGCGAGCAGTGGCGCCTCCGACACGAATCGAACGTGCGACCCTCCCCTTAGGAGGGGGATGCTCTATCCACTGAGCTACGGAGGCCCGAACTACAACGCCTGCTATCGTAAACTATTTGCATGACGGCCTACTACACGCACCCAACGTTTCTGGCGCATGAGATGGGCCCAGCGCATCCCGAGTGTCCGCAGCGGCTTGCGGCGATTCATGATCACTTAACGCGCAAAGGCTTGATGGCCTTACTCGATGTTCGTGAGCCCACCGAGGTATCCGATGCGGCGATTCTGCGGGCCCACAGTGTGGAGCATCTTGATCGGCTGGTCGCAGCCTCGCCGACTGACCGGCCCTATCAAGGACTGGATCCCGATACCACCATGAATCACCACACACTTAGGGCGAGTTATTTGGCAGCGGGCGCCGTAGTGGGTGCAGTTGATGCCGTACTCACCGAGCGACAGCGCAATGCATTTTGTGCGGTTCGTCCGCCGGGCCATCATGCCGAGCGCAATACGCCGATGGGATTTTGTTTTTTAAACAATATCGCAATTGCAGCCCACCATGCGTTGGCGGAGTATGAGCTAAAGCGAATCCTGATTGTCGATTTTGATGTTCATCACGGTAATGGCACAGAAGAGATCTTTGCCGATGATGACCGGGTGCTGATGGTCTCGACTTTTGAGCATGCGCTTTATCCCTTCAGCGGCGATATTCCCCTGGGCAACAATATGGTGAATGTCCCGCTTGCGGCATACAGCGATGGCCAAGCGATGCGTCGGGCGGTGACTGAGCATTGGCTACCTGCCATTGAGCGTTTTCGGCCCGAGCTGGTGTTGATTTCTGCGGGATTCGATGCTCATAGGGAAGATGATTTGAGTCATCTTATGTGGAGTGATCTCGATTACGCATGGATTTCACAGCAGCTGGTTCAGATCGCTACCCAGCACTGTAATGGCCGAATCGTTTCATCATTGGAGGGGGGATACGCGATCCAGGCCCTTGCCCGAAGCGTGGGACATCATGTTGATGCCTTATTGGGGGGATAGTTATCGGCTGAGCGTGGCGCCGATGATGGACTGGACGGATCGGCACTGCCGATTCTTTCACCGCCTGATTGCCCCCAAGGCGCGGCTTTACACCGAAATGATCACCACTGGAGCCATCCTGCATGGCGATCTCCATCGTCTTTTGGATTTCAGTGAAGAGGAGCATCCGGTTGCGATTCAGCTTGGTGGTAGTGAGCCCGAAGCACTCGCAGCGTCTGCCCGCCGAGCGGCCCAGTGGGGCTATGATGAAATCAATTTAAATTGTGGCTGTCCCAGTGAGCGTGTTCAGCGGGGCGCCTTCGGCGCTTGCCTGATGCGAGAGCCTGACTTGGTTGCCGACTGCATCAAGGCGATGCAGGATGCAGTTTCAATCCCTGTCACGGTAAAGCATCGCATTGGTGTAGACGATCAAGAGGACTATGGCTTTGTGCGGGATTTTGTTGGCAAACTTTTTCAAGTAGGGTGCCGCGTTTTTTTTGTGCATGCCCGCAGTGCAATTCTGAAAGGCCTCAGCCCAAAAGAAAATCGTGAGATCCCGCCGCTTCGCATGTCGGTAGTACGGAGACTTAAGCAAGATTTTCCGGATGCGTTAATTGTGGCTAATGGCGGTATTCAGACCCTGAACCAGGCCCAAGCGTTGATGACGCCATCAAGCGCGGGGCCTGCTGTTGATGGCGTGATGATTGGCCGCGCGGCTTACCATGATCCTTGGATTTTGCATGCGCTTCAGGCTGCGTTGTGTCTGCCCGGCAGTCCACTGCCACCGAATCGCGAGGCAATTCTTGCGCCGCTACAGTCCTACT
>RFRK01000122.1 GCA_009924525.1 Betaproteobacteria bacterium
GGAGGTTGGATTCGAACCAACGTAGGCGTAAGCCAACAGATTTACAGTCTGCCCCCTTTAGCCACTCGGGCACCCCTCCGCGAGGAACCCGCGATTATGTAATTTGCGCGCTAGGGCGTCAAGTTAAGGGTTACGGACCGCCAATAGATCCAAGACCTGGCCGCGGGCCTCCTCGAATCTGATCCGGACGGGCAAGAGCCGATCCGTTCGATCAAGCCAGACATCGATTTGGCCCCGAACGCGCTCCCCCCGGCCGTAAGTGGAGAGATGAATCGCAGGAACAATGACCCCGCCTGGCAGCACGATATCCGACTCGGAGATCACCGTGAAATTGACTTTCTCGACCTTATTTCTGCCCGCCATTGGCAAAAGAATTGACTCCCCCACAGCGAATCGCTCCGGCTCAATCTTAAGCATCCAGGCCAGTTGAATCATGAAACTTAGGCGATCTTGGATACCTTTTTCCAGAGGAAGAGGTTCTTTTAACGATGAATAGATGACTTTCCCGGTGTCGTAATCAAAAGTGGATACCTCCTCCCGGCCCCTCGGAGAGCGATGGGTATAGCGCTCGGGCTGAAGGCCTCCGGGGCCAATTCGGCCGACTGTTTCGGCAAACAGCGGGTTCGGGGCGAACATCGCGGCCCAGCCCAAGGCCTTGGTCAAGAGCCGAATCTGATAGCGGCCCTCAGAGGGAAAGCTGATCTCAATGGAGCCCTTTGCGATTGGCGTATTCCCGGCGTGGTCGCCAAAAAAAACGCTGAGGGCCACCCCGCCGACCCCCGGAAGCTCATCGGGCCGAGGAGTCCGCTCGGCGCTCGATTTCTGGACGCCCGAGGCGGGCGGCTGCCCTGCTGGACTGGCGTCGGCCGGCGGTGGGGCCTGCACACTGACCGGGGGGCTCAGCATGTTCTGCTGAGCGATCTGACTCAGACCCGGAAAAGGCTGCGGTGTCGGACTCTGGATGGGCGGGGCCCGCTCGGAAAGCATTTGAAAACTGACGGGCCCCATCTGCAGCTGGGCAGGCGGCGGCTGAGGACTGAAAAGCCCCAACAGCGTCTCAAGCCCGAACAGAATGAAAAGATGGGCCACAAGCACGACAGCCGCCGCCCGTTTCCACGCAAACGGTAAACGAACCGACACCGAACGTGGGGCCACAAGCCTACCCATGCTTACGCTATCCTCAAATCAGCCCTCTCACCGAAAGCCATGACCGCAATGGAAAATCCTCAAGCATTCAATCCCTTTGACATCTTGAATACGCCCTGGGCAAAGCTGCCCCTCGGAACATCGCCGGCTGGAATGGCGAACTTCGACCTAACTGACCTCAACGAGATGGATAAGCGCATCTCAGAGTTAAAAGCCGTGGAGCAGTGGCTCAGCCTGAACCTCACTTTACTGAAAACCACCATCCAGGGCCTTGAAGTTCAGCGTGGGACTATCGCGGCCATCAAAGCGTTCACTGCTTCGGCGCCGGGTGGCGCTGAGTCGGGCCAGTCGTCGGCCCAACCCGCCGCAGGGCCGGCCGCCGATCAGGCAAATTTGTGGTGGAGCGCGATGCAGCAGCAATTCGGCCAGATGATGGCCGCAGCCCAGGCCGGGGCACAAAGCATGATGGAGACCAAGCCGCAGGGCGCGAAGCGGGCGGCTGGGTCTAAAAAAGCAGAGACTTAACGTGAGGCCCGATGGCGCCACTCGGCAAGGCCGGTGGTAAGGTCGGAGAGTTCCGAGATTACCCGAATGTCTGGCGGCGGGCGGCGCTGCAGGACTGGGCATCTTCCCCCCGCCCAGATCTCAATGCTGCGTGGCAGCTTGGCCCGCAATTCAGTCAGGCCATCGACCACTTGATTCGGGTTCATGACCGGGGAAAACGAGAGAGCGACAATATCGATTTCCTGGGCTGAGGCTGCCAGCACAATGTCCCAGACGGGGGTCTGGGTGCCCAGAGAAATACACCTGCAGCCCTCCAGCGCCAGCAATGCCTCCACCATCAAAAGCCCAACGCCATGGGCCTCGGAAGGAAATGTAGTCAAGAGCACTCTGGGCCGATCACCCGGCTGCGGAATGGTGCTGATCGCATTACGCAGCACAACCTGAATGGACTCGGTGTAGAGGTGCTCCTCGTAAATTTCCATCTGGCCGCGGGACCAAGCATCCCCGACCCGCTGGGTCAGGGGGGCAACCACCTCGGTTACAAAGCGCGCTAGACCAAGCCGAAGCAGGCGCTGGCCAAGCTGGCGGCGAAGCTCCTCGATGTCGTGGGACTTGGTAATCTCGACCAGGTGGGCGAGATCTGGGTTGATATCTTGCTCGGCCTCGGCCCGATTCGAGCTTCCAGAGCCGGTAGAGGTATCGGCGAGCGCATGCAATTCGGCGATGTCTAGGCCAATGATCTTGCCCGGCCGGTGTCCGATGTCCATCAGCCGGCGGATCGCCCGTAGTCGGTCGACCTGGTCGAGAGAATAAATTCTCTCCCCAAACGCATCGCGCATCGGGTTCGGAAAGCCATACCGCCGCTCCCAGACACGAAGTGTGTCCTTTGACAGGCCAGTATCCCGCTCCACGGCTGATATGCTCAGCGTGACAGCTGCGGCATCCGGGTGTTCCAATTTAGCCCTCTACAAATCATTGACGTCCTATGTCCCCGCCACTAGTATAAGGCTGGAACCTGTAATGACCAAGACAATTCCCCTATGAATTTGAAATTTCCCACGCAAAATGCAACAGCACCTGCCCACAGTCTGTCCCCCGCGTGGCGTCGGTGGTTTTGGATCGCATCTGCGATCGTGCTGCTTGCAATTGTTCCGCAGGCGTGGGCAACAGCCAGCTGCCCAGCTCTGCTGAATCACACTTTTCCCCGCTTACAAGACGACGCACCGCAGTCGCTTTGCCAATATCAGGGCCAGGTCGTGCTCGTGGTCAATACCGCCAGCTACTGCGGCTTTACGCGTCAATACGAGGGATTGGAAAAGCTGTATTCCAAATACAAAGACCGCGGCCTGGTCGTGCTTGGTTTTCCATCAAATGATTTTGGTAACCAAGAGCCCGGTAGCAATAAAGAAATTGCCGAGTTCTGTTCGAACACTTTCGGAGTGAAATTTCCGATGCTCGCCAAGACCTCAGTGAAAGGCGGCAATGCAAATTCCTTGTTCAAACAGCTTGCCCAGCAGTCCGAATCGCCCGGATGGAATTTTCACAAATACATCATCGGCCGAGACGGAAAACTCGTTCGCAGCTTCTCAAGCCTGGTCAGCCCCACCGATCGTCGTCTCACTGGCGAGATAGAACGGGCCCTTTCCACACCTCGTTCCTAAATTTTTTCATGTTCACTATTACAGGAGTGCCGTCATGAACGCGCCCGACAAACTCTTCTCCTCAACAGCCGTCCTGCCGGATGTGCAATCTCATGCTGATCATCGCCAGCTGGCGATACAACGTGTGGGAGTGAAATCGCTGGTGCATCCTGTTTCTGTTCAAACCTCAAAGGGGCCGCAGCCGTCTGTGGCCACCATTGATATGACCGTGGCCTTGGCACCCGATGTCAAGGGCACGCATATGTCGCGCTTTCTAGAGGTCTTTCAGTCTCACGAGGATCCACTCGCCTACCACTCACTACAAAGCCTGATGGATGCCATGCTGGCCCGACTGGAGTCGGATCAGGGCTACATCAAAATCGCGCTTCCTTATTTCGTTCGCAAAGCAGCGCCCGTATCCGGTGTGGAAAGCCTAATGGATTATCAGGTGACGCTCGAGTGCGAAGTCCGCGACCACCAGCGCACCACTACAGTGACCGTCGTTGTTCCTGTGACCAGCCTGTGCCCCTGCTCGAAAAAAATATCTGACTATGGTGCCCACAACCAGCGTTCTCACGTCACGATCGCCGCCCAAGTCAAGACCCCGATTGAAATCGAAGAGCTGATCGCGACTGCAGAAAAAGCGGCCTCTTGCGAGCTCTGGGGATTACTCAAGCGGCCCGATGAAAAATGGGTCACGGAACGGGCCTACGACAATCCAAAATTTGTTGAAGACTTGGTGCGGGATATTGCCTTGGCGCTGGCAGAAGATCGCCGCATCATCGGCTACAGCGTGGAGTCGGAGAATTTCGAATCGATTCACAATCACTCGGCATACGCAAAGATCGATCATCTGCGCCGCGCATGAGAATCGCCATCATCGGAAGTGGTATCTCGGGCTGCGCAGCCGCCTGGGAGCTGTCCTCGTGGGCACAAGTTACCGTCTTTGAGGCCGACAATCGTCTGGGTGGTCATACTCATACCCAACAGATTCGTGTAGCGGACCGAAACTTTCCGGTCGATACTGGCTTCATCGTTTTCAATCACCGTACCTATCCCGGCCTGAAGGCCTGGTTTGAGACTCTGGGTGTTGAGACTGCCGCGAGCGACATGTCATTTTCTGCCAGCCTGAACCATGGCGCACTTGAGTGGTGTGGTTCAAGCCTCTCGAGCGTGTTTGCGCAACGACGCAATCTCATCTCGCCGCGCTTTTGGCGCATGCTGGCCGACATCATTCGCTTTAATCGGCAGGCCCCGCGGGATGCCGCCCGATTTCTGCTGCAGTCGGAAACAGGGCCCAGCCTTGGCGACTACCTCGATCACGGCGGCTACGGCCCGCTGTTTCTGAATGCTTATTTGCTGCCCATGGCTGGCGCGATCTGGTCTTGTCCGCCAGAGCAGATGCGAGCGTTTCCAATGACCACCTTCACCCGGTTTTG
>RFRK01000123.1 GCA_009924525.1 Betaproteobacteria bacterium
AAGACGATGGGAAGTCCGGCGGCGCACGGTCTCAATGCGATAGGCGACCCACTGGGACAAAATCTCAAGCAGCGACAAGGAGCGTGGCCGGCCATGGTGATCCACTGCCACCAAATTCATGGCCACCGAGCTCTCCAGAGGCGTATGGGCAAGCAGCACCTTGATGAACTCATCACGATCCTGACGCGATGATTTGGGCTCGAATACCAGCCGTACATCAGCATCCTTGCCGGATTCATCGCGTACGGTATCGAGAACACCCAGCATGAGCGACTTTAATTGCTGCTGCTCGGCCGATAGGGATTTCTTTCCCGCCTTCACTTTTGGATTAGTGATCTCTTCGATGTCTTCGAGCACGCGCTGCGTGGAGACCCCGGGGGGCAGCTCGTGGACCACCACCTGCCACTGGCCACGGGCCATCTCTTCAATACTCCACCGGGCTCGGGTTTTTAGAGAGCCGCGGCCCGCGCTGTAGGCCTGGGCGATTTCTTCTGCCGATGAAATGATTTGTCCGCCACCCGGAAAATCGGGCCCAGGGATAAATTTCATCAGCTCACGCTCAGAGAGATCGGGCTTATCAATTAACGCCACTGCGGCGGCGGCGACCTCAGTGGCGTTGTGCGGCGGAATTTCCGTCGCCATGCCCACGGCAATGCCCGAGGCGCCATTTAATAAGACAACCGGCAGCCGTGCGGGAAGCCGCAGCGGCTCGGTAAAAGAGCCGTCATAGTTTGGTCCAAAATCAACAGTGCCCTCATCGATCTCATCGAGCAGCAGCGCGGCAAATGCTGTAAGCCGGGCCTCGGTGTAACGCATCGCTGCCGCGCCATCACCATCACGCGAGCCAAAATTTCCTTGGCCATCAATCAAGGGGTAGCGCACAGAAAAGCCCTGCGCAAGACGCACAAGCGCATCGTAGGCCGACTGATCGCCATGCGGATGATATTTTCCGAGCACATCACCCACCACACGGGCTGATTTCACCGGCTTTGCCGATACGGCAAGCGACATCCGATGCATGGCATACAAAATGCGCCGCTGCACCGGCTTTAATCCGTCGCAGAGATCTGGCAGGGCCCGGCCCTTCACTACCGAGACCGCGTAATCGAGATACGCGCGTTCCGCAAAATCCGCCAGCGTGATCATCTCGCCATCAAAACGAATGCCTAGGGGCTCCTGCGAAGACCATGCCTGTGCATCGGACTCCTTTGCATCACTGCCCGATGATGCGAATAAATCCGGGGTGCCGTTTTTGCTGCTGGATTTGCGCGGCATATTAGAGATCCGCCTCGGCCTCGTGGCCTTTTTCCTCAAGCCATGCACGGCGGGAGGCCGCCTCGGTGCGGCCCATCAGCAGATGAAAACGCTTGGTGGTGCCCATGGCATCAACCTGGCCTAGCGCCACCAGAGAGAGCCGGCGTGTGTCGGGGTTGAGGGTGGTCTCCCAGAGCTGCTCGGCACTCATCTCGCCCAGGCCCTTAAACCGCGAGATGCTCCATGCCGTCTCGCGCAGGCCCTCCTGGCGCAGCTTATCAAGCACGTGCGTCAGCTCGCCGTCATCCAAAGCATAGAGTTTTCGAGCCGCACGCTTGCCACTTGCGCTGACATCAATACGAAACAGCGGCGGGCGGGCCACAAACACATGGCCGCGCTGCACAAGCTGTGGGAAATGCTTGAAAAATAAGGTCAGCAACAAGACCTGGATGTGCGCACCATCGACATCAGCATCCGACAAGATGCAGACCTTGCCGTAACGCAGATTATTCCAATTGATCGTGTCGGAGATGCCGTGCGGATCAATGCCCAAAGCCACAGCGATGTCATGGACTTCGGCATTGGCAAATAGCCGATCGGGTTCGGTCTCCCAGGTATTGAGCACCTTTCCCCGAAGCGGCAGGATCGCCTGGAATTCTTTATCGCGGCCCATCTTTGCTGAGCCGCCTGCCGAATCGCCTTCAACTAAAAAAATCTCGTTGCGTGCGATATCGGTGGACTCGCAGTCGGTGAGCTTGCCCGGCAGTACCGCCACCCCGGAGCCCTTTTTCTTTTCCACTTTTTGCGCAGAGCGCGCACGGTGTTGGGCTGCCCGAATCGCCAATTCAGCAATTTTTCGAGCAGAGTCGAGATCGCGATTCAGCCAAAGTTCGAGCGGGGGCCTGACCTGTGTAGCTACAAGCCTCAGCGCATCGCGGCTGGTGAGCTTCTCTTTCGTCTGGCCCTGAAACTGCGGGTCCAAGACCTTTGCCGAGAGCACGAAGCTGACCCTTGAAAACACATCCTCGGGCAGCACTTTCACGCCTTTGGGCATCAGGTTGTGCTGCTCAATAAAGCCCTTCACCGCCGAGAATAGGCCCTCGCGCAGTCCTGCCTCATGGGTGCCACCTGCGGTTGTGGGAATCAGATTCACAAATGATTCTCGCGGCGTAGGGCCCTCTGCAGTCCAGGCCACCGCCCATTGGGCGCCCTCGCCGATGGCGAAGGTCTCATCGCCTGCGCCCACATAGCCCTCGCCCAGCCAGGGATCCACCACCAGGGGCTCAGATTCGACAAGCTCAAGCAAATAATCTTTAAGCCCGCCTTGATAACGCCAGGATTCGGACCTACCGGTTTTCTCGTTGGCCAAATGGGTGATCACGCCGGGCAGCAGCACCGCGCGGGCCTTCAGACTGCGGGCCAATTCGGCCACAGGAATCGCCGCGTCATCAAAGTACTTTGCATCGGGCCAGACCCGCACCGATGTACCCGCCCTGCCGCCAGCGGTGGCCGTACGCTTTAAAGGCTCGATAACCTCGCCATCTGCAAAAACAATTCGGTACTCGCTGCCATCGCGCCATACGGTGACTTCAAGGCGCTTGGATAAGGCATTGGTAACCGAGACACCTACCCCATGCAGTCCACCACTGAATGCATAGGCACCACCCGCTGTTTTATCGAACTTTCCCCCCGCATGCAGCCGCGTAAAAACAATCTCCACCACTGACACATTTTCATCGGGATGCTTACCGACGGGAATACCGCGGCCATCATCGGCCACGCTCACGCTGCCATCGGCATGCAGGGTGACGTGAATATTTTTTGCGTGACCCGCGAGTGCTTCATCGGCGCTGTTGTCAATCACCTCTTGCAAAATGTGCAACGCATTTTCGGTGCGTGTGTACATACCCGGCCGCTGTCGCACCGGCTCTAATCCCTTTAGCACACGAATCGATGATTCGTTGTAATTATTTTTTCGTTGCTCTGCCATTGCGGAGAAAAATTTCCATGCGTGTCAAATCAGGAGCTCATGCAGACATCTGAAACGTTTACTGACCCGAAAGTTGTCCACAGTTTTTGTGGAAAACTTGGTCATAAAAACGTCACAGGATTGTCACAACAAGGATGCCTTCGGACTGAGTAATTTTTGACCAGCTAGGTCAGTTTCTTGTCGCAAACAAGTATTCCGTCGGCATCGGCGTAGCACCAGTTTCCGGGCCGCACCATGACGCCAGCCATATCCACTGGGATGTCCCTCTGGCCAACCCCCTGTCGATCGCTGCGCCGCGGATGGGTCGCGATCGCCCACACCCCCACAGCGCACTCTAAAAGCTCTTGGGAGTCCCGAACGCAGCCGTTGACGATGATCCCTGCCCAGCCGTTTTTGACCGCCAGCTCGCCAAGATTGCCGCCAACCAGGGCACAACGGTCGCTGCCGCCGCCATCGACCACCAGCACCCTGCCCTGGCCCGGGGTCTCAAGCATCTGACGAACGTGGCTGTTGTCCTCAAAACACTTCAGGGTCACAACCGGCCCGCATATCGCGGTCTCACCGCCATAGTTCTGAAAAACAGGGGGCAAAACCCGAAGGCTGCCTGCCGCCAGGAGATCCTCGTGGGCATCGCATAAATCGGCAGTCGGCGGGCACTGCGCCGGCACGGCTTGCGGCCCCTTGGAGCGGGAATGTGTGGTTTTCATGTTGTTCATCGTGTCTGTAAGACTACCAGTGCAGCCCGGGCATGCAAAAATTTGGCCATGCTGACTGTTTTATCCATCTTTATGGCGGCACTGATTCTTGCCTATGTGCTGGAGCCGATTGTCGAGCGGCTCTGCGCGGCAGGCCTGCACCGCAGACTAGCCGCGCTGGCCGCAGTCGCGATTGGCATTGGCGCCTTGGCAGGCCTCGCCGTATTGCTCATTAATATTTTGCAGCGAGACATCCCAATGATTCGCGAGCAGGCTCCCGCCTGGATCCAGAGCACACAGCTCTGGCTTGCGCCCGTGCTGGAACGCTTTGAGATCAGCCTGAATTGGGATGAGATCAAGGCGGCCCTAATCGATCGGGTTACACGCCAGTTTTCAGACAATGCCGAGGTGGTGATTACCCGCGTGCTCGATACGGTGCTGGCCTCGGTGCAAAGCTTCATCGCGGTTGTGGCCGCGCTGGTCTTAATATTTTTTGTGGTGTTTTATCTGCTGGTGGAGTGGTCAGGTCTGTTTACTCGGGCCGGCGAATTTCTTCCGCCCCGGCATCGGGCCACCGCGGCCGCGCTGGCCAATGAGTGCGATCAGCTGCTGTCGCAATATTTGCGTGGGCAGTTGAGTGTCATGCTGGTGCTGGCTGCTTACTACGCCATTGCACTATCTTTATC
>RFRK01000124.1 GCA_009924525.1 Betaproteobacteria bacterium
GATTCATTGCCAAGGTAGTAGCGATCTCAAGGGCCCGCTTGCGGCCGTACGGGAGCTCCACTGTGATGTGATTTGCGAATTCAGTCAGCCCAACGGTTTCTAAAAGCTCCATTGCCCTGGGAGTCAGACTCTCCAGCGAGGCTTCAGAACGCCAAAAATGAAACGAGGTGCCCAGCTCACGCTGCAGCCCAATACGAACATTTTCTAAAACCGATAGATGGGGAAACGTCGCTGAAATCTGAAACGACCGAATCACGCCCTTGCGGGCAATCTGGGCCGACTTCTGGCGGGTAATGTCCTCGCCGTTATACAAAATCTGGCCGGATGTCGGGATCAGAAATTTAGTCAGCAGATTAAATACCGTGGTCTTGCCCGCACCGTTGGGCCCGATTAAGGCATGGATGTGGCCGCGCTTTACCTGCAGGTTCACGTTAGACACCGCCACAAAGCCCTTGAACTCCTTCACTAGGTCTTTGGTCTCTAAAATGATGTCGTTGCTCATAGGGTGCGGGTTTGGGTGCTTACACTAGGTGCAGTGCCAGAGACGGCCGAGTATAAAGTCGAAATGATCCTCCCCTGATTAGGGGAAAACGCAAATAAAACAAGGCTTTTTCGCAGATGCCGACCGCGGTCCCCTACCTCAGTGAAGCACGGGTCAACGAGTGCCTGGACCCGGCCGCCTTAATCGAAGCAATGCGGCAGGCGTTGATCGACCTATCGGCTGGAAAAGCCAACCAGCCGCTTCGCATGGTTATGCCATTTGATGCGCCCCTTAAAGAACCAGCCGGCGGCAAAAAACCGACTGCTAGCGGCTCTTCCGAGCATGGTCTTCTCTTTTTAAAGCCCGCCCAGTTGGGCAGTGCCTTTGCCACCAAACTGATCACCTTGGTGCCGAGCAACGCCGAAAAAGACCTGCCCACCCTTTTGGCCACCATCGTACTGATGGATCCCACTACGGGTGCCGCTACCGCGATTCTGGAGGGCGCCACGCTTACCGCAATGCGCACTGCTGCAGTCTCCGCAGTAGCGGCCGATGCCCTTACCCCAGCCGGGCCCAAGATCGTTGCGATGCTCGGTAGCGGAGTCCTGGCAAGAAGTCACGCCAAGATGCTGCGTCTGATTCGACCGATTTCCGAAATCCGCATCTGGAGTCGCAATCCAGACAATGTCCGGAGCTGCGCTAAAGAAATTGATGGGCGCGCCTGCGCATCCGCTGAAGAAGCAGTGCTTGGCGCAGATATCGTCTGCACAGTCAGCAACGCGAGCACGCCGATTCTCAAAGGGGCGTGGTTAAAACCAGGCGCCTTTGTCGCTGCTGTGGGCGCACCCCGGCCCACTTGGCGCGAGCTTGATGATGATGCGATGCGTAATATTGTGATTGCCGATCAGCGCCAGGCGGCCGAGCAGGAATCGGGTGATGTGATTCTGTCAAAGGCCCAGGTGACCGCTGAGATCGGTGAGCTACTTGCGGGCACTGTCGCGATGCCAAAAGCTGGCAGCACCATTATTTTCAAATCCCTTGGCCAGGCGGTAGAAGATGCAGTCGCCGCCCAGCTTATTGTTCATGCATCGCTTAAAAAATGAATATTCACTATGTTAATCACTGATTTAACCCATCAGGCGCTACTCCGCCTTGGCGTAAGCCCACATGCTTTTACAGCCTCAGCATCCGGATCGCAGGCTTTAATTGTAAAAAGCCCAATCGATGGAAGCGTGATTGGATCCATCGAAAAAGATAGCTCTGGCTCCACTGAGAAAAAAATAGCAAAGTCGCAGGCTGCCTTTCGCGCCTGGCGTGTTATCCCTGCGCCACGGCGTGGCGAGTTGGTCCGCCGGCTCGGCGAGTTACTGCGTCAGCACAAATCTGATCTTGCAACCTTAGTCTCGGCAGAGGCAGGAAAAATCACTAGCGAGGCCCTGGGTGAAGTTCAAGAGATGATTGATATCTGCGATTTTGCTGTCGGGCTTTCTCGGCAGCTACACGGCCTGACCATCGCTTCGGAACGGCCGAACCATCGCATGATGGAACAATGGCTGCCGCTGGGCCCCACAGCGGTGATTACTGCGTTTAATTTTCCAGTCGCCGTCTGGGCTTGGAATGCAGCACTCGCACTAGTCTGCGGCAATAGTCTGATCTGGAAACCTTCAGAGAAGACGCCACTCACGGCAATTGCAACGCAAGCTTTATTCGAAAAAGCCTGCGCATCGCTTACCGCCGAAGGCACACCCACTGAGGGACTTTTAGCGCTCATTATTGGCGAGGCGGATCTTGGCAAACAACTTGCAGAGGACCCCCGAATCGCGCTTGTCTCCGCAACTGGAAGCTGCCGCATGGGCGCAGACCTTGCGCCACGCGTTGCCGCCCGGTTCGGAAAATGCTTACTGGAGTTAGGTGGCAATAACGCCTTGATTATCGCGCCAACCGCCAACCTTGATCTTGCGGTTCGCGGCACCGTATTTGGCGCCTGGGGTACAGCAGGCCAACGCTGCACCACGACCCGCAGGCTGATCGTGCATCGATCCATCTTTGAGCCGGTGATTAAGCGGCTGGAGAGTGCAAGAGTAAGTCTACCGATCGGCAATCCAACTGAGGCTGGCGTCTTGTTAGGGCCTTTGATTGATGAGCGCGCTTTCGCAGCAATGCAGGCTGCATTAACGCAGGCGAGAGCCGAAGGAGGCCAGGTCTTCGGTGGCGAACGAAGACTCGAACAGCAGTTCCCCGGCGCCTGGTATGTGAGTCCCGCCCTGGTGGTTATGCCCTCACAAACTGCAATTGTGAAAGAGGAAACCTTTGCACCGATCCTTTATGTCATTCCCTACGAGACTCTAGAAGATGCGATCGCAATCAACAACGATGTCCCGCAGGGTTTATCGTCTGCCATTTTCACTAACGATCTATTAGAGGCGGAGCAATTCCTGTCTGCTGCGGGATCCGACTGCGGCATTGCCAATGTGAACCTAGGGACCTCGGGCGCAGAGATTGGTGGCGCCTTTGGCGGGGAAAAACAAACTGGCGGCGGCCGTGAGTCGGGTTCCGACGCATGGAAGTCCTACATGCGGCGGGCCACTAACACGATTAACTATGGCAGTGATCTGCCGCTTGCCCAAGGCGTGAAGTTTGATGCCTAACCGCCTTCGACCCAATTAAGCACCGCCTGAAAGGCAGTGCTTAATTGGGCGCACTAGGCTGTAAGCAAATCGTTTAAACCCCGCTGCATAGCACTGGCCACCTCTTCACCCACCCGAACCGATTGTGCAAGCCCCGCCGCACCGCTTAAGACATGGTGGGTGTAGAAAGTGGCCACGCCAATCTTTTGTGTATAAAAGGAATCGGTGGCGCCCTGCGTCAGTTTTGTTTTTGCGATCGCCGCTGATTTTCCAAGCAGCCATCCCCCGGCCACCACACCAAAACACTTCATCAGTGGGTAAGCGCCCGCCAGTGCAGCGGGCGCATTTTTGGGAAAGGTCTCTACGATCCACTCTACCGCCCGCTCCAAGGCAAGGGCCGCTGAACCTAAACCTGCGCCCATTGCTTTAATTTCAAGATCCGCAGAAGACTGAAGGCCTGAGGCTGTTGCCTTCATTTCTTCCAGCAGCCGCTTTGCCTCTTTACCGCCGTCACGCACGATTTTTCTGCCCAATAGATCGTTGGCCTGAATGCCAGTAGTGCCCTCATAGATCGGTGTGATGCGAGCATCACGGAAATGCTGTGCAGCGCCAGTCTCTTCAATAAAGCCCATACCGCCATGAACCTGAACACCCAAAGAGGTAATCTCTACGGCCTGCTCAGTGCACCAGCCTTTGACGATTGGGATTAAAAAATCAAGCCGGGCCTGTGCGGCATCACGCGCTGCCGCATCTGAATGTCGCATCGCTTTATCCGACTCGGCCGCAGCAAAAAACGCCAGTGCCCGCATCGCCTGAATCTGAGCCCGCATCGTCATGAGCATGCGTGAGACATCCGGGTGATACGCGATCGGTAAGTTTCCGGATTTGCCAGCGATCTTGCCCTGCACCCGCTGCATCGCATAGCCGGCGGCCTGCTGATAGGCCCGCTCAGAAATTCCTACACCCTCCAGTCCCACACCCAGGCGGGCTGCGTTCATCATCGTGAACATGTATTCCAGACCGCGGTTGGCCTGGCCAACCAAAAACCCAGTCGCTCCTCCGGTCTCGCCATAAGACATGACAGCAGTGGGGCTCGCATGAATACCCAGCTTATGCTCTATCGAGATGCATTTTAGATCGTTGCGCGCGCCAAGCGATCCATCGGGCTTGACTAAAAACTTGGGCACAATAAAAAGCGAAATGCCTTTAACACCCGCGGGCGCATCGGGCAGGCGCGCTAAAACCAGATGAATAATATTTTCGGTGAAGTCATGCTCTCCGTAGGTGATGTAAATCTTAGTACCTGAAATTTTATAAGTGCCATCACCCGCCGGAGCCGCTTTGGTGGCCACCACCGAAAGATCTGAGCCTGCATTGGGCTCAGTGAGATTCATCGTGCCTGCCCACTTCCCGGAAATTAGATTCGGCAGATACATTGCCTTTTGCTCTGCTGAACCATGGTGAGTAATTGCATCAATCGC
>RFRK01000125.1 GCA_009924525.1 Betaproteobacteria bacterium
TTTCATCATGTCTATGTCCATGCACTGGTACGTGATGCCGAAGGCCAGAAGATGAGTAAATCCAAGGGCAATACCCTGGATCCGATTGATCTGATTGACGGTATTGATTTGGATGCACTGATTGCAAAGCGCACCAGCGGACTCATGAATCCTAAGCAGGCCGCCCAGATTGAGAAAAAGACCCGTGCGGAATACCCAAAAGGCATTGCCGCCTTTGGCACCGATGCCCTGCGCTTTACATTCGCAAGCCTGGCAACCCCGGGCCGAAACATCAATTTCGATTTGAATCGCTGCGAGGGCTATCGCAACTTCTGCAACAAGCTCTGGAATGCCACCCGCTTCGTGCTGATGAATTGCGAAGGTCAAGATAATGGCCTCGATGTCTGCGCAGGCGATTGCGGGCCTGAGGGCCTGCTGAACTTCACCTTTGTCGACCGCTGGATTGTGTCCCAGCTGCAAAGAACCGAGGCTGCCGTGGAGCAGCACTTAAATGACTACCGTTTTGATCTGGCGGCCCGCGAGCTCTATGAATTTGTGTGGAATGAGTTTTGTGATTGGTATTTAGAGCTTGCCAAGGTGCAGATGGCCGTCGGTAAGCCAAACGCTCAAAAAGCAGCCCGTCGCACTCTGCTGCGCACACTGGAAGCGACCCTAAGGCTTGCCCACCCCATCATTCCGTTTATCACCGAAGAGCTCTGGCAGACCGTTGCAAAGACCGCCAAGCGATCAGTAAAGCTTGAGGCAGGCGAGCCCGATTCGATTGTTACGGCCGCCTATCCCAAGGCCGAGCTGGGCAAGATCGATAGCCTGGCCGATGCGCGTGTGGCACAGCTTAAAGCCATGGTGAGCGCAATCCGTGCGCTGCGGGCCGAGATGGGCCTCTCGCCAGCAGAAAAAGTGCCGCTACGTATCACGTATCAGCCTTGAGAATCTGCAAGGAATGAACCCGCAGACCAAGCTTGATCTGCGCATCGATGGCTTAGAGCGCCAGCAGATTGCGGCAAGCTTAAAGGCCTTGGCCAAACTCAGTGAAGTAAGTTTTGAAAAAACACTCGGTGAAGAGGCCAAGCGCTCACCGGTGCAGATTGTGGGTGATTTAAAGCTCATGCTGATCGTGCAAATTGATATCGAAGCAGAGCGCGCGCGTCTATCAAAAGAAATTACGCGACTAGAAGGCGAGATTACTAAGGCCCGCGGTAAGCTATCAAATGAAAGCTTTGTAGCCCGCGCACCGGCTGCAGTCGTGGATCAAGAAAAGGCGCGCCTTGCAGAGTTTGAGACCGTGATCGCTCGAATCAAAACGCAGCTTACGCATCTATAACCTGGGGCCAGGCACTCAACCATCGAGTTCAAAAAAGAAAAAGGCGCCAATTTCTTGGCGCCCAAATGATCGTCACTCCCTCAAATGACGATCCCTCCTCCTCACGACACGGAGTCTAACCCTTCCGGCGAATTAAAAAACAAAATTCCCCCTCAGCCTCAGTGCTTTCCATAAGTTGATGACCCGTATGTCGGCAAAAGTATTCGAAATCCCGCACTGCACCAGGATCCGTTGCAAGGACTTTTAATAACGACCCGCCAGTCATTTCGTTTAAGGTCTTCTTCGCTTTCAGAATCGGCATAGGGCAATTCAGGCCCCGCGTGTCCAGCACGCGATCAGCAGTCGAGCCAGTAGAGGGGCTTACGTCACTCATGTGTCGCGTCTAATTAAAGCTTGGACTTCACAAATGCCGACACGCTCTCTAAAGCCTTGGGAAGACCCGCGGGATCGGTGCCGCCGGCCTGGGCCATATCGGGCCTGCCGCCGCCCTTGCCACCGACTTGCACTGCAACATGATTAACCAGTTCGCCCGCTTTGACCTTTGCGGTCAGATCGGCCGTCACGCCAGCAATTAGGGTGACCTTGCCCGAATCCACGCTTGCCAAAACAATCGCCGCTGACTTCAGCGTGTTTTTCAGCTGATCCATCGTGCCACGCAAAGAGGCAACATCGGCCCCGTCAATTGCAACGGCTAAGACCTTAGCGCCATTGATTTCTTGGGCTTGAGATGCCAGATCGCTACCGGCAGAGGAAGCAAGCTTCGATTTCAGCCTTGCGATCTCTTTTTCCATCGCCTTGACGTTATCCATGATCTGGGCAAGACGCGCCGGCAGTTCATGGACCGAGGACTTCACGACCGCAGCAGCCTGAGTCATCCGGGCCTCCAGCGATTGCAGAAGCGCCAATGCATTTTCGCCAGTCACCGCCTCAATCCTGCGAATGCCGGCTGCTACGCCCGACTCAGACACCACCTTAAAGAGTCCGATATCGCCAGTGCGGCTGACATGGGTGCCGCCACAGAGCTCACACGACGAGCCAATATCCAGCACCCGGACCTGATCGCCATATTTCTCACCAAATAACGCCATCGCGCCATGGGCAATCGCATCATCAAAGGCCATGACCTGGGCCTTAGTGGCCTGATTAGCGAGAACCTCGGCATTCACAATTTCTTCGATTCTGCGAATCTCATCATCGGTCACCGGCTGATTGTGAGAAAAATCAAATCGTGTCTTCTCGGAATCCACTAAGGATCCCTTTTGCTGCACATGGGCGCCCAGTACCTCACGCAGGGCTTTATGCAGCAAATGGGTCGCAGAGTGATTGCGCACCGTGTGGGCCCGGCGGTCCATATCCACTTCAGCGTGGAGTTTGTCGCCCACCCGTATTTCACCGGTGAGCACCACACCATGGTGACCAAAGACTTCGGCAGAGATCTTCTGGGTATCTTCAACAGAAAAAGCCATGTTTTCTCCGCGCAGGCCGCCGGCATCACCGACCTGGCCGCCCGACTCGGCATAAAACGGTGTGATGTCGAGCACCACCACCGCCTGATCGCCCGAGGCAACCGATTGCACGCTCACACCATCCCGATAAAGCGCAGTGACCTTCGCGGCATGCTGAAGCTGTTCATAACCCACAAATTTTGTCGCGACACCTGAGTACTCCAGCACGTCAGCAGCCTTAAATTTTCCCGCCGCACGCGCCTGCTCACGCTGGCGGGCCATCGCCGCGTCAAATCCTGACTCATCGACTTCTACGCCACGCTCGCGGCAGACATCTGCAGTGAGATCCAAAGGAAAACCAAAGGTGTCATACAGCGTAAATGCGGTTTGGCCATCGAGCCGCCCACCATTAACGAGACTCTGAAGGGCAGCATTCAAAATGCCCATGCCTTTTTCTAAGGTCTCACCAAAACGCTCTTCCTCTTGCTTTAGCGTTGCGGCAACACGATCTGAAGCTTTTTTCAATTCAGGGTAAGCCGCGCCCATCTCGTTCACGAGATCGTCCACGAGCTTATAAAAGAACGGCTGTGACTGACCCAGCTTATGGCCATGACGCAAGGCCCGGCGCACAATCCGCCGCAGCACATAGCCGCGGCCCTCGTTACCGGGAATCACGCCATCCACAATCAAAAAGCTGCAGGCTCGAATATGGTCCGCAATCACCCGCAGTGAGGGGTTCTCCAGATCTTTGCAGCCCGTCTCTCGGGCAGTGGCACGAATCAGATTCTGAAAAAGATCGATCTCATAGTTGCTGTGGACATGCTGAAGCACTGCTGCGATGCGCTCCAATCCCATGCCCGTATCCACACAGGGCTTAGGCAGCGGCGTCATCTTGCCGGATTCATCGCGCTCAAATTGCATGAACACCAGGTTCCAGATCTCGATATATCGATCGCCATCCGCATCGGGGCTTCCCGGTGGTCCGCCCCAGACATCGGGCCCATGGTCATAAAAGATCTCGCTACAAGGGCCGCAGGGGCCCGTATCGGCCATCTGCCAGAAGTTGTCGCTCGCGTAGCGGGCGCCCTTGTTATCGCCGATGCGAACAATCCGCTCTTTCGGAACCTTGATCTCATTGGCCCAGAGATCGAAGGCCTCGTCGTCTTCTTGATAGACCGTGATCCAAAGCCGCTCAGCAGGAAGCTTGTAGACCTGGGTCAGTAGCTCCCAGGCAAAATGAATCGCATCACGCTTAAAGTAATCACCAAACGAGAAATTGCCCAACATCTCGAAAAACGTATGGTGGCGGGCGGTATAGCCCACGTTTTCCAAATCATTGTGCTTGCCACCCGCCCGGACACTGCGCTGAGACGACGTCGCCCGCTTATACGGCCGCTGCTCCCGGCCCAGAAACACATCCTTAAACTGAACCATGCCGCTATTGGTAAAAAGCAGCGTCGGGTCGTTGGCCGGCACGAGCGGGCTTGAGGCCACAATCGTGTGGCCCTTGGATTCAAAAAACCGCAGGAACTTCTCTCGAATCTCTGATGCATTCATGGCTCAGACAACACTTAAATTTAGAGGGAGGGGCCACCGCGTTCGCGACCCATGTCTTAGGCTCTGCCGAACCCCGTAGTTTAGACCGACTGCCCGCCGCAGCCCGGCCCAGAGACGGGCCAGCGGGCCCGCTGGGGGCCAAGGTTTACCCGGGCTGGGCGTCTATGGAAGAATCCCATTTGGCCAGGAGGAGAAATGAAGATCTATAACCGTCGCGACTTTAATGCCGGCCTGATGTTTTTGGC
>RFRK01000126.1 GCA_009924525.1 Betaproteobacteria bacterium
GAGCGGGGCGCAACGACGGGAGCTACGAGTTTCGACTCCAGCTGATCCAGGGCGGCCATTGCGTTGTCAAAGGATTGATCCAGCGTTTGATCGCTGACAGTCGGATCTGCATAGACAACGAGATATAAATGGCCCGCCAGGTTGTCAATTACCGCCAGCTGCTCGGTGAGCAATAAAACAATATCCGGCACACCGATCGGGTCCGATTTTTGTTTCGCAGTCTCAGTTGCGAGCCGCGGCTCGATGTGTCGAACAGTGTCGTAGCCAAAGTAGCCCGCCAGCCCGCCACAAAAACGGGGCAACTCAGGTGTTAAGGCCACCTTAAAACGAGCGAGATAGCCCTCGGCAAACGCGAGCGGATCGCCGGTGAATGATTCAACCAGCCTGCCATCATCGATCACCGAGATTTCTCGATCGCGGGCCTCAATCCGAGTCTTTGCAGGCAGTCCGATAAAAGAATAGCGGCCGAACCGTTCGCCACCGACAACGGACTCCAGTAGAAAACTATTTGGCTTGTTGGCGAGCTTTAGATAAAGCGACAGGGGCGTATCAAGATCCGCTTGTAGGATTCGCATCAAGGGAATGCGGTTATAGCCCTGGGCTGCCAAGGCCTTGAACTCAGCCCTGCTGATCACCGCCCGCCCGACTTCAGAGCAGAGCGAAACTTCGACATCACTCCACGATAGCCGCCATCGGCATCAGCGGCCCCGAAGATGGCTGAGCCGGCTACAAATGTATCGGCACCCGCAGCCGCCACGGCCGCCACATTCTCGACCTTAATCCCACCATCAACTTCCAAAAGGATTGGCTGGCCGCCCGATCCAACGTACTGATCAATTTTTTTTCGCACCGCTTTGAGCTTATCTAGAGTCGAAGGGATAAACGATTGGCCGCCGAAGCCGGGGTTCACAGACATTAATAAAACGATATCTAACTTATCCATCACCCAGTCGAGATGCTCCACAGGTGAGCCGGGGTTCAACACTAGACCGGCTTTGCAGCCTTGATCACGAATCAAACTCAGGGTTCGATCAACATGAGGCGAGGCCTCCGGATGAAAGGTAATCAGATTGGCACCGGCCTTGGCAAACTCGACCACCAAGGTGTCGACCGGCGAGACCATCAGATGAACATCGATTGCAACCTGGACATGGGGACGGATTGCCTTACAGACCATGGGCCCGATCGTTAGGTTGGGGACGTAGTGGTTATCCATCACGTCGAAATGGATAAAGTCGGCGCCGGCTGCCTCCACCTGACGAACCTCCTCGCCAAGTCGGGCAAAATCAGCAGATAAGATGCTTGGGGCAATCCGATAAGTCGTGGAGGCTGTCATGGTTCCGATTCTAGATCAGCGCTTGCCGCGCATGGTCCACCAGACAATAAAAAGCAGGAGGGCCAGCGCAACCCCGGCCTCAAGGAAAATGAGCCACATACGTTTGATGTTTAAGTTCAGGCCACAGGATTGTAAGGCGCGTTACCCGGCGCCGCTTGCGCGCTTTTTAGGGGTCCTGCTGTGGGTCTGCACCCTCGGCGCAGCACCTGCGATCGCCAACGCCCAGTCAGAGGCCCGGCTGCGGCCCATTCCATTTTCAGAGCTGCCAGGCTGGCCAGAAGACGATCTCAGGGGATTTTCGGCTGCGCTCACGACCAACTGCTCCGCGATGCGCGCCCGCACAGCGGCCTGGGGGCGCCTATGCCGAGATGCTGATCAAATCAATGTCGCCGACACCGTGACACTGCGGCAATTCATTGAGTCGCAATTTCTTCCTCACGAACTCTCCGATGCAAAAGGCAGTCGCTCCGGACTGATCACCGGCTATTACGAACCGTTGCTGAAAGGATCACGCACGCGTGTCGGTCCCTATCAGATTCCGTTGTACCGGACACCAAAAGACCTGATCAATGTGGATCTTTCCGTAATCTATCCAGAGATCAAGTCGTTAAGGCTTCGCGGGCGGCTTGAGGGCAATCGTGTTGTGCCGTATCCGACCCGAGCAGAGATTGAGCGCAAAGGGCTGTTAGCTGGGGACGAATTGCTTTGGGTCGACGACCCCGTAGAGGCCTTCTTTCTGCAGGTTCAGGGCTCAGGCCGAGTCCAGCTGCCAACCGGAGAAACCGTTAGAGTGGGTTATGCCGAACAAAACGGCTATCCCTATCGCTCAATCGGCCGCTATCTGATTGATAAAGGCGAGCTCAAACCAAATGATGCCTCGATGCAAAGTATCAAAGCATGGGTGGCAGCCAATCCGCATCGCCGCGACGAAGTCTTGCATCAAAATCCGAGTGTAGTTTTTTTTCGCGAGATCACCGCATTGCCGAATGCACAGGGTCCTCTTGGCTCAATGGGACTGCCTCTTACGGCTGGACGCTCGCTCGCCGTTGATCCGCGGTTTGTGACGCCAGGTAGCCTTATCTACCTATCAACCCGTGTGCCAAAGCCCGGCGCGCCACCGAAAGATCCAGGGCTTTCTTTTCAACGGCTCATGATTGCCCAGGATACCGGTAGCGCTGTTTTGGGTGCCCACCGTGGTGATATCTTTTTTGGAACAGGAAATGAAGCTGGTGAGGTTGCCGGCCGAATGCGGGCAGACGGAAGAATGTTTGTACTGCTCCCAAAATGACTGCTGTGCTGAACTCGCTGCAGCGAACGCCGGCTCTGGGGCGGCCTATTTTGCGCTCGAAAATAGCTGTTCAAGTCGATCGCGACTGACGGCGCCGGTAAGTCTTCGGCCGTCCGCTAAAAATGAAGTCGGCGTTCCCGAGACACCAAGGGATCTGCCAAGCTCGACGATTTTTGCTGCCGGAAAGCGACAATCCGCTGACGCCTTAAGCGGCTCCTTACCAAAAAGCATCCAGTCATTCCATGCTTCTTCTCGGTTTTTTGCGCACCATGCATTTCGCGAAACGGTCTCGGATTCGGCCCGAAGTGTGGGATAAAAATAAGTGTAAATCGTGACGTTATTTAACTCTGTCAGTGTTTTGCGATAGGTCCGACAGAAACTGCAGTAAGGATCCTCGAAAACAGCAAGCACACGGCTTCCATTGCCACGAACAGTTTTTAACGCGAGATCTTTTTGGAGCTTCGTGAAATCGATCCTGTTGATTTCCTCCAGTCGGGCTGCCGTAAGATTTTCACCTGTCTTCAAATTCACCATCTGACCTTCGACAATTGCAAACTGACCCTTTTCATCTGCATAGATAAGGTCGGTGCCCAGCCGAACCTCAACAACACCGGGCATTACCGTGCGACTGACGCTGTCAACTTTGAAACGGCCTTTCAGCCAGGCCTCCACCGCTGTCTTGACTGCTGACTCAATTGCCGGGTTGACACGCTCTTGTGCCTGCAGCGGCTGCGACGACAGAGAAACCAAAACCAGTAAACATAAAAAACCAGCCGTGAAATGTTTTCCCGTGTTGATTTGCCAAATTTTTGAAAAATTAAATCTCGACATTTTGATTTCCTTAGTAGGGGCCCATGGCTTGCCGAATCAATAACTGACGCAGAAGGCCTGTATTGGCCACCAAACGCAACCCCGCTTGGCTAAAACGCTGCAGCGTGGGGTGAGACTGCACCACCCAGCGCTGTAAAAAGTCCAGACTCCACTGAACGGTTTTTATGTGGCGCTGTCGCTGACGGCGATAAAAATTGAGTGCTGCGCCGCTGCCCGGATCGGATCGATGCTCCTTCCACAGGGTCTCAAGGCAAAGCAGATCCTGGACGCCTAAATTCAATCCATATCCAGCAAGCGGATGAACCGTATGGGCAGCATCTCCCAACAGCGCGATACGTGTTGCCGTCAGTTCATCGGTGAGCAGCATTCGTAACGGCGCAGCCGTCAGGCCCCCCTCAAGCCGCAGTCGCCCAAATCGCATCGCGGTTCGATCACTGATCTGATCTGCGATGGTCGCAGTCAAATCAGGAGTCAGTGGATCGGTCCGCGAGCAGGACCAAACCATCGATACCTGCTGAGGATCGGCTAAGGGTAGTAAGGCAAGAATATCCCCCCGATCAAACCACTGGGCAGCCACACCGCCGTGGGGGAATTCGGTGCTGAAAGTCGCAACAATTGCCTGCTGGCCATAATCCCGCTGTCCCCAGAGAATTCCTGCCTGGCCCCGGACCCAGGAACGGGCGCCATCGGCCCCGAGCACAAGCTGCGCGTCAAAAGTTTTTTCTTCGACACTGAGTCTTACATGGTCAGGAAAAATCTCTAAGCCAGTCGGCCACGCGGGAACGCGCGCGACCGGCGCACAAAATTTGAGCGCCTGCTCAAGGACATCCAACAAATTCCGATGCGTCACCATAGTGGAGAGAAATTCGGCCCCCGAATCCGACGCAGTGAGATCAACGCGCGACGCCCCCGAGAACACCTCCATTCGGGTCACCGCACAGCTGTTTGCCTCCAGCGCAGGCCAGATACCAAGACGCTTTAAAAGGCCCACAGTCGCGGGTGAGAGCGCGTAATTGCGCGCATCCGCGCCATCTGTGCGATCTGCCTCGGGCGGGCCAAACCAGAGCG
>RFRK01000127.1 GCA_009924525.1 Betaproteobacteria bacterium
GCCCGCGCAAGCTGCAGCAATGACACCGATACGCCATGGCCATACGAAATTGTTGCCTGATCAATCGGGACCCATTTCTCGGGCTGCCGCAGCCGGCCCGCGGTGGCCCCATTGAGGCCGACATCCGGCACACGACCAAAGCCCGCTGCTACATAGAGATCGTATAGCTCCTTGGCCTGCAGCCGCTGCGTAATTCGGACAGTGCCGACGTTACTAGACTTTGCGAGCACCTCCTCGACAGTCAGCGTGCCATGAGGATGGGAATCACCGATGGTGCGATTGCCGATGGTGATCTTGCCTGGGGCCGTTTGAATTTCAGTTTTCGGGCTGACGCGGCCAAGCTCCAAGGCCGCAGCAATCGAAAATGATTTCATTGTTGAGCCTGGCTCGAATGTATCGGTGACCGCCCGATTGCGAACACGGTCCGGATTCAGCTTGGCCCGATTATTTGGATCAAAGGAGGGTTCATTAACAAGGGCCAAGACCTCGCCCGTCTGAGCATCAATCACCACCGCTGCTGCAGCCTTTGCACGATGCTCCGCGACAGCAGACTTCAGTGTCGAATACACCATGCTTTGAATGCTGGCATCCAAAGAAAGCTGCAGGTCTTTGCCGTGGAGTGCATCGGCAATGGTTCTGCCCTCCACCGCCGATCCGCGTCGGTCAATCACGACACGCAGCTGGCCTGATGTACCACGCAGTGCCTGGTCATGGGTGGCCTCAAGGCCTTCAGCCCCCTGCTCATGCGCATTCGTAAAACCGACGATATGCGCAAATGCCTCCCCATAGGGATAGTAGCGACGAAAATCATTCTCAAGCTCAATGCCCTCCAGCCGAAGTGCACGAATTCGATCGGCTTGCTCTAGATTTAATCCGCGGGCAAGCCAAAAGAATTTTTTTGCGCCATAGATTTTTGCGCGCACCTCAGCGGGCTTCATCTCCAGAATCGAGGCAAGCTCGTCGAGCTTCTGGTCTTCGACTTTCTTTTTTGCAGCCCGCTGCGCATCGATTTTCTTATCACCGGTGGGTGCAAGATTGCCAATAAAACGCGTGGGCACAATCCCGAGCTGCTCCTCCTGAACGCTGGAAGCAATCACTTCGCCATGACGATCCAGCACACGGCCTCGGTTGGCCGGAATTTCTCTCGGCCGCTCGAAACGTTTTTCGGCACGGCTTTGCCACTGATCGGCATTCACCAGCTGCAACGTAAAAGCGCGGACGATGACAATACAAAAACCTGCCATCAACAAGAACAACACAAAACGTGATCGGCCCTGCGTTGCCCGCCAGGTCAGCACCGGCACAGCCGATCGACCGGCTGCGCGAGATTGAACACGGCCGGGCAAGGCGCTGCTATGGCCACTCAACGCATAACCCCCGCGCTGCCAGTCGGCCGGTAATACAGAGGCTCGGTCGGCCGCAATGGAATCATCTTCAAGTCACGCCGGGCGGCCGCATCGATGCGGCCCGGGTTCCGCAAGGCGGTGAGTTCAACCTGGAGTACCTCAATATCGGAGTCCAGTTTTAAGCCGGCACGCTCTGTCCGATCCATCTGTGTAAAAAGTCGGCGCTCGTGATAGCGGGCGTTCACTAAAGACAGCGAAGAGGCCGTGATGAGCCCAACCAAGAACCACTGACGCCGCGTCATCGTGCGGGCTCCAGCCGAGTGCCACAACGCTCGGCGACCCGCAGCATCGCCGAGCGCGCCCGCGGGTTGGCATTGATTTCTTCCTCACGTGGACGAATTCGCGCAATCACACGAAGTCGGGAGTCGACAGCAGGCCGGCCAAGTCTGTCCTGCAGCCCAGAAAGCAGTGCGCGCTGGCTGCGGCTTATGCCACGGCCTGGGGCAGGCGGTATCTCACGCGAGGCATCGCGAAAGAATTGCTTAACGAGCCGGTCTTCCAGCGAGTGAAAGCTGATGATCGCAAGGCGCCCAGACTCACGCAGCAGGCGGACGGCTGCCTCAAGCAAGGCCGCGAGTTCTTCCATTTCGCGATTGATGTGAATCCGTAAAGCCTGAAATGTTCGTGTCGCCGGATGCTGACCCGGCTCACGACGTGCACGACACCGCCGAAGCGTTTGGACGACAAGCTCTGCGAGGTCCTCGGTCCTCTGCAGTGGTTCAGCCTCTCCCCGGGCTGCTGATGCGCAGCGAGCCGCAATCGCGTTTGCAATCTGAACAGCAAACCGTTCTTCGCCATAGTCTTTGATCACTTTCTGAAGTTCATCTACAGAGGCATTTGCAATCCATGCAGATACGGGCTCACCACGCGTTGGATCCATACGCATATCGAGCGGGCCCCGCAGTCGAAAGCTAAAGCCACGCTCAGGATCATCAAGCTGCGGAGACGAGACGCCGAGATCGGCCAATACACCATCCACTTGATCAATACCCAGCTCAGCAAGTCGCTGCAGCAATTCGCTAAAGGGCGCGTGAATCATTTGAAAGCGCTGATCTTGAATCTTTCGGCCCACTGACACTGCAGTTGGATCGCGATCAAACGCGATCAAGCGGCCGGAGGGTCCCAGCTGCTGAAGAATTAGTGCGCTATGGCCGCCACGGCCGAAAGTGGCGTCGACATAACTGCCATCGGGAATCACGCGCAGACACCTCACTGCCTCTTGGAGCAAGACGGGGCGATGGTCAAAAGCCTGCACATCAGGAGACGGTTGTTGAAGATCGCCGCGCGCACCAGCTGCGGTCACATCGCACTCCCGCCGCGCTTACGCTGGCGGACAGCCTGCTTATGCAGCTCTAATGCGGATGCATCCCAGATTTCGAAGAGTTCTCCGACACCGAGCAAAATGACATCGCGTTGAATATGTGCGCCATCACGCAGCACAGGATTGATCAGCACTCGGCCCTGAGCATCCATCTCGGGGGTGTCGCTTAATCCCATCCAGAAACGTCGGCGCTCGGCATCGCGCTCATCGGATGAAAAGAGCGCCACCTTCTCCGCCCAAAGCGACTGGGCCATCAGCAACAGGCAGCCGTCGTCACTTTCCACCAAGGCCAGCGCCCCCTGAGAGCGCGCAAGCAGCTCATCCCGGTAACGCGTCGGAATAGTCATCCGGCCCTTGACGTCTAGGCTGAGGGCCGAGACCCCGGAAAAGGCGAGTGATAACGCCAAAAGAAAACCCCCACTAAAAACCACTTTTTTGCACTATTTCCCACTTTATGGAAATCAGTGGTACCGGTCAAGTCGAATGGGGATTTTTTCTTTCTAAAACAACAACTTAGGCCTTATTTCAAGAATGATTTTGAAACAAAAATTCATATAAATCAATGGGATAAAAATCACTTATAAAGTGATTTATCAGGACAACTGGGGAATTTGCCGGTCTGAGGACCAAAAAAACTGGCCTCGAAAGGGGAGAAGCGGGGTCAGTGCAGCGAGTTTTTGAGTAGCCCGGCAAAGGGAATCGGAACAATGGGCAGCCCCTCATCGGCCAGCTCCCGGGCGGTTTCCAGGCTGGTGCTACCGTGAATGGGCCTGAGTGGCGCCTCCTGACGATGCATCGACCGGGCCTCTTGAGCAAAACGATCGCCCACATCTTCGCTGTGCTCGAGCAGCTGACGGACCACTTTCAATGCCTGCGCCAACGTGGGCGAAGACTTGGGATCAATTGCAGCCGACACCGAGGCCTGGATCTCAGCAGCCATTTCTGGCTTCTCCACTTCGTCGGCAGCGGCATTCGGGCTACTCTGGGCTCCCGAGAGATTCAGTCGCGGTGCCGAGAGTGTTTTCTCCACACTTCGGCTATCGCAAAATGGACAGGTCAGCAGCCCTCGGGAACGCTGATCCTCGAAGGCGAGGTGGCTTTTGAACCAGCCCTCAAAGGGATGGCCTTGCTCACACTTCAAATTAAAAACTTTCATGCGAGGATTGTAGCGGGATCAGGCCCCTGGGCCGGCCCGCTCAATGAGCTCAATCTTGTAGCCATCAGGATCCTGGACAAATGCGATCACGGTTGATCCACCCTTCACGGGGCCTGCCGGACGGGTGACCTGGCCGCCCGCAGTCTGAATACGCGCACATGCAGCCGCCGCATCAGGAACAGCAATGGCAATATGGCCATAGGCGCTGCCCATCTCATAGTCGTTCACACCGTAGTTATAGGTCAATTCAATCTCTGCATGGCCGTCCTCGTTTCCTCGGCCATAGCCGACAAACGCGAGTGAGTACTGCTGATCTTTACGATCGGTGGTACGTAAAAGATTCATTCCCATAATCTGGGTGTAAAAATGAATCGAGCGCTGCAAATCACCAACACGCAACATCGTATGCAAAATACGCACAATACCTCCGATAAAAAAAGTGAAGTAAGTCTGTAGGCCGGATTCTGTTACGAGGCGCCGCAGTGCGATGCCTTATAGCGACCATCCCTCTAGGCCTGCCGTTACCAGCAGGCTCAAGCCACCTACCCGCGC
>RFRK01000128.1 GCA_009924525.1 Betaproteobacteria bacterium
TATGAAGACACCCTCTGATCAGGCGATTCGATACGCCGACCTTCCGATTCCTGAAATCGGCGAACTGACGCCCATTGCACCGGGTGTGATCTGGATTCGGATGCCGCTACCCTTTGCCCTGGATCACATCAATTTGTGGCTCATGGAAGATGAGCTGGATGGCCAGAGGGGCTGGACGGTGGTTGATACCGGAGTCGGCAATGAGACCACCCGTGCAGCCTGGCGCACCGTGATTGAAAAGCACTTTAAGGGGCTGCCACTTGTGCGGGTGCTCTGCACGCACTACCACCCCGATCACATCGGTCTTGCGTCATGGCTCACCAAGGGGGCCGATACCGGCCGATGGACCGCGCCCCTGTGGGTGAACTATGCGGAATATCAGACCGCCCGGGTATTTCTGGGTGCGGGAGCAAAAATCAAACTCGATGAGGGGCCCGGGGCGGTCTCAATGGCCACACACTTTCATCGGCACGGCATTACCGATCCCGATACGATTGAAAAGCTTCGGGCGCGATCCGGCCACTTTCCCTCGCTCGTGCCTGAAGTGCCCGACAGTTTTGTCAGAATTTTTCCGAATCAGTCCATCCGTATCGGGTCGCATCACTGGCATGTGATCGCGGGCTATGGGCACTCGCCTGAGCACTGTGCTTTGTACTGCGAAGATCTGAATCTCGTGATTTCCGGTGACATGGTGCTGCCGCGAATCTCCACCAATATGTCGGTCTGGCCGCAGGAGCCCGACGCCGACCCCTTAAAGCTTTATCTGGACTCTTTACATGCCTTTGAAATGCTGCCCGATGATGTGCTGGTGCTGCCCTCTCACGGTAAGCCCTTTGGGGCTGCGAAAGGCACGCGGGCCGGCGGCATTAAAGAGCGCATCAATCAGCTGCGCGAACACCACAAGGCACGGCTCGAGGAGGCCCTGACCGCCTGTCAGACACCGCGCTACGCCAGCGAAGTCGTGCCGATACTTTTTCGTCGTGAGTTGGATTTGCATCAGCTGACATTTGCCATGGGCGAGACCATTGCTCACTTAAATCATCTCTGGCATGCGGGAAACTTGAAACGCGTGCGGCAGGCTGACGGCAGCCTTAAATTTTTAGCAGCCTGAAACGAAACGGGGACCAGAGCGGCTAGGACTCAAACCCATGCTCAGGGCCAGGATAGGCGCCTGAGCGGACCTCGGCCACATAGCGGCTGATCGCCGCCTGAATGCTTCCCGCTCCGGATAGATAGTTCTTTGCAAAGCGGGCTTTTCGTCCCGGTGTGATATCCAGGATATCGTGCAGCACCAATACCTGGCCGGTGAGATGGGGTCCTGCACCGATGCCGATAGTCGGCACGGTTAATGCCCGGGTGAGCTGCTGTCCGAGAGGCGTCGGAATGAGCTCAACCAAAACCATATCGGCTCCGTTGGCCTCTAGCAGTTTTGCATCGGCAATTAATTGCTCAGCTGAAGTGGGATCCCGGCCCTGCACGCGATAGCCACCAAGCGCATGGACTGACTGCGGTGTTAATCCTAGATGCGCACAGACGGGAATACCGCGCTCGCTTAAAAACTTTACTGTCGGAGCGAGCCATCCCGCGCCCTCAAGCTTAACCATCTGTGCGCCGGCCGCCATTAAACGGGCCGCATTCGCATAGGCCTGCGCGGGAGACTCTTGGTAGCTTGCAAACGGCATATCTGCCACGATCCAAGCCTTGGGCTTGGGTCTGGCGACACACTCTGTGTGATACACCACCTGGTCCATGCTGACCGCAAGCGTTGAGGTATGGCCTTGCAAGACCATGCCCAATGAGTCGCCGATTAACAGCACGTCCACGCCGCAGCTATCGAGCAGCTGGGAAAAGCTTGCGTCATAACAGGTGAGCATGACGATTTTCTCGCCACGCTCTTTTCTCGCCTTCAGATCGCGCAAAGACACCGCCTTGCGGCCATCGCCAGACTGCTCTGCCTGCGCACCATAAATCGCCATTGCTACTTGCTCCGATGACTGTTGGGCCGCCTAATCTAGCTGATTTTCCGTCGCTGATGTCTTCGCAGGGCAAACCGCACGGGATCGACCGCCTGCAAAAGCCTTTTTGAGACTGGCGCCAAGCCGCCGCATAGCCCCGCAGCAATGATCTCAGCGCCCAGGGGGGCAGAACTTAAGCCGCGCGAGCCCAAGCCGGTTAAGGCCCAGATCCGGGATGACCGAGGCATTTGATGCATCTGGGAGATGCTGGCGCCAAGCCTTGCCTGGGGATCGAGGACCCGGCCCGCATGCGGCATCCGATCGAGAGTGGCACAACGCAAGCTCGTGCGATTTTCGGGAGCAAGTTTTTCGCAGTAAGCCGCTAGATCAGCTGAAATGATTCGCAGTCGATCCAGATTGGTCAGCTCATCATCGGGCTCTGACACAGCAATCTCGCCATCTGCCAAGCGTTCATAACTTGCGCCGACGACCATCTCTCCATCAACAGACGGGCTCGCATAGCCGGCTGCACAAATCACACAGGGCAGCGACTGATCCTGTGGCAGCCGATAGCTGCTGATTGTCCCGCGAATGGAATTCAAATTGAGCATGGCATGAGGCAGCAGCCGGCTAGCATCATGAGCGGCGCAGACAATCACGGCATCAAAATGTCTTGTCGCAATCTTGCCATCCTGATTCTGAAGCGTAAGCGCAACCATGCTTTGGGCTGGGTCATCATGAATGGACTCCACCCGTACGCCAAAATTGATCTCGGCCCCGATTGCCTGGGCATGCGTGAGGCAGGCCTGTACAAACTCAGGTGGCCGAACCCATCCGCCATTCGGATCCCAGTGAATCAGTTCACTGGCCTGAGCATCAAGCTGTAAAACACCACAGCACCCTGCCAAAGGCCGAGATGCAAATTGAGTGAGCTCGGAAATCCAACGCTGTGTCGTTTCGATACCCCGCTCAACCCACTGACTCGCGAGATTGTGATCTTTGGAGTAGAGCTGATGCAAAATGCCGATGGCATTGCCAGACGCACCGGCAGCATGATGAGCTGCAGACTCAAATAAGGCCGGTGAAAATCCCGCGACTGAAAGCGCCCGTGCGCAGGCTGCACCGGCTAGACCAGCACCAATAATTCCGACAGTCTTGCGGGTTACCATAGCTGCCTATGACAACAGAAAGACGCTCTTGGCTCAAACAGGCGCTCATCTGGCCGATGCGGGTGGCTGCTGTGGGCCTAATCGGCCTATCCGCCTGCAGCCAAAAGCCCGCAAAGTTCAATGCGATGGATGTTACCGATGCGCCATGGGGCCAGAGTTACAGCCTGCCTGACTTGCAAGGCAACATCATCACTCCGGCCAGTTTTACGGGAAAAGTCACGGCAGTTTTTTTTGGCTTTATGTATTGTCCGGATGCCTGCCCGACCCACCTGACAAAAATGGGAGAAGTGAAAAAACTTCTTGGAAAACATGCTGAGAAATTTCAAATCGTGTTTATCACTATCGATCCCGAGCGAGATGCTGCTGATCAACTGAAAAAATATCTGGCCTCTTTTGATCCAACTATTGTGGGGCTGAGAGGCAGCCTCGATCAGACCCAGGCAATCGCGAAAGATTTCCGAGTGTTTTACAAAAAGGTGGATACCAAGGATAGTCGTCGCGATCCTAAGGCCTATACGATTGATCACACAACCTTTACCTATGTCTACGATGGCCAGGGCAAGCTTCGACTGGTGATCCCACACGATCTCGCGGTAGAGAAAATTGCAAGCGACATCCGTAATCTCATTACTCGATAGCCTAAAGGTCTGGCTAAAGATCGGGCTGATTTCATTCGGGGGCCCAGCGGCACAGATCGCGCTGATGCACCGGGAGCTTGTCGAGAAGCGCCGTTGGATCTCTGATGGACGCTTTCTTCATGCCCTGAATTACTGCATGGTCTTGCCGGGCCCAGAGGCGCAGCAGTTAGCGACCTATCTAGGCTGGCTCACCCACGGATCACTTGGCGGAATTCTCGCTGGGGTGTTGTTTGTGCTGCCATCTCTGGCCATCATGATTGGGGTGGGGTCAGTCTATGTCATGTATGGGCAGCTGCCCGAAGTACAGGCGCTGCTCTACGGCATTAAGCCCGCTGTCTTGGCAATTGTGTTGGCGGCATGTATTCGGCTGGGGCAACGCGTGCTCAGGGGCCCCTTCTGGTGGGCGATCGCGATCGGTGCGCTCTGCGGGCTGCTCTTGGGTTTTTCGTTCATAGCAATTATTTCGGCGGCCGCATTTTTAGGATGGCTCACTCATCTGCTGTCAAAAACGCCACTGCAGGGCCTAGAGATTTATTCCGGCAATCGGACCGGGATATCGGCGGCCGAGAGAAAAATCCAAAGCGCAAACTTCGTGATTGATGATCACACCCCAAGCCCGAAAACAATCCG
>RFRK01000129.1 GCA_009924525.1 Betaproteobacteria bacterium
GAGGGCCGCCTGGTGGCCGAACGCTGTGGTGTACTGGTTAAATTCCTGGCAACGCTTAAACAAGCTTTCAATTCGAAGCAACGAGCGGATTCGCTCATTGCAGGGAAACTCGAAGGTCATCCAGCCCGGAGGGGCCGCCACGGCGGGCACGGTGGGATCGCTCATCCTCGAATTATGAATGAATTAAATCTTCGTGCAGGGCGTCGACCTGCTGGGTGAGCTGTTCGATTCCACCATCGTTATTCAGCAGGTGGGTGGCGTAGGCCCGGCGTTCCTCCCGACTCGCCTGTGCCGCCATAATGGCCAGCACATCTTCTCGGCGCAGCCCACTGCGCTGCATTACCCGCTGAATCTGAGTTTCTTCGGCGCAGTCCACCACAATGATCCCGTCGACTTGGTCCTCGGTCGGGCGGGGCTCAGTCCGAACGCGATGGGTCTCGATCCACAACGGAACCATATAAATTGCATAAGGATCCGGGGCCATGGCGAGGGCAGCCTGTGCCTCGCGTCGAATCATAGGATGAAGGATGGACTCGAGCTGCTGACGTGCCGATGGGTCAGCAAAGACCTGGGCCCGCACCCTGTCGCGATCTAGGCCACCATCTTGCCCAATACATTGCGGACCCAGGGCAGACCGTATCGCTGCGATGGCAGCGCCCCCCGGCGCGGTGAGCTGTCGAGATAGGACATCCGCATCGACCACCGTGATTCCTTTCGCTGCGAATCGTTGGGCTGCAATACTTTTGCCCGAACCGATGCCGCCCGTGAGCACGATGATGCGTTTAGCCAAGATGGATCCAGGTAATGATGCCGCCAAATGCCAATGCAGGGCCAAAGGCGATTTGTTGTTTTAAAAAAGTGCCGGGCTGGAAGTTGCGCGTGCTGTCATTTTGATAAACCAGACGCAAGCACAAATATCGCAGCCCTGCTGCCGCAAGCCCGGAGAGACTCGCAATGAGCCACACCAATGCAATTGACTGCCAGCCCAGCCAGGCGCCAAGGCCTGCACTCATTGCGAAGTCTCCGCGGCCCATGGTCTGGCGGCCTTTTAATTTCTGAAAAATTGCTGCAATCAGCCAAAGCAGTCCATAGCCCGCGGCGCAGCCTGCGACCCCATCGGCAAGCGATACGGCCTGAGGTGGCAGACCCAATCCGTGTGCAATGAGGCCCGTTGCCGCCAAAAGTCCAGTGAGCGGATCGGGCAGCAGACGACACTGGGCGTCAATTCTTGTCAGCAGCACCAGCAGCGTTGCAAGTAGTCCAATCAGCAAGGCCGCCAGAAGGGCCATGGCAGGGTGCTGATCATGAAGCTCTCGGCTTGCTACTGAGAACAAAAGTAAGGCAACAGCGGTTACAAGCAGCCACCACGCGGCAGAGATACGATGCAGCTTTTGAAGCGTCTCCTCATTGACCCATCGGACAATGCTTCGGTTGCCGAGCTGTGACAGCGGTGCGA
Organism: Betaproteobacteria bacterium; assembly: GCA_009924525.1. Taxonomy (GTDB): domain Bacteria; phylum Pseudomonadota; class Gammaproteobacteria; order Burkholderiales; family Burkholderiaceae_A; genus Lacustribacter. The sequence goes on from RFRK01000129.1 coordinate 1,457, forward strand.
GGGCCATCAGGGCAACAGCTGGGCAGAGCAGCGCGACTGCAGTCGGCCAGAGATCACCAGTGGTAAGGTTAAACGGCATGCACTTTCACTGATCAGGCCTAATTTTGGGGCGGCTGAGGCGGACCCGACGAATCAATCGTCCCTGAGTCTGCAAAATCTCCATTGGCACTTCGGCAATCTTCACGGAGACGTGAGCATCAGGCAGGTCTTCGAGAGTCTCGAGTAATAAGCCGTTCAGGGTCCGGGCACCATCTATTGGCAGCTGTATCCCGAGTCGGCGGTTTAATTCGCGAATGGGCGCGGTCCCATCAACAATAATGCTGCCGTCTTCTTCCCAGCGCAGGCCTAAGGACTGATCGCCCGGTGCCTGAGTTGTAAATTCTCCAACGAGCTCCTCAATAATGTCCTCAAGCGTGACCAGACCATCAATCTCGCCATATTCGTCGACGACCAGGCCAATACGCTGCTTGTTTTCTTGAAAATACTGCAGTTGCGTGAAAAGCGGCGTGCCACTGGGCACGAAATAGGGCTCGGTTAAGGCCTCTCGAAGTGACTCATGATTAAACTCGTCTCGGGAGAGCAGGGCCATTGCTTTGCGGACATGCAAAATGCCGACAATGTTATGTAAATCTCCCTCGAAAACCGGCAGCTTATTGTGAAAGCAAGTGGTGAGCTGATCGATCAAAGCGGCGGGCTCTGACTCCAGATCGAGTGCTTCAATCCGGCCCCTGGGCACCATGACATCGTTCACGGTGAGGTCCTCGATGTCAAAAAGATTGAGCATGATGCTGCGATGCTTGGCTGGAATGAGTCGTGTGGACTCAAGGATTGCAGTCCTCAATTCCTGTGGTGACATTGCCTGCTGCTGTGGCGATTCGGTGAGTTTTCTTAGTCCCATCACACGAATCAGGCCCGAGACCATGCCGTTGACAATAACGACGAGCGGATATCCATATCGCACAAGGGGTGTGAGCACCAGACTTGTCGCCATCGCAATTGGCTCGGGCCGGCTGGCGCCTAAAATTTTCGGTGTGATTTCAGCAAAGATGATGATTGCGAGCGCGACCAGTCCTGTGGCGACGGCCAGTACGCTATCGTTATTGCCAAAGGATTGGATGGCTAGGGCTGTGACTAGTGCCGTAAGTGCGGCGTTGACCAAGTTGTTGCCCAGCAGAATCGTCGCCAAGAGTCGATCGGTCTGGTTGAGCAAGGCCAGAACGCGCCGCGCGCCGCTTCTGCCCTGTTGGGCGAGATGGCGCAGCCGATAGCGATTGACCGCCATCATGCTGGTTTCAGAAATCGAGAAGAAGCCCGAGATCATGAGCAAGATCAAGATCGCGGCCAGGTGAGTCAGGAAAGGCAGTTCGTTCAAAACAACCGTTGGCGGTTGGCTTGTTAGGCCTGGGCCGGTGGTGGGTACGGCGTAAGACTATCGGAGAACTAAGGCCGTGTGTCTGGTCGGGGTGAGAGGATTCGAACCTCCGACTCCTGCGTCCCGAACGCAGTACTCTACCAGGCTGAGCTACACCCCGAAATGAAGGCGGAAGTCTAGCAGGGAACCGATTTTTCGCTGAAATTCGTGGGTTTAAGCGCGGCGTTGCGCGAGCTGGTCCAGAAGTTGAAGCAAGGCGGTTTTGTATTCCGAGGCGGCCAGTCCAGCAAGCGCTGAACGGGCAAGGCTGCATTCGCGCCGGGCTGAATCAAGCGTAGCGGTCAATGCACCGGTGCGCTGAATCGCCCGCACGACCAGCTCAAAATCCGCCTGATCAGGATGCTCAATTGCAGCCCGGATCATCTGTTTTTCCTGCTCGGTGCCTCTGGCCATGACGGTAATCAGTGGCAGGGTGGGTTTGCCCTCGCGTAGGTCATCGCCCACACACTTACCAATTTCCTGTTCATTGCCATCGTAATCCAGGGCATCGTCAATAAGCTGAAACGCGGTTCCAAGGTGTCGACCGAAGGCGGCGCAGTTTTCGACCAAGGCCGGATTTGCGTCGGCAAGAACGGCCGGCACTTTTGCGGCCGCCTCAAACAGCTTGGCGGTCTTATAACGAATTACCGTCAGGTAGCGCTCCTCGGTGACATCGGGATCATGACAATTCATCAGCTGCAGGACCTCACCCTCAGAGATCACGTTCGTGCTCTCTGCCATGACGGCCATGACTTCAGGGCAGCCGACTTCCACCATCATCTGAAAGGCCCGGGAATACAGGAAGTCGCCCACCAGCACGCTGGCGGCGTTTCCGAAGAGCACATTCGCGGTAGCCTGGCCGCGACGCAGCGCCGACTCATCGACTACGTCGTCGTGCAGCAGGGTCGCCGTGTGAATGAACTCCACGACAGCAGCCATTAGCTGGCAGCGTTCCGGGGTGAGGAGTGCCCTGCCGGATCTAGATTCTTGTAAGTGAGCGCTCATTGCCCCGGAAATCATTAGCAGCAGGGATGGGCGGACGCGTTTGCCGCCGCTTTGGATAATGTACTCAGCCACCTGGCCGATCAGGGGCACCTCAGAGGACAGCCGATCTCGGATGAGCTGATCCACGGCCGCCATTTCGGCGCTCACGATGCCCTGTGGCCCTGCTTGGGCGGCCATAGCGGGGGTGGAAATGGGGCTAATCACGGCATTCACGGCGGCATTATGACACCCTGAATTTGACCGTTTTTATCTGCAAAACAGGACTAAGCTTCAGAAAATCATTTGACGAAACAGTCACTTAGGGCTAAATTGGCGGGTTTCCGAAATTCAAAGCAAGAAGGTCTGCCATGTACGCAGTAATTAAGACCGGGGGCAAGCAATATCGCGTAACCGCCGGCATGAACCTGAAAGTAGAATCCTTGACCGCCGAGGTGGGCAGTCAGGTGGTGTTGGATCAGGTCCTCGCCGTAGGTGAGGGTGATTCGGTTGTGGTGGGCTCACCGAGGGTTCAGGGCGC
>RFRK01000130.1 GCA_009924525.1 Betaproteobacteria bacterium
AAGATCTCGAGGGTTCGCAGTTTGTCATCAAAAATCCGAATGCCACCACCACCTGTGGCTGCGGATCAAGCTTTTCCGCCTAATCGCTGTTTTTCTCGCGTTCACCGCTTAGCCACGAAGGCAGGGACAGTAGTCCCTGCGCGGTGGCGGTCAGCCCAAAAAGCACCGAGCCGAGAAAAGCGGTCTCGGATTGAATTCCTACAGCAGTAAGAAAAAAGACACTCGCGAGTTCACGCGATCCGAACCCCCCAATCGACGCGGGGACCACGGCGGCCAGAAAAATTCCTGCGCAAAATATCGTGACTGCGAGTATGCTGAATTCAGCTTGCACAGCCAGTAAACAGCACACAAAGGCGGCAATCGTCAGGGCTTGTGAGATCACCGAGATCGCCGCTGAACCGACTGTTATTCGGATCAACTTGGGATTAATTTTCCAAAGAACCAAGGGGGCCATGCTGATGATAAGGATTAAAGCGTAAAACACCATCTGCAGCAGCGTAGGGGCGTTGACTTCAGGGCGCTCGCCAATCCCCAGATGAAGTAAAAACGCACCCAGTGCTATAAAAGAAAGGGCCCAGAAGCCACTTGCGCGATCCAGTAATACTGATCGCGCTGCATCTGAAGTTGTCATCCCAATCTTTGAAAGCCCCAATGTCCGCCAGACATCACCGCCGATAATTCCTCCTGGCAAAACGGTATTTGTAGTTACACCTTGGAAATAAAGCGTAATGGCTTGCCATGCTGTAAGGGGCTGATCAAGTTGCGTTACGATCGCTCTCCAGCGGAGTGCACACGTCAGATTCGCACTGCAGGCGAGCACGAAGGCTAATACGGCCCAGGACCACTGGGCTGACTCAAGCACTCGACGCAACTCGCTTAGCTGAAGCTGTGCTAAAAGCGCAACAACCAGCCCGAGTCCGAGGGCTGGTTTGATGAGTCGCCTCAGGATGCCGGGGGCTTCCACGGACGACGCGTGCCGGGTTTTACAAGATATTGCTGACGTCCCTGCGGCTCATGATAAATCCTTACCAACAGCTCACCGATCAGTCCTGTCCTGTACACCGACTAATGTGAGTAAAACTCCAAACATCAAAAGCGGCCGGCCGCCGATATCTGCATCCAACAGGATTTTTTCCCCGGTAAGCCAGGCCAAAATGCCTAGGCCAGAAGCCAACAAGGCAAAAGCGATACCCCCAAATGCGTGAATTGGCCGATGCAGAAACCGCATCGTAAAGCGAATCCATAAGAGATCGAGCAGTACTCGAATCGTACGATCAATGCCGTATTTTGAAACTCCAGCCATTCTTGGGCGGTGATTGACCGGTACCTCCACGATCTTCGCCCCGACTTCAACGGCAAGTGCTGGAATAAATCGATGCAACTCCCCGTAAAGCCGAAGGCTTTTGATAATCGAGGATCGATAGGCCTTTAAGGCGCAGCCGTAATCGTGGAGTTTGACGTGTGTTACCTTCGAAATGAGTGCGTTCGCAATCTGCGAGGGCAGTCTGCGCGAAATTGCTGCATCTTGACGAGATTTTCTCCAGCCACTGACACAATCGATTTGGGGGTCATTATCTAGAATTTCAATCATGGCGGGGATATCCGCCGGATCGTTTTGAAGGTCACCATCGAGGGTCACGATGTAATCACCCTCAGCATAATCAAATCCCGCCTGAAGCGCCGTCGATTGCCCATAATTACGGATTAAGAAAATGCAATGCAGCCAAGGCGTACTTTCAGATATACGCTGCATTACAGAGGCTGTGTCATCGCGGGAGCCATCATCGATTAGCAGCAGCTCAAAATCCCAGCCCGTCGGCTGAACTGCAGACGCCACCTGATCCACTAGGCCTGCAATATTGGCTTCTTCGTTATAGACCGGGATGACAACAGAAATTTTTGGCACAGGCTAGATCCGGGTTGCTTTAGCAGCGATGGGCGCTATTGTGACAAGAATCCAGGCTACCGCGGCTGAAATAAGATAGACCAGAAAAAAGGAGAAGATCACATCGCTTAAAAAATGCGCCCCAACAGCGATCCGAGTCCAGCCAATTAACCCTCCGCAGGCCAGGCTCAGCCAGAGCCAAAGCGGGCTACGCGCCACAAAATAGAGCGCAACAAAGGAAAAACCTGCCGCCGCATGGCCACTGGTAAACGCGCAGTTGCGATCGCACTGATTCGACTTTATCCAAGCGGGGGTGAATTGCTTGTCTCCGCCGAAGTCCTGAACCTCCCGGGGCCGGGCCCGATCCCACTGATCTTTGAATACCGAGTTCACAATGACCGCCGGGCCCAACACCAAGCTGATGGTTACCACAGCAGTTGACAAGACCTTGCTATGCCGCCGAAATAGCTGAACGACTAGCAAAACCAAAAGACTCAAAAGAATAGCTCGAGAGAGCATATCGACCGCTACGAAACTCAGCCGAAGCAATTCGTTTTCTCGTAACCAAAACCCAATCAAAGCGCCATCATCAGAGTGGCCGGGATTAAAAAATAAACGACTGGTCGCGAGATCAAGTTCGGGTAGTAAAAGAAACAGAGCGGATAACCCAAGACATAAGGGCAGGCCAAATAGCAAAGCAGCCCGCGAACGCATACGAGCAAGTTCAAATAGCGATTGATTCGCCGCGGGGTTCATAGGCTTATAAAAGTGAATAAGGGTTATCGGTGGGCCCAGTAGGCCTGAATTTTATCTCCTGAGGTGCCCAACGGAGGCGGCCGCAACGATAAATCGGGATCCACAGTGACATCGCGAAAGCCATGTGCGATTAGCTCACGGATCTGAGCCTCGGGGGCTTGATTACCGACGAGAACAATCAATATCCATTGATCTGAGGTAATCGCCTGGTCGCGGATATTGAAAAACCAGCTGTAGTGGTGATTTCTGCGATCCTGCTGATCCAGTGCATAAGCCGTAAGTCCGCGAATCCCTCTTAGATTTGCAAGCAAGCGGCGATCTTCTGCCACCACGATGGCATTGCGTTCTCTCGCTTTAAGCTCGACCCACTCGGCCGCCTCTTTCCAACCGCGTAACTTCTCAAACCGCCCGAATTTTTGGGGCGTCTGGGCTGTGGTAGCTGTAACTCAACCCGTGAATACACAGCACAGAAAACACCAGCCCGAACCAAACCGAAAGCTTAAGTAAAGCCGAACCAAAGCCTGGATTGCGGCCCGGGGATTGCTCAGCTGTCCACAGCTGGCCAACCAGGATTGCAATTGCAAGATAAGCGGGTGCGGCCCAATTCGCGAATGCCCGTGACATAAGTGCCTGCAACACAATGATCAAGAGCATAGGTAAGGCGAAGATCAGCAAAAGTTTGAGCGGTCTTGCCTGGGACGCCCATTGGCCGGCAAAGGCTCCCCGCGCCCAAAAAAGTAGCGATAAAAGCGCAAATGGGCCAAGCAGCAAAAACTGGGCGCCGGTAAATTCAGCGAGTGAGCCCAGGGCCCCCAAAAGACTCCAGGAGGCCTCAGTTGACCCCTGGATTTGCGCAATTTCGAGATGGTGAGCGAGCGTGGGAAAGCCCTCGGCTGCATTCCAGAGCAGATTCGGTGAAAAAACCAGCAGCGCAGTCAATGCGGCGATCCAGGGGCCCCAAGAAAAAAGCCGCCGCTCTGTCAAAAGCACAATCAATGCGCTGATCACAAATACACCCATCGAATATTTTGCTAGCAGCCCAAGGCCCACGGCGACGCCGCAGATCATCCAGTATGCCCAGCGCCCTGGCCTGCTGCCAGCTAGCGAGAAGCCCGATTGGACGTGAATCGCCCCAACAAATGCCCAGAGGCCGATTGACCAAAACATTAATAGCCAGGCGTCAGTAGTGGCGAAAACTGAGAGAAATCCAAATAGTGGTGATGTCAGCAGCAGCAGGGCCGCGGCAATCGCTGCCGGCTTATTTTGAAATAACGCCCACGAAGTGAGTGCGGCAAAAAGGCCGGCGACCCCCAAGGCAAAGGCCTGCGACATGCGGGCACAGCCCTCAATCCAATTGGATCCCGACAGCCCGACCGCATCGCAGACCCAACGGTTGGCGCCGAGCATCCAAGCGATCATCGGGGGCTTGGAGTAATAGCCGAGTGCCAGGTCGCGGGACCATCCAAGATACTGGGCCTCATCGACTTGTAACGGCAGCGGAGAGAAAAATCCAGACACTGATCGATACACGATCAGTGCGAGCAATCCAACAATAACGA